>CAXBSH010000001.1:0-58302 GCA_963977705.1 uncultured Planctomycetaceae bacterium
GCAGATGCGGTTCTTGCACATTTCGCAGTTCCACTGCGTGGAGAGAAACCCGCGACAGTCTTCCACAGGACACCTGCGCAGAGAACGATTTCATCGACGGTCGACGACATCCATGAAATCGAGAGACGCACTTGTGCACAAACTTTTTCCGTTCCACTTGTTCGGTGGTTCCACCGCGACGAAGACTATTTTGCCACGCTGGATTTTGCTGAGTTGGCAGCGGCAGGCGGTATGGAGCGGTGAGTTTCCGGCCGCACTTTCGTTGATGGCTCAGAGTCTAAGCCGTTGCATTCTGTCAGTGATGTCCGGGTGGTGGAGGAGAGAGTCATGGTTCAGATACATGAGCAGCGTGCAATCGGTCGGGTGATGGATCTGATTGCGATTCCCGGCGGCAGTGGGACAGAGCACGATGTTTCTGCGTGGATTTGTCAGCAGTTACGTGGTGCGGGGGTCCCGGATTCGGCCATTGAAACAGATCGTGCTCATAAAAAGAGCCCTGCGGGCGGGACGACCGGCAATCTGATTGTGCGTCTGAAGGGCACTAAGAAGGGGCCTCGGCGATTGCTGATGGCGCATATGGATACGGTGCCTCTGGCGGTTGGTGCGAAGCCAGTTCGTGAGGGTGACTGGATTCGTCCGGCAGCAGCAACGACGGCTCTTGGTGGTGACAATCGTGCGGGGTGTGCCGTAGTGCTGACAGCTCTTCTGGAGGTTTTATCACAGGGGCTGGATTATCCGCCGCTGACGTTGTTGTTTACGGTCCAGGAGGAGACTGGCCTGCGTGGAGCGCGGTGGCTAACGGCATCGAAACTGGGTCGCCCGGCGTTATGTTTTAACTGGGATGGTCGTGATCCTGCGGCGCTGATTATCGGGGCTGTGGGTGCCAGTAATCTGACGATTGAGATCGATGGAATCGCCAGTCATGCAGGTGCTCATCCGGAGGACGGCGTCAATGCGGCTGTGGTGTCATCTCTGGCGATAGCGCAGTTGCAGAAGTCTGGTTGGCACGGGCAGATTCGTCGCGGTCGTCAGCGGGGAACCAGTAATCTGGGAGTTGTGCGTGGTGGTGCAGCGACGAACGTAGTGATGCCTCTTGTGCAGCTTGAGGCTGAGGCCCGCAGTCATGATTCCGAGTTTCGTGCTCAGATTGTCGCAGCGTGGCGAGCGGCATTTGAAGCAGCGAGTTCGGCCGTCAGCAATGCTGCTGGTGTGACGGGTGTGCTGCGGTTCAGCGAGGAGGTGCGGTACGAACCGTTCCGGATGCCTGCTGACAGTGCCTGTGTGGAGTCAGCGGCTGTGGCGGTGCGAACTGTGGGCTTAAAGCCAGCCACACAGATCTGCGATGGCGGTCTGGACGCCAACTGGATGGCTGAGCATGGATTTCCGGCTGTCACACTGGGGTGTGGCCAGCATGACATCCACACGGTACGTGAGCGTCTTTGTATCTCTGAGTACCTGCAGGGGTGCCGAGTGGCAACCCTGCTGGCGAGTGGCTGATCTGGATGATCAGCCCAGGTGCTTAGGCGCTGGGTTTCATCCGTGAGTACAGCGAAAGGATTTCGTACAGATCCGCAGAGACTTTGACTTCATCGTCGGCGAAATCTGACACCCATGTGCGATCCCAGATGATGGCATCTGAAAGGATACGGGTCAGTTCGCCCAGTTTGATGGTAGCCTCAGGCTCGTGCAGCATCGTCGACTCAGAATCTTCTGAGCCGGTAAAAAGTCTGAGTCTGGGACGCATCCGTGATCCCCTGTTTCGTTGGTTGCCATACCCGTTCAGGTGACAGAAGCCACCTGATTCCCCCCGGGGTCTGGCTGATTTCTGGTTGTGTTATCGGGCAGGCTGCAGGGGGTGCTTCATGAAAATTTCCGATTGCGCAAGGGCTGCGGATTTCACCGGGAAAAGCGCAGGAATTGTCTGAAACGATTCAAGTTTGGTGGTGTGATCGGGGGTGCTCTGGCAGCAGAAAATGCCTTGTTGGTTGCATTTCGGGACAAAACGGCGTCTGGTGCAGTGGTGATGTGGGGGGAATGAGGCGACTTGTGGGCAGATTTGACGAAATTGGCTGATGACCGGTCATGAATCGTGGTGTTCGGGGGGCGGTAGTGTTCCGTTTCCTCAAATTCCGGCTAGAATTCGTGCATGAAGGTTTTCACAGGCATCGCTGTTTCTCCGGGCATAGAGACCGGCCCGGTTCTGGTACTGGGTTCGGAGAACTTTCGAATCCCTCGAGTGTATCTCACGCGCGACGCGGTGGATGCAGAGCTTCAGCGTTTTCATGAGGCTCTGGATCACGTCTGTGCTGACATTCGTGAGAACGAGCAGTTGGTTTCATCGCAGCTTGGTCAGCAGTATGGGGCCATTTTTTCGGCTCATCTGCAGATGGCTGGTGATCCTCGTCTGATTCGCGAGGTTGAGGCACTGATTCGTGATCAGTGTCGTTCACCCGAGTTTGCGGTCAGTCGAGTGCTGCGTGGTTACGCCAGTCAGTTGCAGAAAATGGGCAACCAGTATCTGTCTGAGCGTGCTCTGGATATTTTTGATCTGGAGAAGCGTCTGCTGGGCAAGTTACTGGGTGCCAGTCGGGAAGAGCTCCGTAACCTGTCTGCACCGGTGGTCCTGCTGGCTCATGATTTGACTCCGGGCGAGACAGCATCTCTGGATACTCGTTTTGTCCTTGGATTTGCGACAGAGGCTGGTGGTCGAACCAGTCACACCGCAATTCTGGCGGGTGCACTTGAGATTCCTGCTGTGGTGGGATTGGGGCGCTGTCTGGCTCAGGTTTCCGGCGGTGAGACGGCTATTCTGGACGGTGACCGTGGCCAGGTGGTGGTAGATCCGGACGCGGATTCACTGGGCCGTGTTGAGCGATCGCGGGCGCGTCGACATCTGGTGCGTGAGCGTCAGGTGCGGGTTAACAGTCTTCCTGCAGAAACTCAGGATGGTCATCGAATACAGCTGAGTGGGAATATTGAGTTTCCCGAGGAGGTAGGTCCGTGCATGCAGCGCGGAGCTGACGGTATCGGTCTGTACCGTACGGAATTTCTGTTTCTGAGCGGGAACCGTGAACCTTCAGAGCAGGATCATTACGAGGCTTATTGTCGGGTACTGGATGCCTGTCAGGAAAAGCCGGTGGTGATTCGCACGCTGGATCTGGGTGCGGACAAAGTTCCGCAGTTGTTGCAGAGTCAGTTTGAGGAATCTCCGAATCCCATGCTGGGATTGCGCAGTATTCGGCTGAGTCTGCAGAGTGCTCCGATGTTCAAGCGTCAGTTGAGGGCGATTCTGCGGGCATCGGTCCGGGGTAATGTCCGGATCATGTTTCCTCTGGTGTCCTCGCTGCTGGAATATCGGCAGGCGCGTATGATCCTGATGGATGTGATGGAGGATCTTGAAGAGGAGGGGGTCCCTTTTCAGCGAAATCTGCAGGTTGGAATGATGGTCGAAGTGCCTTCGGCTGTGATTCTTGCTGAGGAATTTGCCAGGGAAGTGGACTTCTTTTCGATTGGTACAAACGACCTGATTCAATACACTCTGGCGTGTGATCGTTCAGATCCAACGGTGGCCGGTCTTTATCGGGCGGGCGACCCTTCGATTCTGAGGCTGATACGAATGGTGATGCGGGCGGCGGAAAAGCACCGGAAACCGGTGACGGTCTGTGGACAGATGAGTTCTGAGCCACGATTCGTACCGCTGCTTCTGGGTATGGGTCTTCGCAGTCTCAGTGTCACACCACAATCAATTCCGCTGTTGAAGGAGATCGTCAGAAGTCTGTCGATTTCCGAGGCAGAGCGGATTGCTCAGCATGCCTGTCAGTTGGATCTGGCGCGGGATGTTGAGCATTATCTGCAGGGGGAATTGTCGAGGTTATGTCCTGATCTTGTAAGCGGCAGTGACTTCTGAGGTTTGACTGCAAAGTCAGCTTTGGGGGTGTTGCTGTTTTTTGAAATACGGCGTCAGCAGTACCTGCTGAGCTTCTGATGGCCTCCGGCGTTCTGCCGGGGTATCAGGATCTCTGGGTGTGTGTGTGACGCACATGCGGCGGCTGGCGACGTTCGTCGGCCGTGCTGAGTGAATCACTGACGCTATGTGCAAGCGTAGCGTTGACATGGCAGGGGCACTGGTTTACTTCGGGATGTCTCTGCGCAGATCTGAAAGACTATCATGAAGAAGGAAATGCTGATTAATGTGCTCCAGCCTGAGGAGAGCCGAATTGCCATTGTGGAAGACGGCGTGCTGGAGGAGTTGTATGTTGAGCGGAGCAGTGCAGAGAACTACGTCGGGAACATCTACAAGGGCCGAGTGGTCAATATAGAGCCGAGCATTCAGGCGGCATTTGTGGACTTTGGTGTAGGGCGTAATGGTTTCCTGCACGTGAGCGACGTGGAGTTTCAGTATTACCGTCATCTTGTGAAGGATGGTGGTGAGGATGACCGTGAGCAGCGTGAGTTGTCCCGCGGAGGTCCTCCGCCGAAGCATCTGAACGAGCGGAATGCTCGGAATAAGCCACCGATTCAGAAAATTTTCCAGCGTGGCAGCGAAGTGCTGGTACAGGTGATCAAGGAGGGGATTGGCAACAAGGGGCCAACACTTTCCACTTACATTTCGATTCCAGGTCGCTATCTTGTACTGATGCCAGGCCTGCAGCGAGTGGGTGTCAGCCGCAAGATTGATGACGAGAAAACGCGACGTCGTCTGCGGCAGACGATGAAGTCAATTCAGCCTCCGGAGGGTTTGGGCTTCATTATTCGGACGGCGGGAATTGACCGGGAAGAGTCGGATCTGAAGCGTGACCTCAGTTATCTGCTGCGACTCTGGGAAACCATTGTGACTCGTCTGAAGAAGACGCCGTCTCCGGCCGGCATCTATGAAGAGAGTGACATGATCATTCGTACGATTCGGGATATTTATACGAATGAGATCGACACGGTTCTGATTGACGAAGACGGGGCTTTCGAGCGTGCTCGGGAGTTCATGAAGATCGTGATGCCGTCGAATGTGAACCGGATTCAGCGCTATTCGGGCAGTGAGCCGTTGTTCAACAAGTATGGCATCGAGAATGAGATTGCTCGAATTCACGATCGCCATGTGCCGCTTCAGGGTGGTGGTTCGCTGGTCATTGACCAGACGGAAGCTCTGGTAGCGATTGACGTGAACAGCGGCAGTTTCCGGGCTGACAACGACGCTGAGAAGAGTGCATATCTGATGAATCTGCGAGCAGCGGAAGCGATTGCTCGTCAGATTCGACTGCGCGACCTCGGCGGTGTGATCGTTAATGACTTCATCGACATGCGTGAGGAACGTCATCGTCGGGGTGTCGAGCGGGCGCTGCGCGAGGCTGTTGAACGCGATCGCGCTCGGACTCGAGTACTGAGAATCAGTCCGTTCGGGCTGATCGAGATGACGCGGCAGCGGATTCGTCCATCGCTGCGCAGGTCTGTCTATGAAAACTGTCCATCATGTAACGGTGTGGGTCAGGTGAAGACTGCGGAAAGTCTTTCGATTGAGGTGATGCGACTGGTGATGTCAGCTGCGGGTCACGAGCAGGTGACTCGCATGCTGATCGAGGTGCACGATCGGGTCGGTAATTACCTGAACAACCGCAAACGCAAAGACCTCATCCGGATTGAGGACGAAAATGAAGTTGAGGTTGTGATTGTGACGAAGTCAGATGTGTCATTCGAGCATATGACGTTTCGTGCCGAAGATGCAGCAGGGCGCGAGGTGAATCTGAGCTGACCTTCGAAATACTTCTGTTGTGATGATTGTTGACCGTCAGGCGAATGTCTGGCGGTCATTTTTTTACGGCGCGGGGCGAAGGATTTCTCCGGCAGCTTTTCTGACGGCTGGGTTGTCGCTGTCGAGGAGTTTCCTGACGGCTTCAATCCGGCCCACTTCAGGTGGCAGTGTGCCGGTTTTCAGGGCTTCCAGCAACTGCAGGCTGCGGACGTGGCTGCGAGTCATGGCGTTGACAGCTAGTTGCTGATTTTCGGGCGTGAGTCCGGGGTAATGCTGGATCAGTGCGGCGGTGGCGGTGGGGTTCTGAATATCGCCGAGCCCGCTGACAGCGCCCATCTGCAGTTCGGGATGGACGTCGGATTTCAGCCACGGCTGGATTCCTGATATGGCCTGCTGTTCCGGCAGGAGTGCAATCATTCGCAGTGCATCGTAGCGAGTTCCTGTTGGAACGTTGTCGTCACGCAACATCTGATCGGCCAGATGCAGGGCCGTATTCCAGCGTTCGAGCAAGCCACGATCGGAAAGTCGAGCAGCTGTCAGTACGTCCTGTGGCCAGCGACCAGCAAGAGTAATGCCGTTGATGAGGCCGCCACCAATAACGACCGCCTGCCAGTGTTCAAGTCGATCATTTCGATCGGGCAGTGATTTCTCCAGCAGACTGAGGATGAGGTCATCCTGAGCACTTTTTCCTGCGGCGATCGCAACCCGCCAGATCCATGGAATCCTGCGGTATTCCTCGGACGATCCTGCGGTATCCGGCAGCTCAGCAGTGAGCAGCGGCAGGATCTGTGGGGCAATTTGAAGTGTTGGACCAACGGCAGCTTCGCGGTCGGACTGTGGCAGGCTGTCGTTCAGTAACCATGCGGCCAGCCCGGCCGGTGTATCCGGCAGTGGTACAGTTTTGGCGGTCATGCCACGTGCCAGCGGGACACCATCATCTGCAACAAGGTGGATGGCACGCAGGTCGGCCAGTGCATTTCGAGGGTCAGATTCGGGGCGGACGATCAGGTCACTGTCGCCGACGGGAATCAGTACAGTGCCAAGGCGCTGCAACTGGTAGCGATCCCAGCCGCCGGTGGATTGCACGGAAGCACGCAGTCTGCCGGCTGATGTTTCGATGATTACCGGGTTTTCAGCCGAGTCCGGGTGGCAGGCCCATTCAGCCCACACAGTGAATTCTCGGGCAATGGAAGAGCGTAGTTGCCAGCGAACATGGTCTTCCGGGCCGTGCCAGTAGCCGATGTTTTCAAATGGCCGTTCGAACAGAATCTCTGTGCCATAGATTTCCGCTGTCGCAGCGTTGAGCAGGCCGTTACCGGACTGTGGGATATCGATCACTTGAGGCTGATTACCCTCGAACGTGCGGGGAGGGCTTCGGAGAGTTCTGAGCCATGCGTACAGATGGTTCAGGTCAACCGGAGTGAGATTCTGTTCAAGACCTTCCGGCATCAGTGATCTGGCTGTGCTGCGAATAAGTTCGATATCGGTTCGCAGCAGCAGGCTGCTTCGACCTTCGGCTGCAAGCAGGCTCAGGCTGTTGTCGGTTTCGTCGCGGATGAGTCCGTTCAGGCTGCGACCGTCTGTCAGCAGGATTGCATATCCCTGATAGCGCGGATCAACAGCGAGGTTTGGATCCAGAACTGCCTGTAGCAGTGCTTCAACGGGGCGTGCGCCCCACGCAGTGATATCCGGACCGACCTCATTGCCAATGTCGCGTATTTTGTGGCATGCCGAGCAATGTTTGCGGAATATGTCAGGCCCGTTGGCTGGATCTCCGGGTTGCCGCATCTCAGATGAGTATTTCTGGATCAATCGGGCACGACTGTCCTCAGATGGTGTTTCAAGCACACTCAATGCCATTTCACGAATTGCTGCTGTGGAGTGGCTGAGCAGTTGCTGTTTCTGAAGGACACTGAGTTCTCCGGGATTCAATTGTCTGGATTTCAGCGACTGCAGCACAGTCTGCGTCCATTCGTCACGTTGCAGGAAGCCTGTCAGCAGAACACCGCGAATCTCCGGGGATTTTGAGTTCCAGTCGCTGAGCATTTCGCGGGCCAGATCAGGCTGGCGACTGAGCAGAAGTTCTTCGGCAGCCACCTTCTGCAGTGGGAGCGGAGTCTGCGGTGTAAGCAGTCGCACCAGAGCCGGTCCGGAATCAATCTGTACGCCGGCTGCGGCTCCCAGCAAACGAGTGGCTGCGATACGAGTTTCAATTTCGTTGTGTGCATCAACCGAGAGCCGTTCGCAGTTTCTGAGAAGCGACTGTAAAGGTTCAAGCTGGCGGGGTTCGATTGCCTGCTTTCGCTGAAGCCAGCCACGGAGTGCACTTGTGGCTGCCGTGAGATTTGAGGAGTTGGGAGTCAGGTCAGCTGTCTGCAACAGATCCTGCAGAAGTGTTCGAGCAGAATCATCAGCCGTGATGGCAATGGCCTGTTGCAGCAGTTGGTGCGGTGCTGCTGCGTTACTCCCACGCAGTCTGTGCAGCACCGGAAGAATGTTGTCAGAGTTCAGAGAACTCTGAGCAGCACTCAGCAGGAAAGAATCGCTGTCGGGATCGCCAAGGATATCCGCAAGGACTTCACCAGCCTGCGCAGAGGGCAGCAGTCCGGCGGTACAGGCCAGTTGCATGCGGACCACTTGCGACTGGTCATTCCGGAGTGCGGTAATGGCTGTAGCCGCAGCAGTTGAATCGGGCAGCCATGGCTCACACAAACGAATGGCATGTCGCCGAACCTGCGGATCAGGATCCTGCAGCAGGCGGACCGCTGCTGCTTCACTGAGTCTGTTGAGGCAGGCAAGTGTGGATGCTGCCTGCAGTCGAACTGCGGGCAGCGTGTGCTGCAGCAGTGTCTCAAGCGCCCCGGCAGCGGTCAGATCAGAATTCCAGAGGATCAACTGCTGGACAAGATCACGCACTGTGCCGTTTGGTGACCCCATAGCCGCCGCCAGTTCAGTACCCTGCAGCTTTGTCAGATCCTGAACGGTGCGCAGTTCCGCGGCTTTTGGACGAATTCTGTAAATTCGTCCTCGATCAGCGCCTGCTCGTGTGTCCAGTTCCGCCAGTGTTGCCGGCGGAATCCAGATGGGATGTTCGATCACGAACCGGTACATGTCCACGATCCAGACTGCACCGTCGGGTGCGGTGCGAGCCTGGACAGGTCGAAACCACGGATCGCGTGATGCCAGAAATTCCTGCTGCTGTTCTGACTCGGGGCGACGACTTGAGAATGTGGATCCGTTCTGCGTCAGAAGTTGTCTGTAGACGAGATTATTCACAGGCTCGCAGGTCAACGTACAACCGGTGACTGCGTCTCCTTCCAGCAAGTCTCGGTAGATTCCGAGGCCACAGGCGGCGGTGGAGCGTCCAGGTGGGCCGGAGAGTGCAAATAGTGTCTGGCTGGAGATCGGATAGAGGCGGCCGGGTTGGGGTTCCGCAAGAAGACTGACTGTGGTGCGTGCAGCGGCAAGACGTGGATTGCGGCGCAGATAGTGATCCTGCAGAGGATAGTGCAGCAGTGGTTCCGTATTATCGCAACCGAACCAGTCACCAAAGTCATTGCGGACTCGTCCCTGCTGTGTGGACCCGGACGCCGGTTCAAGTACACCAGTGTCGGGATTGCAGCGGAAGTCTCGTTGTCCAAGCTCGACAACCCTGCCGGTTTTCTGACAGGTAATTGTTCCGCCGAATAATCCGCAGCTGCCGTACAGCCATCCATCGAGGCCATATTCAAGACTGTTGACTCGGGCCTGATAATTGTGGGTGGCAAACCCTGACCAGAGCTTGACCACGTCGTCAGCATGGCCGTCCCCATTATGGTCTTTAGCCCAGAGGATATCCGGGGCCGCACAGATCAGCAGGCCGTCCCTCCAGACTGTGACTCCGGTTGGAAATGGCAGGCCATCGAGGAACACCTGTGAGTGGTCCAGCTGACCATCGCCATTTGTGTCAGTCAGGCGTCGAATTGTTCCGGAGATACCGGCTTCCGGTCCTCCCTGTGGATAATCGCGCATCTCAGCAACCCAGACGCAGCCATCGGGGCCGAATGTGACAGCAACCGGACTTTGTATCAGCGGTTCGGCGGCGACAAGTTCGGCGATCAGGCCTGGAGCCGTCTGCAGACTCTGCAGGGCCTGTTGTGGATCAAGCGGGGCAGTTCCGCCGGTGCGTGTCGTATCAAGCGAACTTCGTGCAGTCTGGAACGATGGTCCAATCAATTGTCTTCCGACTGCAGAAATGAGCTGTTCTTCGAGGCCCGGAGCCCAAGGGCCGGGAATGTCATAATAGACAGTTGCGCTGCCACCCTCGTACCCGCCTTCCTGGAGGACGCGTTCAGACGGGACGTACCCCGGGCAGGCATTGGAATATGCCGCGATCCAAAGTGATTGATCGGGAAGTTCACGAAGTAATCGCAGTGAATAATCAGCAACTGCCTCACCGGGCAAAAACACCATAGCCATTCGATCATCGAAGCGGATTGTCTGAATGGGTACAGGTATTTCTGTGGGCAGTGGTGTACCGGCAGCAAGTCGCTGCAACTGCACGCGGGCATGGTGTCCAACGGCATTATCTGCTGTGGCTCGACGTTCCCATTCACTGCGATCCGGCAGTGGAGCAAGCTTGAGCGAAATATGTTCGAGTGTTGAGCGAGGAACCGCAGCGATGGTCTGGAGGCCAGCCTGCACGGTCTTTTGTACGGCTTGAGCGAGTTCCAGTCCGAGGCTGTCGGCAACATCAGCGCGATCACCCAGCACTCCACCGCGAGGATTGGCATCTGCTCCGCAGCCTATGGCAATCATGGGCTGGCAGGACGGGTAAAGACGCTGAAGGTGTTCGGCAGCATAGCCAGCCCAGTCGCCGCTGACGAGGTTATCACTCAGTGTGACACAATGGCAGGCGTATGATACGAGTACAGACCGCAGTGTTCCGTCGGGTGAGTGAACGGCGAGCAGTGGCAGTCGGTGATCGACGGGACCACGTGGCGTCCTGCGATTTTCAGCGAAACCGACTGTTCCGATACCCCACGAAAGGACCGCAGGTTGCCGATTGCGAAATGCGGAAACAGCAGCATCCACAAGTTGCTTTTCAAGGAAGGCTGTATAGGCGACGATTCTTTGCCAGTGATCTGCGGGTATGGGGGTTCCGAAGAGCGTATTGGCGCATCCGACAATCATTGGGGCGCTGTGTGTATGCGTTGCACAGATTGCCAGATTCTCACGAGGAATCTGAGTTTTTTGTGCGACATTCTGCCAGACACGCTGAGAAAGCTCATCAGGAATACCGAGTGTATCCACGGTCAGGATAATGACAGTATCGGAGGCCGTTCTGCCGCAGGCCAGAGCACGGGCAAACAGGCGTTGCCGGATCCCCTGCGACTCCTGACGGCGACCACCAAATCCATTCAGTCTGATTGGTTCTGCTGGAGTGATATCGACAGTAGCAGTGCCTGCCAGCAGGGGGCTGTTTTCATCTGCTGACATGCAGCAGTTCTGAAACACAAGGGTCAGCAGCAGAGTCGTCAGGCTGATGATTTTCACGGATTACTCCAGCCGGGTTGCCTGTGATGATCTGGATTGCATGCAATACCGTACGTTCTCGACGAAAATCGTTCGAGTTGCAACTCCGCAACGATGGCGATGACGACCGGAACCGGATTTGCCAGTGTGTGAAATTCTTCATCGGAGATTAAGGTGACATCTGTAGACTCAGGACGTAATTGACGGCGGATATTTTCCAAAGGTGCGGCAAGCGAGGAGTGGGCCAGATGAAGACAGGCAGAAGTTCGTGGTGGAATCTGGTGACATTTCTGAGTCTGATCGGTCTGAGTTTACTGTCGTCGGCCTCTGTGAAGGCTCAGGAGTGGGCCAGGTTTCGGGGCGTGAATGGCGGTGGTCAGAGTTCCGTTGGCGACCTGCCGACTCGCTGGAGTGAGTCTGAGAATCTGGTATGGAAGCTGGATCTTCCGGGTGAGGGGTCTTCAAGTCCGGTCATTGGAGGAGATCGTATTTTTGTCACCTGCAGCTCGGCTCCAGCGGGCGATCGCAGATTCCCAAAGCGGCTTCTGGTGTGTGTTGATGCGGTCAATGGGAAGGTGTTGTGGTCTGCCGAGGCACCTGATCCAGAGCGGGAAGACCCGGCACAGGGTTATCTTCTTGAGCACGGTTATGCCAGCAACTCTGCGGCCACAGACGGTCGGGCGGTCTATGCATTCTTCGGCAAATCAGGGGTGGCCGCCTACGACATGGATGGCAGGAAACTGTGGGAGGTGAGTGTGGGTTCAGAGTCTTCAAATCGGCAGTGGGGCTCGGCGGCCAGCGTGATGCTGCTCGATGAGTTTGTGATTATTAATGCGGCTGAAGAGGGAAGGGCCGTGTTGGCACTGCATCGCGATGACGGGCGAGTTGTCTGGAAAGCAGAGGCGACGGCTCTTGAACTGGCATATGGGACACCGGCGCAACTGAAATATGACGATGGTCGAACTGAGTTGATTCTGGCGGTACCTGGAGAAGTCTGGGGGCTGAATGCAGCTACAGGAAAGCTCAATTGGTTTGCCGAAACGCAGTTGACGGGAAATGTGTGCCCAAGTCCTTTGGTGGTGGGTTCAGACATCTTTATTTTTGGGGGCTTTCGTTCGTCGGGAAGTTACTGCCTGCGATCTGGTGGCAAGGGCGATATCACCGGAACTCACGTGCGCTGGCAGAGTCGATCCAGTTCGTATGTGGCGACCCCGGTGCATGTTGACGGACGGTTGTACTGGGCTGATGACCAGGGGATTGCCTGGTGTCTGCGAGCAGATACCGGTGCAACCGTGTATCGGGAGCGGATTCCTGATCTGCGAGCGGGCGGTAGGCCGGTATATGCTTCGCCGATCGTTGCTGGTGGACGAATCTATGTGCCAACCCGTCGTGACGGAACGCTGGTAATTCCGGCAGAGGAAACATTTTCAGTACTTGCTGTCAATCGGATTGCCGGGGACGACACAGACTTCAATGCAACTCCGGCTGTCCATGCAAATCGTCTGATTCTGCGCTCGAACAGGGCGCTGTATGCGATTGGCGGTAAGTGATGCATCAGGATGGTGGTGGTTGTAGCGTGTCTGCTGCCGCCACCGTTTGCCACTGATATTGAAACAGTTGCAGTTCAGTCTCAAAGAGCGCCTCGATGGTCTGTCTGTCCTGTTCTGCCAGTAATTGCGAATAATGCAACCCCGGCGGTCGCAGTCCGCTTTTCGCCAGTGGAAGTTGCAGTGGTTCGGGGATTCCGAGTTGCAGGCGCACGGCCTCCAGTTCTTCAGAAAGACTTTCATATCTAAGGACTCGATTGACCAGCAGTTGTCCATTGCTGGCTGTATAGATCTGCCTTCCGCGCTGAATCAGCAGTTGGATACGGGCAGACTGCAGGAATTCGCTGATACAGGGGCGGTGTCCCTTACGGCAGCACCAGTAGTAGAGTGAGATTACGCGATCGAACGGATTGCGCTCGACACAGAAGCGGAAGTAGGACTGCCACGTGTGCTCTCCGACGAGTGAGCGGACTTCTGTGGCCGGCATATGGTGGTAGAACGCGGGTTTCCTCAGGCAATTCAGCATTGTTTTCAGTGATTTCCCGGAAGTTCCCGGGGGGTGCCGATAGTTCTGTGGTCCGACTCCTCCGCTCTGTTTTCGCAGCAGTTCGTCATCAGCGGATACGGGGGTGATAATGTCGTCTGGTCCGAGGAATTTTGAGAGAGCAATTTCGATACTGGTACCGGCGGTTTTGGCCGTCTTCAGAAAGATGAAGCGATATCGATGTGAAACGATCACCAGCATCGTCTCCAGGTGATTCAGGCTGCAACCTGATCGGGGCCATATCCCATGTCAGCAAGAATGGCGGCCAGTTGTGGTAATTCGTTGTGAATCTGAGTCAGCCTCGCTGAGTGTTCTGCTGAATTCCATGCATTGATCCGTGATGTTTCCGTCGGTCGCAGTCCATTGAGTGCACGGAGGTCGAAGTCACGTGGTACATGAGCCAGATAATCATCGAAACTGCTGGCTGTATCGAGCCCCGCAAATTGGCAAATCCGGGCCTGGATTGTTTGTGGACTGCTGACCAGCATTTCATAGCTGACTGGCAGCACGTCAGCGCGTGATCGTGACCAGTTCCAGTGCTGATAAAAGTGCAGCCAGTCGTGGCAACTGAGGTAGTATTGAGAGGGGGCTGAAAAGTGTTTTGATGTCAGTACCGACCTCGGATCTCGATGCATCAGCAGAAAGCAGACACGGGACCCGTTCAGCTGATGCCAGTCAGCAATTTCGGGTATCAGAAAAACGTCTTTGGGGCGTTTCGTGAGAATCGTTGCATGTGTTCGGGGACCACAGGCAGCAATTTCAAGTGCTCGTCGTTCTTTCCCGAATGAGCCGATGTCTTTGATACAGGACTCGATCAGCAATTGCAGCAGCGTAGTCCCACTGCGTGGGAAACCGCAGATAACGATCTGCTTCCGGAGTGGGATTCCGTGAAGTCGTCCCTGATCTTTCTGTCGAGCAAGCCAGCGAAAAGCCGGCTGCAGCAGCGTTTTGGGGAATTGAAACGTGGGTCGGCGTCTGGCAAGTGGCTCCGGGGGAAAATCCGGACGGGAATTGATCAACAGCCGGTCATTCGCGGGGCAATTCATGCCGGAGCTCCGGAGAGTGACTGACCTCTGCCGGGGCAGGGCAGGAAATCTACTTCATAGTTTCCACCACTGGTAAGTTCTGCACCGGGTTTTGGCTGTGTGGACAGCAGCAGTGATTCGAGCAGAGCGGCGCAGCGATCGCTCTCCGACCGAGTGGGGCAGGGAGGTCGTGTAACTGTTCGAGCAGTACAATCAGAGTCAGCGAAGCGTCCGGATCGCACAAGTCTGCACAGTTCCTGTGACAGGCGACCGGACCTGCGCAGTGGCAATCGAATGAGTGAGACGGAAGCCCCGGTACTAAGGGACTCGTAAATCATGGACATGCTGTCGCAGGTGACGGCGATATGTGCGGACTCAGCCATTTTTTTCAGCAGCTGTTCAGCAGGCAGGATTCCGACGAAGGAAGCATTTGCTGATGGCAGATTGTACAGCAGGGCAGGCAAGCTGGTGGGAGTACGTCGGGATGCAGCGATCGTCCACGAGATCCCCGGTAGGGACACAAGCCTGCGAATTTCGGCCAGCACCAGCGGATCACTCCATTCGAAGTGTCTGGAGATACCACCAAGCAGCAGCAGGCCTGTGTCTGACAGCAATTGATCGGCTCCGCGTGCCCTGCTGAGTACTCCCTCAGTGCGATGAATACTGGGGGATTTCAGCCAGATCCGGTCATGCATGGGAACGAAGCAGGCATCGAACAGTCTGGCGGGCAGGCTGGGTTTCATCAATACAACCGTTTTTCCACCGAATCGATGGCGAGCTGCAAGCATTGGGAGGTGTGTGCTGTGTCCCGCACCAATTAACAGATGCGGCGGGTGTGCAGGAGTCATCAGCTGCAGCGACGGGGAGCGGAGTGCGCGCAGGCCTTGCAACTCAGGGGTAATCTGCAGATCGTGAAACAGGCAGGAACGACGGCGAGCAAGTGATTCGGTCAGAGCCAGTACCTGGTTTTCGTGGCCCGTTCGTCCATCCAGAAAGCGCCAGATAACTGTAGTATCGGATGCAGGCATGATTGCTGTTCCGAAATGGCTCCGGGCAGGTGCAGCCCTTGAATTGCAGGTTATGCAGCTCGAGTCTGAGGAATGTCAACCTGCAGCATATGCAGGACAGATGGAGCGTGTTGTTGCAGTTCTGCGACGGTACCTACAGCTCGCAGCTGACCATGTTCAAGTACGGCGATGCGGGTCACAAGGTCAAGAAACGCGCTACTGAGTGAGTGTGTGATAATGAATACGGTCCTGCCGACAGCGAAGTCCTTCAGTACGGTATGGATGACATCTTCGCTGTGCGAATCGACAGCAGAGGTGGCTTCATCGAGGATCAGGATACTGGGGTTTCGCACGATTGCTCGGGCGAGTGCAATTCGTTGTCGCTGCCCACCTGACAGTCTGCCACCCTTTTCACCGATGACTGTCTGGTAGCCCTCAGGCAACTGATTTATGAAGCCTGCCGCCTGGGCTTTTTCCGCTGCCTGATGGATCATTTCCGCGGTGGCAGTCGGGTTTCCGTAACGGATGTTTTCGTAGATTGTGTCGTTGAACAGGAAGGTTTCCTGAGTTACCAGTCCGATCTGACTACGCAGTTCTGATGTGCGCAGTTCGCGGATATCAACGCCATCAATCAGCACCTGACCTTCGGCTGGGTCCATAAACCTTGGCAGCAGACTGAGCAGAGTGGATTTCCCGGATCCATTGCCACCGACGACAGCGATTACTTCTCCAAAACGAATATCGAGGCTGATATTTCTAAGAGCCAGCGGTCGGGGAATACCCTCTGTGTCCGTGCCTTCATACCGAAAACTGACGTTTTTGAAGGAAATCAGCGAGTTGTGCGGGATGAGCACACGAGGAGTTGCCGGTTCCGGAACAGTCGTTCGTTGATCAATCAGTCCAAAGACTCGTTCACAGCCAGCCATACCGCGTTTGATCTGTTCGAAGACACTGGACAGTTTTCGTACAGGATCGAGAGTGCCGGCAAGGAGTGCATAGAGTGTGGCCAGTTCGGCGATACTCATGGGTTCAGCCGCCAACTGAATTCCGAGGATGGTATCAGTCTGTCGCAGCACGAGATAGGCACCGGGCGCGAGCGCAGCAAAGACGCAGAGCACGCCCATGGTTTCCGAGATGGGACGGGACAATGCACCCAGCATCACGATTTTCATGGAGCCAGTATAGTAATCACGATTGGCCTTCAAAAACTGCCGTCGATGCTTACGGAAACCCGAAAATGCAATCACGATGCGGGCGGCGCCAAAAGTTTCGGCAATGCACTCGTAGATCCGAGCCATGCTCTCCATGGTGCGATGAGATGCGCGTCGCAGACGCTTGCCAAAGAAATTGAATACCAGTCCCAGCAGCGGGACCATAGTGACTGACAGCAATGCCAGTCGCCAGTTGACAAAAAACGCCCAGATGGTGCAGGCACCGGCCTTCAGCGGTTCACGAACGAGCGTGACACCGAACACACGAATGGCCTGCGTCATCTGTTCAATGTCATTGGTCATGCGTGACATGAGGGACGGAGTGCCAATATTTCCGAGAGACTGAATATCCAGTCGCAACGCTGCTCGAAAACAATCCTGTCGAATGGCATTCACGGTAAGTTGTACGATGCTGCCTACCAGTAATTCCTGAAAGTAGATGAACATCCCTTTGACGACGGTGGCCAGCAGCAGAATCGCAAGGATGGCTGCCATTGTGTCAAAGCGATCCTGGGGTACCCATGGCAGAACAGAATTGCGAATCCGAGTCAGCATCAGAACGTAGCCGGACTGTTCCCCCATCAGATACTGAACGCGGGCCCGTCGTTTCACATCTGATTCGGGAAGCTTCTGCAGAGTGGCGGAATGTTCTGCAATTGTCGCCTGTCGCGCAGCAATTTCCTTATCCACGAATTCGTGGAGACTGTCGTTTTCAAACAGGACTTTTACGACGGGAAAGGCGAGTGAAAGATTCATCGCCCAGAATGCCGAGACGATCAGAGCACAGACAACGGAAAGCGTCACCAGCTTTCGATATCTGAATACGTACAGCGAAATTCGAACGTAGTTCTGCATCGATCCGTCCATGGTCGGCAATCCGTCAGCACCAATCCTGCTTTCTACGCCGGATCTGCAGTTCAGGTCAAGGTCAAAGAGCCAGCCGCAGGATTCAGGAATCGGTTGTTTTGGCTGGTGGCGGGGCGATGGTTGGTGGGGTCTGACGGGTTCGTGGCAGTACAGCCCAGGCAAGTGCCGCGCCTGCGGCCGCACCGAGCGAGTGTCCATCCCATGACACATGTGAGCCTGCGGTGGGAAACAGTCCCCAGAACAGAGGGCCAAACAGCACGGGAACGAGCACCGCGGCGGCGATGGAAAGTGGTCGTCGTTCATGGAAAGCAGCTGTGATTAGCCATGCAGCAACGGCATAAATCAGGGTGCTGGCGCCCATGTGCAGTCCTTCCCGACCAAGCAGCCAGACAAGAGTCCCACTGCAGATCCACAGGCCGGTAAGAATTCGGCCCCAGCGTCGCTGGGTGGTCTGCAGCATCAACAGCAGTGCCGTCAGTGGAATTGTGTTGCCAAGGATATGATTCAGATCCTGGTGCAGCAGTGGCATCGTTGCCACTCCGACGAGCCCCGAAACTGAGCGAGGCTGCAGCGCCAGAAAGCGGATATCGACGACTAGGCTGACCATCCACGCCACCCAGAGCAGGCCGATAAAAACAAGGACTCGCCACAGATCGCCCCAGAGTTTACGAATCATTGGTGATTCCTACAGTGTATCCAGCAGGTTCAGCAACAGCTGGATCTGGTGATCTGTGAGCGGTTCATTGGGGTTATGGTGAGCAGATCGCAGGACATCTTCCAGCGTGGCTGCACGACCGTCATGGAAGTAGGGTGCCCTCTGGCTGACTCCACTCAGGCTGGGAGGGTTAAAGCGAGTTTCACCCTGTTCATCATGGATGCCGACGTCATAGATATCAGCACTGGTCAGGGTTCTGCCGGCATGGCAGTTTGTGCAGCCGACGGTTTCGAAAACGCGCCGAGCTTCCTGCAGAATCCGGGGGTCAGGAAGTCGGTTTCCGGCAGTGGCAATTCCGGGTGCTGGCTGCAGTGTCCGCAACCAGGCGGCCAGCGGCTGGACGGGCAACTGTTCAGTGCTGATCTGTGATTGCATTGAAATCAGCAGTGATGTGTGAATCTGGTCCTCCAGATGTTTCCTGGCGCCATTCCAGGCCCAGGGGCCAGCAGCAGCTGATCCGAGGAGCGAGATCACTTTTTTCGGTGCACCGCGGTCTTCGTCGCCGAATGTGTCTGCCAGCATGCCGTTGGTGTGGCCATCGGTATGGCAGGAGTGGCAGCTGTACCAGCCATCAAGGGAAACCTGAGCGTTGAAGAAGGTCTGCTCACCGATATCTTCTTCCGTCAATGATCGCATCGTTCCGAGGGCAACAGTGGCTTCGATTGCAGCCGTGTCTTTGCCGAAGGCCAGCACGGTCAGTGAATCTTCAAATCGATTTGCAATGAAGGCACGAGACTGGTCTGCTGACAGACAGAGAGCTTCAGGTCGCCTGCCCGTGGTGATACGCTCGAATGGCAGATGGCTGGCCATACGAAACGCAATCTGGCTGGTTCCCGAGAGCACGAGTGCGGTAACGTCACCGGAGGTCACGACGATAGCACCCGGATCCCCTGAACCTATTGAAGGTGTTCCGAGCGGATATCTGGAAGCACCAGGACCGTCCTGTCGTGCGTAGGCGGGGGCTGCTGCCGCGGCTTCAGATTTCACGGCATAATTGCCACCCTGCTGAAATTCGCTGCGTTCCTGGACACCTTTTACAAACGATGGCTGAGGAGACGAGGAGAAGAGTGTGTTGAGGGGCAGCGAGTGCAGCCCGTTCTGCATCAGAACGCCCCAGAAAACGCGTTCGTAGGTTGTGAATGTGCTGGAGTCCAGTGTCTGGCAGGAGACAAGCAGGGAGTTTGTGCGGGGATTGACCGCCAGCCCACGGATGTTATGACCGTGCACGGAAAATTGTTTCAAAAGTCTGCCGCTGGTGGCATCGAGTGCTGCGAGGTTTCCTCCGAAACTGTCAGCCGCTATGACAGTGCAGCAGTCAATAAACAGCAACCTGCGCGGACAGAATGGAAGAGAAACACTGGACTGCAGCCGGACTGTGCCCGAGGAGTCAAGAGTGAGCAGGGAAACGGTGCGGGACCAGAGTGAGGACACTGCAACGAGCCCACCATCACTACTGACGGCAAGATCCACAGGATTTGTCGGCAGGCTGTGCTGGCTGTTCAATAGAAGTTTGCTCTGCGACAGATCTGGTGTCATGACCAGCAGACGGCCGGCGGATTCATCTGTTGCGATGAGGAAACGTCCGTTCGATTCGATGGCACTGAGCGTACCGCCAGTACTCCATTCCCCGATGACGGTGAGTGTTTTCTGATCGATGGCTGTAATTGAGCCGGTGCGGGAGTTGGCAGTGAACACGGCAGATCCATGGGACACGACATCCAGCGGTGTACGCAGTGTGGGTGTTGTGCGATCGATGCTTTGCAGAGGAGACGGTTCTTCCGCAGCAGCTTTGTCAGCGACGGGTGCGGTTGCAAAGACCAGCAACAGTATCAACGCTGCGTAAATTCGCGAACGATGACAGGGGATTGAGCGGGCTGGGCGTGATGGCTGCATGGGCTGACTTCAGGCAGATACAAGAATTTGCGGCACAGACCTGCCGGCATAATAACGCACCTTTTTTTGCATCAGTCCGAAATTCCGACGGAATTTATCCGGAACAGGATTAAAAAAAATGGGAGTGCATGTGGTGGATGGGGCGGCATACTGTGTGGTATCGGTAGGGTTGTGTTCGATTCGTGTGTTTTTCGTTCAGACGCAGGCTGGCAGAGGGGCAGGGCGAGTATGTCAGAAACTGGACAAATCCTGCATCGGAATCTGATGGCGGTGCAGTCGCGGATGCGAGCAGCCTGTGAACGTTCGGGTCGGGATCCGAGGACTGTGCGGCTGGTTGCCGTGACGAAGTACGCTGAGCTGTCGTGGGTTCGGACGCTTGCGGGGATGTATACCGTTTTCGGAGAGAATCGACCGCAGCAACTGGCGGAACGGTCCGAGTTACTGCCGGCGGAATGGCATCTGATTGGGCATCTGCAGCGAAACAAGGTGAATCTGGCCGTACGGCATGCATCGCTGATTCATTCCGTCGACTCGCTCAGACTGCTGGAGGCGGTGTCGGACTGTGCGACAGAAAACCATCGTCCTGCGGTGCTGCTGCAGGTCAATGTATCGCGTGAGGCTTCAAAGACAGGCTTTGCTGTAGAAGAGTTGCCGGGGATCTGGGAGTCCATAGTGGCGTATGCGGGGCGAGTTGAGATACGAGGGCTGATGACGATGGCGGCTGAGTCGGCAGATCCGGAGGAGGCGCGCCCGGTTTTTGCAGAGCTGCGTCGTTTGCGGGACCGCCTGAGCGAGGCAGCGGCGACGCACGCGAGTGGAATTTGTCTGAATGAGCTATCGATGGGTATGAGCGGGGACTTTGAACCTGCGATCGAGGAGGGGGCCACGCTGATACGGCTTGGGAGTCTGTTATTTGAAGGTCTGTCGAGTACGACGGTCTGAGCGTGGCTGGCAGCGGACTATGAAGCGGCAGTTCCTGCCGGTAGTGAACAGACTGACGTGATGTTTCCGTTTGGCGCGAAAGTTCGAGTGATTCGTTTTCGGAAGAATGTCGCGAGAATGCCGAAGACACCAGCGGGGGAACTTTTTGCGCCGGCAGAGGTCCGTGCGCCGGGTGGCAGGCTGCCATCCGTGGGGTGGGCAGCAGCAGCGGAGGCGCCATGGGGACGGGATTGATGCGCTGGGAGCGATTTATCGCAGGTCTTCTGGCCTCCGGTCTTTGTGTGGGAGGTGTGGCAGCGGATGAAGAGTGGCTGCCAACGACACTGGTTCCCGAGGAGACATTGATCAGTGAATCTGAAAGTGTTCCGGCAGCCGATCAGATGTCGGACATGGAATTCAATCGTCCGATCACCGAACCGGCGGAGCTTTTCGGTGATGCTCCTGATGCGGGGTGTGCGGATGTCTGTGGTGAGCTGCCGATTTCACGCGGTCGTCAAGGCTGCTGGCAGGGGGCAACATTCATCAGCAGCTACATACATGATGATTCCAGTACGGGTCTGGCTATCGGGGGACTGGATGTCTCTTCAACGTTTGCTGTGCCACTGGGAAGTTACGAGAACATTCTGCTGCTGACACCGTTGTTTCGTGCGGATTTTCTGAATGCAGCGGCGATTTTTGACTTGCCATCAGAAGTCTATGAGACGGGAGTGCGCGGGCTCTGGAGGACGTCGCTGACCGATCGTCTGAGTACGATGGCAATTGTTACTCCCGGTGTCAGGACAGATTTTCAGAACAGCGACAGTGCGTTTCGCCTGTTTGGGATGGGATTGCTGACGTGGCAGACGATTCCGGACAAGTTGTCACTGTCGGGAGGTGTTGTATACACGGGGCGAGACGATTTTCCTGTGCTGCCGGCTGTGGGTCTGCTCTGGACTCCGACCACGGAATTGAAGTTTGATATCCAGTTTCCGTCACCCAGAATTTCGTATCGTCTGGCGAAGGATGGCCAGAGCAGTGAGTTGTGGGGGTATCTGTCGGGTGTGTTTGGTGGCAATACGTGGTCAGTCCAGAGAGCGTCGGGTGTGAATGATCAACTGACGATTCGGGATCTGCGATTGATGCTTGGGCTTGAGAACCTGCTGCCAGAGAATCGATCGGCATTTATGGAATGCGGACTGGTCTTCGATCGTTCGTTTGCATGGCAGGACAGCACAGAGGATACGCCACTGGACAGTACGTGGATGCTGCGTGCCGGGATCAGTTTCTGACGTTTCCGGGAACTGCGGAAGACCGTTCAGGTAAGGCAGCGGAGGCTTCTGAGTGTGTGCCTTCCATTTGTCCTGCGGTGACTCTGAGTACTGAGTTATCCACAGTGATGACCGTTGTAAGGGTGTAATCGGCGCGGACTGTGGCGCTGGCGGACATCACAGCCAGCACCATGACGAACATGGCAACACCGATTGGGATGATGGTGGTCAGTTCGAGGTGTCTGCGAAAGGAAATCGTCACAGGGTCTGTGACTGTTCTGTGCAATCGAATGGTGCGTTGTCCGGCATCTGTGGTTTTGCGATTCAGAAAAAGGGAAACAGACTCAGCAAGGGACCCGGAAAGTAGTTCTGTTGTGGCCACATTCTGATCTGGTCGGAATGCCGAGTTTCGTGAGAGCAGGCTGATGCCTGTACGCAGATCCTGCTCCAGCAGCAGTTGTTGCTGTTCACTGGTCAGGGTTTCGACTGTGGGCGCCGTTGAGGGCATCTCACGAAGTGGCGAAACGATCCAGAGATGCTGTCGCTGCTGACTGTTTCGTACAAAGGGCACTGTGAACTGAATTCTGGATTGTCCTGGGTGTTCCGGGGCCAGTCGTCCCAGCCAACGGAGCCTGATCTGCGTCAGATTTGTGGTGGAGTTGACGATCAGGCGTCGGCGAGTTGCATCTTCCCAGTTGACTTCGACACCGTTTGGAAGTTCGGTAATCGCCACGTTGTCCGGGATTTCCAGAATACAGGTGAAGGGTGCCGTCCGACTGAAAACGAGGTACTCTGTTTCTGCTGCCGGAGACTGTCCGGGAATTGCAGATATGACGGTTGCAGAGACTGCGACGAGGCTGTTTCCAGGCCCTGAGTCCGGGTCTGCTGGTGCTGCTGCGATTGGCAGTTGAATACGACTGCCTGCAATGAGTGCTGCGGCATCAAATCGACCTGCCGATTCGGCACTGCGTGCCGCTGGTGCTGCGAGCAGAGTTCTGTCAATTTCTGTGGCCCATGAGGGCAAGCGACTCTCTGCTGACCGACTTTCTGTTGACCCATTGAATACGAACATATCGGTCCACAGAATTCGATCGGAGATCAAAGGCCAGTTGAGGCTGTATGGCTGTGCGTTGGAAGCACTCTTTCTGTCTGGCAGTGGCAGGCTCCAGGTAACCGTGAATTCGGACTTCCCAAACAGCGTTCGGATAGCGGCACTGTCTGGAAAGAATCGGCCTGCCGTCCGCTGGAGTGTCAGCTTTCCCGGATCCAGAACGACGGCCGGCTCACTGACGAATTCCGTGTTATCAGGGAATGTCATTTCCAGTGGACCGAGCGCTGCAGGCCACTGTGACAGTCGTACGGCAAACTGCATTCGATCAGGGAGCCACCACGCTGCCACGGCACCGAGTGGATCCACGGGGGTTTGTCTGGTGAGACATATCGGGCGAGTTTCACCGACAACCGTAAGCCTGAGTGAAACTCCTTTCTGCAGAGCGTCACCCGGTTTGAGTGGTGGATCTGAAACGGAGTCTCCGGTATCGGAAAAGGCGAGTCCGCTGCCGGACTGATCAGTCAGGATCAACGATGATTCGAGGATTTGAGAGTTTTCAAGTGTGGGGGCAGCCAACTGGATCTCTGAATCGTCCGGGAGCAGAGTCCGTGAGCCCTCGAGAGTGATTGCATGCAGCCCGGTGGTACCTTCGCGGAGCAGTAGAATGACCACGTTGCCCTGGCGATGCCAGGAGGCCAGTCGATTGGCCTCACCGGCAGAAACTTCCACCTTACGGACTACGACCTGTTCAGGAACTGTGATTCGATGGCGAAAAACTGCAAGTGTGGAGGTTTCAACGTCCATCCGACAACTCCAGTTCATGTTCTGTTCTGCGAACGTGCATTCCTGCAGGATTCTGACTTCGTTAGTAGCCGCGCGATCGGGAGCCGTGACGAGCAGGCTTTCCGTGCTTTTACCTGTTTCGAAGATCAGGTCGGAGCGTCTGAGCCATGGGCCCCAGCGTGCTGAGACGTCAGCGAAGCTGAGCGGAGTTGCGGCACTGCGGTCGGGTGAGTAGGGGGCAAAAATAGAACTGGCTCGCAGTGCAAGAATGCCTGTATCTGCGGGTTTACAATCGTCGAAATGGTTCAACTGGTGAATCGGGATCACCTGCTGTTGCAGTGGTATCGCTCGTGTTGATCGCAGTTGCAGGTGCAGGATGAAATCTGCTGGCACAGCGCGAGGGAGGGTGATGACTGCTGACTGATTTTCCACAGACCACAGCAGGTCGGGGCTCTGGAGGCCAGCGGCGGCTGAAGCTGAGAGCAGGCGGAATCCTTCCGGGATGTGGTATCGGATTTCGGGACTGAGCGGATTCCAGCCAACGAAACGGCAATAGCAGCTGAGGTTCTGAAGTCCGGTCGTGTTTTCTGCGACCGTCATCACTTCAACAGTGGCGAGCTTCGGGCCACGACGTTCGAGATCCGTCTGCAGCAGCCTGACATCGATACCGTCACCATCTGCCAGACCATTGAACTGGACAGGACCGTCTGCGGGATTCCAATGCAGAATTCCGTCAGCGGTCTGCAGGCGGGCTGTGGAAAACAGGCCCTTTGGTGTTTCGATTCTGATTTCGGAGTCCGGTCCTGGTGGTGTCGGGAGGCGAAACTGTAACCCGGACGGCTGTCGCACAGTCGTTGGCCGCAGTCGGCAGATGACAACATGATCCGAGAATGCGGCAACTTCATCAGCTGGCTCGGCACGACCACTGGGAGCGGTGACAGCAATCGGGATTTGCGGTACTGCGCGAGAGGCCGGAATGGGGATTGAGATCTGTTCGGGAAGCTCAGGGTCCGGAAACACCTGCTGACCATCGACTGTGCAGTCAACGAGGCGAGCGCCACGAATCGGCAGGCTGAGTGCAGCGGCCTCGTCGCCACTGGGTACAGAGACGTTCAGTTGCAGTTCCAACTGAACAGATTCCGTGGTTTCTGCGGTGACCAGTGCGCGAACCGAGCGGATGACTGCCGAGGGCTCCGGTGAACGCTCGCTCTGCAGTTGCCGCAACTGTTGCAGATAGCTGCGCCGGATCCACGTCATCGGCGAGTTCTGAGGTAGTGTTCGAAGTACTGCGTCGTCAGGAAGGGTGGCAGCTTCAGGGGCGGGAGCTTGCCCGGGGTTCGGGGTTTCCTGAGCAGATGTGGACTGAGACAGGACGGCGAACAGCAGAACAAGGCTGTTCAGCACGGGCGTTCTGCTGAAGCTGCGTAAGTAGCGGACCAGTCCTCGCGCCGACATGATCAGCAGCAGTCCCGCAGCATTTCCCCAGAACGCTCCCTGCAGTGCAGCCTGCACGACGGGTGGCAGATCGAATACTCCAGCCAGCGAGAGCAGTATAACGGGCAGGGCAGCGGCCGGAGGATTGCGCAGCAGCATCGCGGAGCAGGACAAGCACAGGCCGAAAAAGACCACACCCATTCCGGCTGCGACAATCTGTCGGCGTTGTTTCTGAGTCACCTCAAGCTTCAGCAGGGAACCATTTCCAGCGGGTTGAACAAGCCATGCGTAGCTCCAGTCGCGACTGCGGGTCAGTTTCCACAGCAGTTGAAACTGCAGTGTGGTGGCATGTGGCCCGGAAGTGAGCGATGTTGGCGCGTTTGCAGGGCTCGCAGCATCGTCACTGTCACTGAAGACAAGTTCAACGGGTTCCGGGGCTGTCGCAGCTTTGACGACACGGAACTCAGAGGTGGGCAATTCGGGCTCCAGCTCGGGTGCAATCAGCAGATGGTGGACAAACTGGAGGCCACTGCCGTCGACGGATCGAACTCTGGAAAGCACCACACGACTGCGGATGTTTTCAATTGGACAAAGTTCAGGTTCCCATGCCAGCACGATGCGACAGCGATCCCTTGAATCAGGAATTGGTATTTGCAGTCCGGTCGGGGTAATTGTTGCAGCGACTCGACGGCCATCTACCAGTACATGTGGCTGTGTCTGGTCAGCATCAATCTGCAGACTTCCTCCGCTGCGACCTGAAACGTCCACGACTGCCAGCATCTGGTGTTCGACAAGTCCTGCCCGCTCTCGTATCACGTGATAGTTGGCGACGTCGGCCGACTGCGCCGTTGCATCGATTTGCTGGCGCAGTCGTTGGACGACAATCGGCTGTGGCAACGCGGGCAGCGTCCAGCCGGCGTATTGCTCATTACTGATGTAGTCCGGATGTTCTTCAAGTCCCACCACCTGCAGAATTTTCAGATCAGAGCGCGGGACTGTCATTACTGCGCCTGCCACTTCTGCTTCGGGCAGGAATGGAATGGCCGCGATGAATTCGCCTGCGATGGTTCGGCGAATGGAACCACTGATTCGCAGGGTGGATTCAGCTGCAGCAGCCGGCAGTGCAAAGACAGCATCACGCCAGAGATTTTCATTGCCGGCAACTGCTCGCCATGCGGGCAGGACTGCCTCGCCATTGATTTTCCAGCTGAGCTCGTCGGCGAACTCGGACGCGAGGCGAATGACCATGGAGGTTCGGTTGGCAGTGGCCGCGAATTCCACCTGCAGGTCTTCCACAATGACACCTTCCCCATCAGTCCGCATCTGATGCTTGACATCGCATTTTGCGGGCTGAACTTCCGCAGGAGGTTGCGTGAGCGTATCACCGGCGAAGAAGCACAGCGTGTTTTCGGGCAGTCCGTTGGCGGGGAACCACGGTGCATCTGAAAGGAAATCAGGGATGGAGGCAGTCTGCTGCCCTGTCGTCCAGCGGGCGGGCAGGCGGGATTGTGTCTGGGATCGCGGCGAATACAGCAGCCACGAGGAGGTGCGTTCAATACCTGCGGAAACTGACAGTGGTGGCTGCAGCCGTGCAGGGTCGGCATGCTCCAGTTGCTGCAGCCGCAGTTCGATGACTCGCGATGTGTCTGGTTCCAGTGTTTCCGGCAGATGCACCGTCAGCATGGAGCTGGCATTCAGTGCCGCTGCATCCGTGCCATCGGCGGTGGGCTGCTCAAAGTAGAGGACACGAGCGTCGGAGGCGTAGCGGGCCGCGACTGTCTGCCAGCCAGGTGAGATTGGCCATTTCAGTTCGATGACAGCGGCTTCGGTGCATCGAACATTGATGAAGCACCGAACTGCGGCCAGTTGGCCAGCGGGTTCCATCACAGTGGCAACAGCGTCTGACAGTACAGCGGCTCGTGTGGAAGTTCGGATCGTCGCTGTTGCTGTACTACTGAACTGCGTCAGTTGGTAGGTACGCGACTGGTCCGGTCCCGGTACGACATCACGCTCCTGCATTCCGTAAAGGGTCCAGTTATCAACGTTTACTGTTGCTGGAAGCGAAACACTGACGATGCCGGTTGGGCTGAGCAGATCTCCGCGGATTTCTGAGCTGCTTAACCAACGCTGCATTGAGAGTGCCGGCAGGTCCCACCGGTCTGCATCCGGGATGACGGATGCGGCAGAAATCGTGAGTGACCCGGTGCTGCCTGATTCGGGAAGCTGAATTGCAAGGATCTGCTGGTTCTGGGCGAGGCGGGCATCCCACTGCAGGGACCGATTTTCATCGGTTTTTACAGCTGTGACTCTGGTGTTCGGACTCAGTTGAGCGGTCAGCAACGTCACGCCTCGAATGTTCTGAGGCAGGCCGATTGTCCAGCGGGATGACATGATGTCGCCGTTGAGGACGTGGCTGGCTGAGAATGCTGTCAGTGCCAGCGGTTCTGAAGTCTGCAAACTGGTGGTACGACGACAGGAGAAGGCGATGCGAGCGGGTTCAGCAGCATGCAGTTCCCAGACCAGTCCGGAGTCTGCTGGCTGTGGTCCGAGTACAAGGCAACCCAGTCCTGTGACTTCAGTTTCAGCGGGGGTTCGTAACTGGAGTTGTGTCGCCGTACTGGCTGGCAACTCAAGACGGAAGATCGTGGTATCTCCGGAAACGAGTCCATCAGCTGTCCACGAACCGGTGATATTCCCCGTCAGTCCTGGTTTGAGTACGCATAACCTTCGACTGAGATCGGCTCCGATGGGCAGCGGACCTCGAGGATCGCGCAGCTGAAGTTTCTGCAGGCTGGTACGTCCGAGCAGTAATCCCTGGGCCGATGCAGTATCGGTGTTGTAGAGGTCATATTCCAGCGTGCCACCATTGAGTGTCCGCCCCTGAAGTTCTGCCTTGTAGCTTGAAGTTCGAATCGCCGGTGACTCTGGTTGCCGGGAGTGTCGAGCGAGTTTCTGCAGGCGCTCAACCTCAGCCTGAGGGAGAGGTAAGTAATCTCCTGTTGTGATCAGATCCTGAATTTTTTCGGGGGTATCACCGGGTGAGGTGGGTGGCGCTGCGGGAATCGTTTCGGATGTCGTGGTTGGTTCAGCCTGACTGCCTGCAGACTGTGGCCCCTGCGTGGTGCCGTCCTGCAGCATCAGCAGCGCGCACAACAGAATGTAGGCCGTTCCAGTCATGTCAGCGAGACGATCCTGAGGAGGCGTCCGGTTGGAGTGCAGCGCTGTTGAAGCTGCTTCCCTGGTTTTCCCGAACGGCAGCGGTGGCAAGATCCGGTATGCCGAAAATCGACGGCAGTTCCGTTGCGTTAGCGAGTCTATGTGCCACGTTTCCACGAGATCCGAGAGCTCGCTGCAACTGGGCGATGACAAGCCCAGTGATCAGGCCGACTACTGCAGGTGGCAGGAATACGGACGACCAGAGTGGCTGGGCAACCCAAACAGCCAGTGCGAGAGCGGGTGTGATCACGAGTGGCACAAGGAAGGACATACGGCGGAACAAAGACATGGAGAGAAAGATCAGCACACATCCAGGGGCCGCTGCCAGAATCTGCAGGGCGAGGGGGATCTCAATTACTGTCAACTGGCGAGCCGCAGCGCTGCCGAGGCACAGTGCAGTGGTCCTTCCGGGGGGCAGAATCTGTGCAATCTGAGGAGCAACGGCGCTGCGAATGGCGGGAGAAAACGTTGAAATGACGGTCGTAAGATCTGCCGCCTGCTGTTCGCTCGCTGTGCGGCTCCATGGCAGTAAAGATAATAAACCGGGGTCAAATGTTTCGAATCCCCGGCTGAGCGGAATACTGCGGGAGCCGGGGGCAGCAGACAGGCTCCAGACCACCGGCAATGCGGCTTCTTCAGTGGAAAAGTCTGGTCGCAGCAATGCCAGTCGACGGTAGAAACCGGGGCCGGAGGGAATGATCTGCCGGCACTTGACGACAAGTACAGCAGGTCCGGAAACTGCCTGCAACGCAGCCGGCAGGATCTGCCAGCGAACTGAGCTTCCGTCAGTGGACGGAATGGCCTGCAGTGAAGTTCGTGCTGCATTGGCTTCGGTCAACAGCTGATTTCCGAGCTGTACAGACTCCAGTTGCAAAGAGTCAGCAAGCTGGAAAAACAGCGTTGATGGCACATCCTCCCATGCTGCAAGACTGGTGGTCAGTAATTGTCCGGGAAGCAGTTCGGACGAAACCAGAATCAACAGCGGGCTTTCGCTGTCGGCAAACGTTGAAGCCTTTGTGCGGCGAATCGGGAGTGCAAGATTCTGTGCGACGAGCGATGGAATTGCAGCGGAGGGAGATCCGGTCTGGCCACTGCGCCATTGCCATGCTGCATCCGACACATCGGAGAAGATCGGTTCCCAGCGGGCGGGATCAGCAACCAGCAACCCACTCCACGAAGCCGTCTGAGCACGGATACTGCGGATCAGACAGTCTGCCGGAATGACCAGAGGCAGTTGCTGCAGTCCGTTGGAGTCCGGGGCTGCAGACTGCAGATCCGTCCAGATCCAGCCGACCTCCAGCAGCAGTTCTCCTCGTGCTGCCTGTGGCAGGCGAAAGGTCCATTTTCCGGACGGACCGATCCCGGGACGCAGCGGTTCGCGATTGCCGGCAATCCTGACGATTGGTTGAACTCGCTCCGGCACGAACAGCGTGACTTCAGTCAGGTCTTTATGATCAATCAGGAAGCGAATCTGTTGCCGTATCTCCAAACCGGATTCCACAGGGGTCAGCCCCGCTGCGACTTCAGCTTCGACAACGGGATCCTGTCGCCGCAGCGAGACCAGCAGGGGCTGATCAGGATTGCGATACAGCAGGCTGCGAGGTTGCTGTGCGGTTCCTGCCTGAGTTTCAGAGGGGTCCTCTGAAATTCCGGTCAGATCGTCAGCGGACGCGGGGGCTGTAACTTCGATACGACTCTGGTCAGATTCCAGCAGACGAAGCACCACTGGTTGCCCTGAGCGAGCACGGATCTGTGGGCAGAGCAGACTCAGAACAGTGTCAGCAGCAGCTTCCTGTTTCGCAAGGCAACGCATTTCGACCGTGAATTCGCCGGTCTGACGCTCGGGAAATGCCAGCGTCATCTGGTCGGGCTGGCCTTCGACCTCTCGAACAATCACCGCCGATTGTTCATTGCTGCTGCGTAAGACAAGGTCGCCGGGAAGTGTTCCCCAGATTTCACGCATCGTCTGCGGCCACTGCAGGGGCAATTCCAGCAGCGATCCTCGCAGGACGTTGACACGCCAGCGCATCAGCAGACTGATGGAGTTGTTTTCCGGTCGTAACTCCAGCTCTTCCTCGAACACGTACTGTGCTTCGGTTTCCTTGACTTCCAGCTGAATGCGCGATTCAGGCGAGCGGAGGCGGAATGCCGTCGCGGCAACGCTGGTGTCTGCATCCGAGGCAACACGACGACGCTGTGCTCCCGTGACCTTCGACTGCTCCACAACAAGTCCGGACGGGATCAGAATATCGAGGTCGCCAGTCTGGACATTGGCTTCCTGAATGGCCGGTAAGGAGATCTGAATTGACTGTGGGAAAACGGGGTTCTTCAACTCCAGCTCAAACCCGAGTGTCAATTGCCCCTCCACTGCTGAAGTCAGGCGAATCAGAGTCCGCGTTGGAACTTCGTTTGAAAGGACTTCATAGTTTTTAAGAACAGAAACGTTCGCTGAGTTGCGAGCACTCACTTCCTGAAGTTCGAATCCCGGAGGATAGGTCACGCTGACCTCTGATAAAGACCCGCCACTGATCTGCAGTGATTGCGTCCCATTCAGGCTGACTGGAATGGTGGTCAGGTCCAGCTTGATGCGAGTCTGAGATTGCACAACCGGTTTCACTGCAACCTGTGGAGCAATTTCTGACCACGAGAGCGATACCAGCCCCGATAAGCCCCAGAACTCGATACCACGGATGCCTTCTGCATCACGCTGTGTCTCTGCGACAGCATCGGGTGGCAAACGCTGCAGATCCACAGGGACAGCAAAATCCAGACGAGCGTGTGAAGCAGTTGATAGCGGTAATGTCAGATTCAGTTGCCAGCCACCTCCCGGTACAGGACGAGCGCGACTGATCATCTGCAGATTCAGAGTGTGCAGGCCACGCCCTTTCAGGTGCCAGGTTCTTGAATTCTGATCGCCCACAGACAACACAGCCTCGGCACCCGGGGCCTGCGACTCATGACGAAACTCCGTCAGAAAGAGTTCACCAAATGACAGTGGGACCGCTATCCACTCACCTTCTGTGCGAACGCGGACCTGCAACCGGAAATTCAGACGGACGACATCCCGCTCGACTGTCCCCGAGATTTCGGTTTGAGCAACAGTGAATGCCGGAACGGAACGTTGTTCAAGCCCGCGCTGCAGAAGTTGATCCGCGATTTCAGAACCCAGCAGGTTGCGAAGCGGAATCTGTTCGCCGGATTTCATCTGAATCACGATCTCAGAGATTTCCGGAAGATCGCCCGGGGGAGTCTGCGCAGCAGGGACGTCTGGCGGGGACTGAATGGGTTCAGTCTGCGCGGTACATGGTGTTGCAATCAGCCACAGACTGATCACAGCCAGCAACCGTGCGGCGCTGCCGATATTCGGAAGTCGCCGAGCCATAAAAACGGACCCCCAATGCAGCCTCAAAGGCCACAGACACCGGAACTGAGATCCGATCAAGCCATCCCAGCTGGATCGGGAACTGACAGAGCACGTCGCGAAGTACGTATTCTGCCAGTCTGCTGCCAGTATAGTTTACGCAAATCACCCGGGCGGGAGAAGTTGCCAAACTTTACGGTCCGGGTTGACTGGCTATTTGAACAGTACTGTCAGGTTCTTTTGCAGTTCAAGCGAGCTGGCTGCGAGCAGGCTGGGTTTGAAGAGGTCAGGGGGATTTCCGTCGAGGTCACTGACAGTTCCGCCAGATTCAGTAACCAAAAGTACACCTGCTGCGATATCCCAGACATTGAGGCTGCTGGACCAGAAAGCATCAATCCTGCCGGCGGCGAGGTAGGCGAGATTCAGTGCGGCCGAGCCGGTTCGCTGCACGGTCTGGAGTGTTTGCAGTGCTTTCAGGAATCGGCTGATAGCCGGGTTTTCCGGATTTGCTGCGATTGGCAGGCTGGCGATGCCAAAGGCTTTTTCTGTACGAGTTTCTCCACTGGTGCGGAGTGGTATTCCGTTGAGAGTGGCGCCGTAGCCGCGACTGGCGGCGAAAACGTCGTTGCGGGTGGGGTCAAGGATGACTCCAACTTCAACCACGCCTTTGTGCATCAGTGCGATGGATACTGCGAAGTAGGGGAAACCGTGGACGTAGTTGGACGTTCCGTCGAGTGGGTCGATGATCCAGACCGTGTCCTCAATAGTGCCGCGATCATTGAGATTTTCTTCGCCGAGGAACGAGTAATCGGGGAACTGACTTCGCAGTCTGTTGACGATGGTCGTCTGGGACGCCTCGTCAGCCTCGGTGACGAGGTTTGCTCGACTTTTTTCGCGCACGGAGAATTTGCCCTGCCAGTTGAGGAGCACATTTCCGGCGAGTGAGGCGGCATCGATGGCCGCTGTCAGCCATTCCTCGTGTGACATGGACGATTGGTCCTTTCAGGTCCTGGTTGGTGTGCGGGGACTGTTCGGGGTGCTGAGCGACATTTCGGTGCAGTGTATCCAAAAGGGAACGTCGTCATAATCGGAATGATCGATCCAGACCGCCATTCCTGCGACGATTGAGGAGGTTCCCGCGTGCGGATTGCCGGATTAGGGTTGCCGACATGGTGAATCCCTCCAATTCTGCTGTGTAGTGTGAGTGAAAACCTGCAGAAAAGTTGTCTGGCGGTGGGCCATTCGGCCGAAATTGCCGATACAGCAGGAAACCGTCGATATCTCTGCTGGCATCATGGATAGGGATTTGGAAGTTTCATGAAGTCGGGTCGTGTATCGCTCGGCCGTCGCGGTGCCGTTCTATCGATGGAACTGGTGCTGGTACTGCCGATTTTTCTGTTGCTGATCTTTGGCATTGCCCAGTATTCAATGCTGATGGCGGCCCACGCGCGGATCACGTCCGCTGCTCAGACGGGCGTACGCCTGATGAGTCTGAGTGGGGCAAGTGAGGCGGAGGTTCAGCAGAGTGTTTCCCAGTTGCTGGGAGTGTCATTGGCGTCTGAATGTGAGATCGAGGTGGAACCGGCGGAGTATGCTGGGCAGGTTGGCCGTGTTCATGTGCGTGTTCCGATGGCCAGTGCCAGTCCGGATCTGCTGTGGATGACGGGTTTCAGTCTGGCTGGCCGGTATCTCGAGGCAAGTTCTGCGATGGTCATGGAGCGTGTGGCACCTCTGGAGTCCGTTGCTGCTGAAGACAGCGATCTGACTGCAGAGAATTCCGTTGCTCCGGCGTCGCAAGCGTTTTGATGAACTGAGGAGACATCCGTGAAGATCACCCCGTGGATGCTGACGATCGCGACCTTTGCCGTTGTTTGCACACTGGCTTCGGGATATTTTTTGAAGGTGGTGTTTGCGCGTCCGGAAATGCGTGAGTCTGTGCGGACCACGCGTACGATTCCGATGCTGCAGTCCGACGTTGAACCGGGCACCACCATCACTCGCGCACACCTCGGGCTGGGGCCGTGGGATCGTTCCAAGTCCCTCGAGCCTGATACAATTCTGAATTCCGATACGATTGTCAATCGCATCGCAAAAGAGAAGATCTCGGCGGCAACGCCTTTGCGTGGATCAATGTTCTATGCTCCGGGTGACTTTCCGGAGTTGGAAGTGGAAGATGGAAAGCGGGCTGTCGTAGTGCGTGTCAGCCCAACGACTGCAGCGTTGAACGCCAAACTGAAGCCTGGTCAGTATGTTGACGTGCAGTTGACAGTTGACGAGGCCGACGTTTCAGCGGCAGCTCGGCGGCGTGCAGGGCTTGATCCGCGCAACGATACACTGTCGGGCGATGCGATGACTGCGACACTGTTTCGTGGAGTGAAGGTGATTCAGGTGAATCGTGCGTCCGGTGGATCTCGTTCGGCCGGACAGAGTGTGACTCTGGAACTGGATGAGGAACAGTCAAGAATCGCTCTGCTGGCGCAGAAAAAGGGCGAGGTTGATCTGATCTACAGCAACAGCGGACCAGGGCAGGGTGGGATCAGTATTGAAGCCAGCGAGGATGATCGAATCTTCTTCATGGAGATCCTCGGCCTCAAATCGATGGCTCGCGAAGAGAACAAGCCATTTCGAACTGAGCAGTATCGTGGCTCCAGTTTCAACAGCGGATATTTTCAGGATGGTGCAAGACTTGGCAATCCCTCTGGCCAACGTCCGGCACCGACTGCTCCCAACAGTACACCGATTCGCGGACCATCGACAACACAACTTGATGACAGTGACCTGACGCTGGACGACCTTGCGGGAACGCTGCCCGACGACAGTGCAGTGCCTCGATAGGTTCCAGTGAGTATCGCCGGGGGGGACAAGCCATGCTCAGGATGCAGGCTGTTTATGGACTGTGCAGTCTGAAGGCTTCGGCAGCTGAAGTCCCTGTCCGGGTGCGACGTGGCGTACTTTCGTTGTGGACTGTCATGGCGCTGGGTTTCATCGGACTCGCGTCATTTCTGGTGCTGGACGTTTGGCTGATTTCCGGGCTGCTGCAGCATGCCCGCAACTGCTGTGAGTCGTCTGCAGCGGCTGCTGCGTACAAGTGGGTGTCCGATGATCTGCTGCGACAGTCATGGCAGCAGTTTGAGGTGGATGGTCGACAGGCGGAGTGCACCGCAGCGGCAGTAGAGCAGGCAGACTGGTACTCTGAACGCACACCTCTGCCGGCTTTGAACGCCGACGATGTGGAATATATCTGGTCGCAGTCAGAAGATGCGACGGATGAGGCGGGCTTTCCGATACCAACAGCAATCCGTGTGCGACATTCCACTGCGGATGCTCGCGTCTACCGACGTGCAGGCAGTCTGTTGAACCTGGCGCCGGTGACGACGGCAGCGTCGGCTCGTCTGGAGAATAGACCGGTTGCATTTCGTCCGGCACCCGGTCAGACTCTGCCCATGCTGCCTTTTTCGATCTGTGATGATCCGAATCTGAGTGGTGCTGGCTGGTGGACATCACAGGTGGAGCAGGGTGGTGGAGCGGATCAAGTTGCCTGGAATCCGGAAATGAGGATCTTCGAGCAGGGGCCGGATGGAATTCCGGAGATCGTGGTGGAACTCACAACGGAACCTTCCGGAAAGCCACAGGAACTTGTGTTACTGGATTTTAACGCAGGTGACTCGACCAGTGTTCGTCCGTTGAACCGACAGATTCAGGAGGGACTGCGTTCGTCCGATCTTGAATCGCTGGGGATGAGGGAATTGACTTTTCCCTGTGATTTTCCCTCGCTCACTCCGACTCTTGAGCAGTTGGGAGAGGTTGAGGAGGAATTGGCAGATGGTCGTGCGGAGCCTGCTCTGCTGATGCTCTGCAGTCGTTTGTCGTCATCGGGGTTTTCACTGCAGCGACCGGTAGCGGTACGCGTGGTCGACGCAGTACGTCCGGACAGCGAGACATTGCAACTGACGTTTCAGCCCTGTGTTCTTGTGACCGGGATGGCAGTGACTGCAACGGACGATGCAACTCCCTCGAATCGCTACGTCTACAGCATCCGACTGGCTGACTGAACTGCATGCCGCAGGAAGGTAGGTTCTGCTGTATAGGCGCCGAGGACAAAAGGTGGCCCGAGTATTCCTGCTCGGCCCCCTCCCTTGAAAAACACGGGGGATTGCAAGGGTGACGAGAACTTCTTGCCCGGGCTGAAGCCCAGACTACGACTTTGGTCCCTCGCGTCTGTATAGTCCGACGCTGCTGAGCGTGGGCCGAGGCCAGCAGTGCCAATCCGGACTGGAATTTTTCCCGCCCCGCTTGCAGTTCCGTGGAATTCCGTGGAGCATTCAGCAGAACGATTCCTTGCCACGTTCCGGGAGCAGACAGTGATGTTGCGTATAAACGGTGTGTTTTCCCTGTTGCTGTTGTTTCAACTGTCTTTGTTGCCTGCCGTCGCTTTCGCGCAGACCAACTCTGCTCCTGAGGGCCAATCTGCGGCAAAGGTGCCGCGGGGTGGTCTGCTGCAGCAACTGCAGAGTGAGACTCCTGAAAATGCCGCACGGTTGCTGGACGAGGCGATCGCTGCAGATCCCCAGAACCTGACTCTGCATCGGTATCGGACTCTTACGGCCAACCGTTATATGGCGGCCAATGACCTGCCTGGTGCAGTGAAGCAGCTTGAACAGGGGTGTGACGCACTGCAGCAAAACCTCAGCACTCCGCAGTCTGCCGGGGATCTGGCATCCAGTCTGATGGCCTACTATTCGTATGCGCGTCGTGCTGGCAGTGTGGATTCTGCTCGTGTGCAGGTGGCACTTGAGCAGACGCGGAAACTGGCCAGTGGAAATCAGGATGGGGCTTTCTTTCAGTCCCTTGCACAGTTGACGATGATCCGCAGCGATGTGCTTGCCAGTGGTGGTCAGGTCAAGGAGGCTGAGGCAGCAATTCGCGAGGAACTTCAGACTCTGCGTGCTGCAATCGAGCAGGAGTCAACAGCAGAGCGAGCGGTGCTTGCCAGTTCCCGGCTGTTGCAGGCATTGAGCAATCCGCAGATCGGGGCCGATTCCGAAGCACTGGGGCGACAGACCGAAGAGTTTTATGCGGACGCGTTGAAACGCCTGCCGGATTCAGCGGTGGTGCTGGCCGACTATCTGCGTGCGCGGGGCTCTGAAGCGTCGCGACTTTCCGGCAGCGATCCGGACGCTGCTGCTCGACTGCTTGAAGCGGCTCGTGCGGTGGCAGCGGAATCCGCACTGAAGGACCAGCCTGCGGTGAAGGCCGCTGTGGCGATGTATGCTCCATTGGAACGTCGCATCGAATCTTCCCGACTACAGCTGCAGATGATTGGTAAGCCGGCTCCGGAACTGGATATTGCGGCAACAGCCCATGGCAGTGCGGTTACGGCTGAGGGATTGAAGGGCAAGGTTGTTTTGCTGGACTTCTGGGCGATCTGGTGTGGTCCCTGTATTGCTACATTTCCTCATCTGAACAGTATGTATGATGAGTTTCACAGTCAGGGTTTTGAGATCGTGGGAGTGACTCGACAGTACGGCTATCAGTGGAACGCTGAGAGCAAGCGTGCTTCGAAGGCAGATGCAGAGGTATCGCTGGAGGCAGAGTTGTCGATGCTTGAGGAGTTCATGAAGCATCATGAGTTGCGGCATCCGACGATTGTGACTCCGAAGGAGTCGAAGTTGCAGAATCAGTACGGTGTGACGGGGATTCCCCATGCCGTACTGATTGACAGGAAGGGCAATGTTCGGATGATCAAGGTGGGTTCTGGTGAGGCCAACGCGAAGGCGCTGCACGACATGGTGCAGACTCTGCTGGCGGAGTGACTGACTGGAGTGGGAAATCTGTTGCGGTTTGTAGTCAGGGCAGGGGACGAGCAGGCAAATGACGGTACAGGTGTTACTCCCACGGGGTTTTCGGGCGGCCGGTTACACATGTGGAATCAAGGCCAGCGGGAAATCTGATCTGGCGTTGTTTGTGTCGGACGGGCCCGCTTCGGCGGCCGGAGTGTTTACGACCAATCGTGTCTGCGGTGCCCCGGTAATCGTCTCGCGCAGTCGCGTACCCACGGGCACAGCGCGAGCGGTGATCATTAACTCCGGAAATTCCAATGCAGCCACTGGTGATCCGGGCATAGCCAATGCCCAGCGCATGACAGCGGTGCTGGCAGAGTTGCTGGGTTGTGGGCCTGAAGACGTCCTGGTGTGTTCCACCGGTGTGATTGGCGTACCTCTGCCGATGCCGTTACTGCTGGAAGGGATTCCTCAGGCAACCCGGAAACTGGCTGATGATGGGCAGTCTCTGCTGGATGCTGCAACGGCTATGATGACGACGGATACGTTTCCGAAGCTGTCGTCGCTGGATCTGCAACTGGCTGGTGGCATTGTCAGGGTTTCGGGGGTTTGCAAGGGAGCAGCCATGATTGCCCCGAACATGGCTACAATGCTGGGTGTGGTCATGACGGATGCTGTTCTGACGCCGGCTCAGTGTACTGAACTGCTGCGTGCTGGTGTGGATGAAACATTCAACTGCATCAGTGTGGACGGGCACATGAGTACCAGTGACACGGTATTGCTGCTGGCCAGTGGTGCGTCGGGAGTCTGTCCGTCCGTTGAAGATCTGGAATTGCTGGGAGATGGGATCCGTCAGGTCTGCCAGAATCTGGCGACCAGCATCATCCGGGATGCCGAAGGTGCGGATCACTTTATTACGGTCGATGTTTCCGGAATCGTCAGCCGCGAGGCTGCTCAGAGGATGGCTCGTGCCATCTGCGACAGTGCTCTTGTCAAGACGGCAATCACCGGCGGAGATCCGAACTGGGGGCGGATTGTATCGGCGGCGGGGTACAGCGGTGTGGCGTTTGATCCGGCGTGGTTGTCACTGCGAATTAACGGCACCGAAGTTTATCGTGCCGGAACACCGGCTGTCTTTGACGCGGCTGCCGTTTCGCAGGGACTGAAAGCTCAGCGCGAGGTGCATCTGGAACTGCGGCTCAGTGGTGGGCCGGAATCCGGCGACTGCGCAGTTCGGTTCTGGACTTCTGATCTGACAGCGGAATATGTGCGATTGAATTCGGAGTACACGACCTGAATCAGTCTGCCGGACAGGTATGGTCACCGGAGTATTCAGCATGAGGCGTTGGAACGGGAGCGGGATGCGACAGTGTACAGTGCGGGCGACTGTCTGCGGTCTGCTGGTGTGGTGTCTGCTGTCTCTGGTTACCGGTGGACGGGCTGTTGCGCAGCAGCGATTTGAACTGCAGCGCGAAGCGATGGTGCAGAAGGCACTGGAGGCGGAGGGAATTCGCAATCCGCGTGTGCTGGAGGCGATGCGTAAAGTGCCCCGGCATGAATTTGTGCGCACGGCTGACCGGGCACGGGCGTATGAGGATACGGCACTGCCGATTGGCAATCAGCAGACGATTTCTCCTCCTTATGTCGTGGCCTACATGACAGAGGTGCTTGATCCTGGACCAGAGGATCGGGTTCTGGAGATAGGAACGGGCAGTGGCTATCAGGCTGCGGTGCTTGGGGCGATCTGCAGGGATGTTTATACAATTGAGATCGTTCCCCAGCTGGCAAAGCAGGCCACTCGCCGATTGCAGGAACTGGACTTTGCAAACGTGCATGTCCGAGAAGGGGACGGTTACAAGGGCTGGGAGGAACACGCGCCATTTGATCGGATCATTGTGACGTGTTCGCCTGAGAGTATTCCGCAGCCGCTGATTGATCAGTTGAAGGAGGGCGGGCGGATGATTATTCCGGTTGGTGAGCGATACCAGCAGTCGTTTCATCTGTTGAAGAAAGAGGATGGTGAGCTCAGGGATGAGAAGTTGATTTCGACACTGTTTGTTCCGATGACTGGCGAGTCGGAGGAGCAACGGCGGGTACAGCCGGATCCGTCACATCCTCAGGTTGTAAACGGCGGATTTGAGCGTGATGAAAACTCCGATGGGCGCGCTGATGGGTGGCATTATCAGCGAAATTCGAAACTGGAAACGGCAGATTCGATGGAAGGGCAGCAGTACCTGAGATTTGAAAATGCTGATCCGGATTCACTGTCTCAGGCACTGCAGGGTACGGCAGTGAACGGTCGTCAGATTGCTGCACTGCGATTGCGGTTCTGGATGCGGTGTTCGGGGGTTGTGCCGGGGGCGGGGGCTGCGGGGCAGGCTGCCGTTGTGGTCCATTTTTATGATGGGGTGCGGAAGGAAATTGATGCCGTGGTCATTGGTCGCTGGCGGGGGACACTGGACTGGCAGGATGTGCGATCCACGGTACCGGTGCCAGCGGGTGCGAGGGAGATGATTTTTCGCATCGGATTAAACGGCGCGATGGGGCAATTGGATCTGGATGATGTCAGGATAGAGGCAGTGCCGCGCTGAAGTTCCGGATGGAAATCACTGTCGGTTCACTGAAAAACTGTTTCACGGGATTGCTGCAATGATTCGATTACGGATCGGAAGTATGTCGGCATTGCTGGCATTCGGCCTTGTGTTGTCTGGTAATGTGTTTGCACAGCAGGACACAACCTCTCCGGCAGAGGGTACTGAAAAGCCAGCGACTGAAGGCCCGGAGAATCCTTTCCCGCGAGCAGTGAAGGTACCAGCCGGGATTCTTGATGGCGGCGCTGAGTGGTTCAACACAGCAAAGCCACTGGATCTGGCTGATCTGCGTGGCAAGGTCGTGCTGCTGGATTTCTGGACTTACTGCTGCATTAACTGTATGCATATTCTTCCGGATCTGAAGTTCCTTGAAGAGAAGTACGGTAATCAGCTGGTGGTTATCGGAGTGCATTCTGCAAAGTTCGACAATGAAAAGGACTCGCAGAACATTCGCAATGCGATGCTGCGGTATGAGATTGAGCATCCCGTGGTGAATGACAGTGAAATGCTGATCTGGCGACGTTTCGGAACTCGGGCATGGCCAACTGTCGCGCTGATTGATCCGGATGGTAATTATTGCGGTTCGCAGAGCGGAGAAGGAAATCGGGAACTGCTGGATAACGTAATCGGTCGTCTGGTGGAGTTTCATCGGGCGCGAGGGACACTGAATGAAAAACCGATTGTCTTTTCTCAGGAGTCCGTGAAGGTTGCAGAAACGGCGCTGAGATATCCCGGTAAGGTATCTGTTGACTCGGAGGGAGGGCGTGTTTTCATCACGGACAGCAATCACAATCGTATTGTTGTGGCGGGCATGAATGGTGAGCTGCAGTCAGTGATTGGAAGTGGTGTCGCCGGCCGCAGAGACGGCAGATTTCAGGACGCGGAATTCTTCAGGCCACAGGGCACGGTTCTGGTGAACGGTATTCTGTACGTGGCCGATACGGAGAACCACCTGATCAGAGCGGTAAATCTGGCTGAAGGCACGGTTTCAACGCTGGCTGGTACGGGAGTCCAGGGTCAGCCTGGGCAACCGCTGGATGGTGGGTTGCTGCAGGTTTCATTGAACAGTCCGTGGTCGATTGCGCACGTGAAAGGCAGTCTGTTTATTGCGATGGCGGGTCCTCACCAGATCTGGTCGCATGTGCTGGGAAGCGAGCGTCTGGCAGTGCATGCTGGCAGTGGGCGAGAGGACGTGGTCAACGGGACACTGGCCGAGGCGGCGTTCGCGCAGCCATCTGAGCTGGTGGGCGATGCTGCCGGAGCTGCATTATTCGTTGTAGACAGTGAGGGATCGGCAGTTCGTCGGGTTGCGACCGATCCGGGTGGATCGGTCGAGACACTTGCGGGCACATCAGAGTTACCTCGTGGCCAGTCACTGTTTGCGTTTGGGTACGAGGATGGTGTGGGGGATGCAGCCCGATTTCAGCATCCTCTGGGCGTCGCACTGCAGGATCAGACCCTATATGTTGCAGATTCGTACAACCATCGGATTCGACGGATTGATCTGACGAACAATGCTGTAACGACGTGGCAGGGCGACGGCACTCCGGGAAATTCTCTGCAGCCACTTCAATTGAGTGAACCGGGTGGTCTTGCCATCGGGTCTGGACGGCTGTTTGTTGCGGATACGAACAATCATCGTGTGGTAGCGATTGATGTGGCAACGGGGATGTCGTCAGTGTTTGAAGTCGCAGGTCTGCAGCCACCCGCGGGGTCGGTACGTCGCCCCTTACCGGATCTGAAATCTGTGATTGAGGTTCCAGCTGTGCGACTGGCAGCGACGGAGGCTCTGCAGACCGTCGTCAAACTGCAGATTCCCGCGGGGTGGAAGCGGAACACGGAGTTCCCTGTGACATGGGCTGTGTTTTCAGAGGGTGAGCAGTTGGTGGTTCCGGGTGCGGTGCTTGGTGTTCGTCGGGAGGGGACAGTCGCGACGGACGGTAGTCAGGTGGAGTTTGCTGTGCCTCTGGGTGGTCAACCGGGTGAGGCGAAGTTGATTCTGCAGGTGACTTGGGGCTACTGCACGTCTGACGACAGCGGGCTCTGCAGGCTGGCGTCTGCGGTCTGGCGAGTTCCTGTCATTCTCAATACGGATGGTGGAGAAAGTCGGCTGGAACTGCAGTTTCCGGAGCCGGATGTGCAGTAGTCCCGTGGTGGCGGTGGAAGTTCAGCGGCAGCAGGTGTAGTGATCATCACTGGCCGGGTCGGGATGCAGTTTTTCAGAGCATCGGACCAGCAGTGGTACGGCGACAGCCCATGTCAGGCCCAGCAGGCCGAGTGCGACGATCGGTGATGGTGGCAGGCTGACGACTCCCATGCGCTGTCCACTAAGAAAAATGAATGGAACGCTGACGAATGTCAGAGCTGCGGTGATGGCGGGACGGTGGTACATCCAGCGCAGGCAACCGGGAAACGTCATAGCGAATTGTGCCCAGAGGACTGTCATCCAGAGTGGCGGCAGGTATGGCAGCGGGCCAGCGTGGGGAAACCGCAGAATCCCGACCATGATCAGCAGACTATCAACGAGCAGCCCGGTTGCGGCAGAGACGGTCATCATCAGCAGTTGCCGTCGGGGGCGCCGATGGAGCAGCAGATGCACGATGAGCAGGAAAAGTGCGGATCCGACTCCCAGTTGAGGGTATCCGGCAGAGACACCTGCCATGCAGGCCAGCCATCCGATTTCGTACAGCACGAAGTTGAGCAGGCTGGACATGGCGATGGTGAATTTCCGAGGAGTCCGGCGTCAGGAGGTTTTCTTTGGTGGTGCATCCCGTTTAAGGATGCCTTTCTGGATTTCCTCAACCACTTTTGCGAGTACGGCTGCGTCTTTGGTTTTCATGACGTGGGCAATCCGCGTGGCCGGAATCAGCATGCGCGTCATCAATTCTTCAGCGGATTCCCAGAGCTTTGCCTGTTTTTTGGGTGGGGCGAGGTAGAGGTTGGTAACGAGTTCGGCAAGTCGCTGTTCATCCATCTGTTCGCGGTTGTCGTAGTATCGCTGAATGACTTTCTGCTGATAGGCGGTGTAGTTGCGGTCGCTCATGAAATTGCTGCTGTATTGTGGTGATTGACTTTGTGAAGACGAAGTTGGCTGCATGGAAGGAACTCATGCAGCCGGTATTTGAGAGGAAGTGGCAGACAACTTCCAGTCCATTTTCACCGGCAAATTCGACCAGAATTCCTTGTGTTTTTCCGCATTTGACGCGATTCGGACTACGAAATTCATTAGGATTCGAGGGGTACGTCTGTGCCAGCGGCGACTGTGCCTGGCCAATCTTCGGTATTTCTGACTGGTGGTGATCTGAAAATGTCTGACGGTGGCAACATTTTTCGTGGCTGTATTCCCGCATTGATGACTCCGTGTTCCGCATCTGGTCAGCCGGACTTTGATGCTCTGGTAGCGACCGCGCAGCGTCTGGTTTCTGCTGGGATGCGCGGGGTGGTGTATTGTGGATCGATGGGTGACTGGCCATTACTGACAGATGCACAGCGGCAGGAGGGTGTTGAGCGACTGTGTTCAGCCGGGGTACCGGTTGTTGTCGGAACTGGTGCCCAGAATCCTGCGATTGCAGCGGCTCATGCTGCGCACGCGCGGCGGGCTGGTGCGGCGGGGCTGATGGTGATTCCACGAGTCCTGTCGAGGGGGACATCAGCGACGGCGCAGCGGAATCATTTTGCGGGAGTCCTGCAGGCTGCCGATGGCTTGCCTGCTGTGATCTACAACAGTCCGTACTACGGCTTTGAAACTCGTGCAGATCTGTTTTTTGATCTGCGCCGGGATTTCGCAAATCTGGTTGGGTTCAAGGAATTCGGAGGGTCAAAGTCACTGAGCTATGCTGCCGAGAACATCACCAGTCGTGATACATCACTGACGCTGATGGTGGGAGTGGATACTCAGGTTTACCATGGTTACGTGAACTGCGGTGCCAGTGGTGCAATTACCGGTGTTGGAAATGCTCTGCCTAAAGAAGTGCTGCGACTGATTGAGCTTTGTTCGCAGGCAGCAGGGGGCTGTGCAAAGTCACGGCTGCTGGCCCAGCAGCTCAGTGAGGCCTTAATGGTGCTGTCGACTTATGATGAAGGCCCGGACCTCGTGCTGTATTACAAGCAGTTGATGGTGCTGGAGGGGCATACCGAGTATCAGTACCAGATCAGTAGTGCGGATCGACTCAGTGACAGTCAGCTCAATTTCCTGAAGGCACAGTGGGCATTGTTCCGCAGCTGGTGGTCGAAGTGGGAAGGCGCGGTCTGAACAGCAGTGGCTGCCAACGCGATTATGATTCTGAAATCGGATCGGGGAGTTATCGGATGAGATCCTGTGTGCTGGTACTGATCATGATGGCTGCGGGAACGGTGCAAATGCTGGCAGATGACGGAATGTTTCCCATGAGTGAGCTGCCTCGCGTGAACCTGCGCGAGCGGGGGATTGAGCTGACAGCGGACCAGTTGTTTAATCCCAGTGAAATCAGTCTGGTGGACGGAATCTGTCGAGTCAATGGCTGTACAGGCTCGTTTGTTTCAGAGTCCGGGTTGATTATCACCAATCATCACTGTGCATTTGATGCGATTCAGAAGGCCAGCAGCAGCGAGCGGGATCTGCTGCAGAATGGGTTTATTGCGGGAAGTCGATCAGAGGAGATTCCAGCGCCGGATTACCAGGTCCGAATTACCGAAAACTATCGTGATATTTCTGCGGAGGTGCTGTCGGTAGTACAGGATGGTATGTCGTTCCTCGAGCGGACGAAGGCAATTGAGAAGCGTCGAAAGCAGCTGGAGATCGAGGCTGAGCGAGCGAATCCGGGACTGCGGGCTGAGGTGGCAGAGATGTTTGCCGGGCGGACTTATGTACTGTTTCTGTATACGTATCTGAAGGACGTGCGTCTGGTTTTTGCTCCACCTGTATCGGTGGGCAATTTTGGGGGTGAAGCTGACAACTGGGAGTGGCCGAGGCATACGGGTGATTTTTCATTTATGCGTGTGTATACGGCTCCGGATGGCACTTCTGCGACATGGTCAGAGAAGAACGTCCCCTACCGGCCGAAGCGATTTCTGCGTGTGCAGCAGGCGGGAGTGGACGAGGGGGATGCCGTATTTCTACTAGGATACCCTGGTCGAACAGCGCGTCATCGTACGGCAAGTTTTCTGGAGTATGAGCAGGCAGTGCGTTTGCCGCTGACTGTGCAGTTGTATCAGTGGCAGATTCGTGAGATGGAGCAGGCGGGGTCGACAGACCGTGCTGTGGCGATCAGGCATGCGTCGCGAATCAAGTCATTGGCGAATGTGGAGAAGCGTTCGCGTGGTCAGTTGCAGGGTTTGCAGCGTGCCGGGATTGTGGGAAAACGGCGGCAGCAGGAGTCCGAGTTACAGTCATTCATCGAGAGCGATGCTGCAAGGCGTCAGCAGTTTGGGGACGTGCTGCAGGGCATAGCGGCTGTATATGCAGAGATGCAGGCAGCGGGTCCGCTGGAGATTCATCTGCAGCAGTTGCGGCAGGCGTGTCGGGCAGTTGCGTTTGGGTTTGCTGTGGTTGATGCGGTAAATGAACGTGCCAAGCCTGATCTGGAGCGAGAATCACTGTGGATGGATCGGAATTTTTCGCAGTCTTTGCAGGAACTGAGGGTTTCTCTGCGTGACTGGCATCCTCCCACCGATGAAGTGATGTTGTCTGGAATGCTGCAACGCTTAAGCTCCATCAAGGGGGCTCACGACATCGCAGCCCTGAAGCCGTTGCTGGAAAATGCTGAGGTCAGCGGACAGGCGGCACAGCGTCTGATTGCGGGAACGCAGGTGGGGGATGTGGGCTTCATAGACAAGTGCCTGTCGTTGAGCCCGGACCAGCTGCGCAGCAGCGAGGATCCTGTGGTGCGTTTGGTGCTGGATCTATATCCTGAGTATCTGCGACTGCGGGAACTGGATAAGACTCGTGAAGGGCGTCTCAGTCGTTTGTATGGTTCATTGCTGGAGGTGAAGGAGCAGTTTCTGCGCACGGGCTTCATACCTGATGCGAATGGGACACTGCGGTTCACTTCAGGGCATGTGAAGTCCTACTCCCCGGCGGATGCTGTTGTCAGGACTCCCATTTCGACTCTGCGGGGAGTGATTGAAAAAACGACCGGGCAGGATCCATTCATTACTCCTGAGCCGGTGCTTCGTGCGTGGCGAGCGGGGGATTTTGAGGGATTTCTGCATCCACGTCTGGGTCAGGTTCCGGTAGCGATTCTGTACGATACGGACACTACAGGGGGCAATTCGGGCAGTCCGGTACTGAACTCGCGGGGCGAACTTGTGGGTGTGAATTTTGATCGCTGTTTTGAGGCGACGATCAATGATTTTGCGTGGAATGCGGACTACAGTCGGTCGATCGGCGTTGATATTCGATACGTACTGTGGATTACCGGGCGCGTCTATGGTGCGACGGAACTGCTTGAGGAGATGGGGATTAAGCAGGCTCGCGGGTTCTGACCCAGGTCCTGGCGGGGCGATTGTGAGTGCGACAGCGTTTTTTTCTGAAGTGTTCTGATCCGAGGTGGTGTGAGGAGCGTTAGCGAAACAGCGTTCAGCTTATGTTGGATATTTCAAAACGGCCGAAGGGGGCGACTAATGAGCACTGGGCAGAATGAACTGAGACAGGACCAGGGTTCTCTGGAGATGCTGCTGGTCGTGATTGTTACGCTGTTGACCGGCGGTCTGGCGCTGCTGTTTGGGTTTGTGATCGTCAATCCTCGCGAAGAGATTGTGGTACTGCGTTTTGGCAAGTATGTGACGACACTTCGGCAGCAGGGAATCAGCTGGATTCACCCGGTTGGTCGTGCTCTGCACAGAATTCCAACGCGGGATATGACTCACGACATTCCAGTGACAACGGTTCTGGAGCGGAACGGAAATCCCATTCAGATCAGTGCGATTGTGGTTTACCGTGTCGAGGATTCGTGGAAGGCCGCATTGGAAGTCGAAAGCTACAGGACGTTTATCGAGGACCAGGCAAGTGCTGTGATCAAGCGTGTCAGTGCGCAATTTCCGTATGAGTCTCCTGACCACAGTGAACCGTGTCTGAAACTTGAAAACGATACCGTGAATCGAGCTTTTGTTCAGGAGATGCAGGAGGCCGTGCAGGCTGCCGGGGTGAGGGTCCTGAATGTGCGAATGAACGACCTGACGTATGCTCCGGAAATCGCACAAGCCATGCTGATGCGTCAGCAGGCGATGGCTTTAATTGACGCTCGCAAGACAATCGTCGAGGGTGCGGTGGAGATTGTAAAGGATGCCGTGCAGAGGCTTGGGACGGCAGAGTTGCACATGAGTGATGAACAGCGCGAGCAGTTGATCAGTAATCTGCTGGTGGTGATCTGCAGTGGCGAGCGTGCGCAGCCGGTTGTACAGGTTCAGCCCTCGACTCAGCATCGTGGTCGGCACTGAACAGGGCTGATGGTTCTCAGTAACGTGTGCCGGACTGCAGCATCAGGGTATTGCCAAGTTCGTGTGAGCCTGGCAGTATGCGGTATTCTGCTGTGCGATTGAATAGCCAGCCAATCTCCGCGAAGCCGACCTGTCCATCTTCGTCTGCGGTTTCCACGCCGATGGCCAGTTTGTATTCGGTGATTGTTACAACGTCACCTGTGCTGTCCGGCATTTCAATATCCCAGGTACCGCCGGCAAGGTTCCCGCTGAGGTAACTGCGGGTTTCTGAGTTCCATGCATATTCGATTCGTGGTCTGGGAAAAATGAGTTCCATTCGCAGACCACGAATCGCTGTATCCTGGATTGAGACACCGAAGACAGGCAGTGCAGTGAAGTCATCTCTGTCAAGAAAATCGGCACCAAAAACCACGTCCAGTTCAGGGGTCACGTGGAACGCACCCACGGCATGTGCGGGGAATCTCAGACCCTCCCTCGCACTATCCTCGAAATCCGTGTAAAGGCCGGCACTTGCCGCGATGTCATAGCTGAGGTATTCGTTGAGAGTTTCTCGGCGCTGATAGAAAAGCAGCATGTCATACAGCCGTGGAGGCAGCGGAACGGAGCCTGGTCCATTCAACCAGTGAATACTGACGCTGGCCCTCAATCCGGATGTTTTCTCCCGTGGCAGGTAGGGTGCATTGATCAGGCTGGTCCAACCGGCATCGTCCGTGGCAGCCCACAAGATGGAAGATTCCTTACTTCGATAAACATGCCAGGGTTCTTGTGACGATTCCCGCAGATCGAGGGGGGCGGTATGTATTCGTTTACCGATCTGCAGTTTTGTCTGCGGTTGGTGCCGGGGGGGCAATGGATCCGGAGCACTGGCGGGATCAGCGGTTGTTGTGTCGTGTTGTGTTTGTAATGGGTCAACTGGTTTGGAGATTTCAGTGGCAACAGGCGCGGAGGGCAGGCGTCGTGGCGCTGCGTCCTGCTGAAACAGGGCGTTGGGTGAGGTCGTTTGGTAGAGGCTGGCACTTTCGTCGGGTGTTGACTGATCGACAAACTCCCACAGAGTTCCGAATTCTTCGTTCGGTTGCCCGACTGGTTGTGCGACGACTGGATTTGCTGGCTGGAAATACACAGCCAGAAACAGGGTTATGATGGCAGAAACTCGCGACGCCACGGCTGTTTCCATTAAGGGAGAGTGTCAGGCTGAGCGACAGGAATTTAGCTTCTGATTGGTTCATGGGTAAAGATGGGTGTTTCTCTGAGCGTTGTTATTGGTATAGTGGGCACCGAGGCGTAGCTGGTAATCCAGTGGGATTTGTGGGCCGGATTGGATGCGATTATTTTTTGCTTTGATAATCCTGTGGCCTGGTATTGAGCGGGCGATGGGGCAGGATGCGAAGTCAGAGGCATTTTTTGAGGCTCAGATTCGACCGATACTTGCGGGGACGTGTTTTCGTTGCCATGGAGGTGAGCGAGTATCGGGTGGTCTGCGAGTGGATTCCCGGCAGGGATTGCTGGAGGGTGGAGATTCCGGGCCGGCGATAATCCCTGGTGACCCCGGCAGAAGCCTGCTTTTGCAGGCCATCCAGCGTCAGGCGGATGTTTCGGCGATGCCCCCGGCCCAGGATCAGGCGCTAACAGCTCTGCAGGTGCAGGCCATCCGCGACTGGATTTCGGCAGGTGTTTACTGGCCGGCGGCTGCGGGGGTCTTTGAATCTGCCGGCCATTGGGCATTCCAGCCGATCGGCGATCCGATCGTGCCCACTCAGGATACTCCGTGGTGTCAGAATGAAATTGATGCGTTTGTACTGCGTACTTTGCGTGCTGCCCGGTTGCAGCCGAAAGTGCGGGCTGACCGACGCACTCTGCTGCGGCGCGTGACTTTTGACCTGACCGGGTTGCCTCCGACCCCCGAAGAGCTGCAGGATTTCGAGCAGGATAGTGCTCCGGATGCGTTCCTGAAGGTCATTGATCGTCTGCTGGCAGCATCTGCCTATGGTGAGAAATGGGGGCGGCACTGGCTGGACGTGGTGCGGTATGCTGACACGGCCGGTGAGACGGCCGACTATCCAGTCCCTGAGGCATGGCGGTATCGGAACTATGTGATTGAGGCCTTGAACAGTGATCTGCCATTTGATCAGTTTGTGCGCGAGCAGATCGCAGGTGATATTCTGGCGCAGCAGTCTGACGGTGTGCGATTTGCAGAACAGACGACAGCCACGGGTTATCTGGCGCTTTCGCGACGGTTTGGCTTCGACTCTGAAAACTACCATCACCTGACGATTCATGACACGATCGACAGTGTGGGTCAGACATTTCTGGGGCTGAGTCTTGGGTGTGCTCGTTGTCATGACCACAAGTTCGATCCTGTTTCGACGCGGGAGTACTACGCGCTGTACGGAATTTTCGACAGCAGTCGTTACCCTTTTCCTGGTTCAGAACAGAAACAGCGAGTTCGTTCGCTGGCACCACTTGTGCCTCCCGAGCAGGCTGCGCAGGGCTGGCGTGATCATATTCGTCAAACCGGTGACTTAGCGCATCGGTTGACGGCCTTGCAGAGAGCTGCGCCAGCCGCCGTGTTGCGCAGTCTGTCTGAGCCAGATGGTGATTTTGAGTTGCAGGCACCTGCAGCAGGTGGCAGTAATGGGATTCCCGTAGCGCCGTGGCTCTACAGTGGTCCGGTCATGGTAACAGGTGAAGCCCAGAGTCCCTATCAGCATGTCTATCGGCGAGGCAGTCGTGGACTGACTGTGCTGCAGGGGACGCAGGACTGGCGAGTCTGGCAGGCTTTGCCAATCAGAGAAAAGGATCGACAGACACTCTGGTTCGGTATTGATCTGAGGATTCGTGATGAGGTTGCGGATGCTGTCGACGGGCATCAGTTTCAAATGGTTTCAGCAGGTTCCGGGAAAGCTGTCGGGTTCACGTTGAAACAGGGGCTGGTGAGTCTGCAGTCCGGCGACCAATCCGTGGTTCTTGGGAAGTATCGTGTGGGGGAATGGATGACCCTGCAATTGGAATTGAATCCAGAGACGGGCCGGATCGCGGGACAATTGTCTGGCGATGGTCACGAGCAGGTTGCTGAACTGCATTCGGATGTCTGGGAGCGATTGCCCGATAGCATGGTTTTTGAGTCATTTGGCAGTTCCGGGGCAGTGCGACCGGGGCTTGACATTGATAATGTGGCTGTGCAGCCGGTGCCTTTTGGCAGGCCGGCTCTGGATTGGGTCGTGGCGACGACTCCAGGAGAATCAGCAGAAGTCATCAGTGCGAAGCTGAAACAACTGGTGGGGATTGATGGTGACCTTGAACTTCAGTCTATTGATGGGCCATTGGCGGCGCCGTGGAATGCGGGGCCAGGAAGTGTTGTCAGGCTGCGTCCTGAGTCGCAGAGTCCTCTGAGGAATCTTTATGGTGCTGGAGGGCAGGGCCTCTATCTGCCTCAGCGTGCCGCCTACGATGGATTCGGGCTCACGATTTCGGAGCTGCCAATTGATGCCGCTGGGCTGCTTCATCTGGCATTTGACTTTCGACCTTATCCGGCTGATATGGGGTGCGGGTCGTGGAGGTACTATATCGGCCATGGGCCGGGACCATCAGCAGCGGTGGAGTTACATTTTACTGATCGTCTGTTTTTCAGCAGGCAGGCCGATGGTCCTGTCCGAGTCGCTGACCTGGTACCCGGGGAGTGGCATCAGTTGCAACTGGTGCTGGATACTCGAAATCGCACTTACAAGGGTGTGCTGTTCGCACCGGGGCAGCGCACGACCTTTGCCGGGAATTGTCTGGCGAGCTGGGATGGCCAGATTGATTACAGCTTTATCGACAGTTACGGACATCTGCCTGGTACACGTCCGGCGATTGATGTTGACAACTTTGCTCTGCGGGATACGGCACTTCCCGATATTGCGCAGAGCTCTGCGGATGTGGCTGGCGAGTTGCGTGGCGAGCAGATCAGCGTGCTGAGACGTCGTCTTCTGGAACTGCAGGGGCAGGCTGATCAGCTTGATCAGGAACTGCGTAGTTTACTGGCACACGGGCCGTACCCGATGGCTTATGCGATGGCAGAAGGGACTCCGCATGACGTGCGAATTCAGTTGCGCGGAGAACCCGATCAGCCTGGTGAATTGGTAGCCAGAGGATTTGTGAGAGTCGTCGGGGGTGAAGTGCCAGAGCTACCATTGACGGGAAGTGGTCGCCTGCAACTGGCGGACTGGCTGGTGAGTCCGCGAAATCCATTGACGGCACGAGTGATTGTAAATCGCGTATGGCAGTATCATTTTGGGACGGGTCTGGTGCGCACACCAAATGATTTTGGAGTGCGTGGAGCAGCTCCAACAGATCCTGAACTGCTGAATTATCTGGCAGCACGATTTGTGCGAGATGGCTGGAGCATGAAGTCGCTGCATCGCCTGATTCTGAGCAGTGCTGCGTGGCAGCAGGAGTCATCGTCGACAGCCGATGATTCAAAGGGAATCGTCTGTTCCCGCAGGCGTCTGTCTGCGGAAGAGATCCGGGATTCGATTCTGGCCGTCAGTGGTCGGCTGGATCGTTCTATGGGTGCCGCTCATCCGTTTCCGCGACCATTTGAGTGGGGTTTCAGTCAGCATGTGCCGTTTGGTGAGACTTATGACCATCGGCTTCGCAGTGTGTATCTGATGACTCCTCGAATTCGCAGGCATCCGTTTCTGGCTTTGTTTGATGGTGCCGACCCAAACGCTTCGACAGCGGACAGGGCGGGGACCACGGTCCCTACTCAGGCACTGTTTTTCATGAATGATCAGATGATTCATGAATCTTCAGTTGAGTGGGCTGGGCGACTACAGGAACTTGCCGCCGATGATTCTGAGCGACTGCGTCTGGCGTGGCGCAGGGCTCTGTTACGAGAGCCGGAAGCTGAGGAGTTACAGGAGGCCGAGGAGTTTATGCGTGTGTATGCGAGTCAGGCGGCTGTTGTCGATGGCTCACGAAAAGCTCTGGAGGCAGTGTTGCGATCGCTGCTGGGAAGCAATGATTTTCTGTATGTTGACTGAAACTTGTGAGGCAGAAGGGGGCTGGTGCGATGTCTGAGGCGGGACAACTGAATGGACGTGGGTTGACACGTGGTCAGTGTCTGCGATCTCTGGCTGCCGGTTCAACTCTGCTGCCGGGGCTTTTAAGCGAGTTATTCGCAGAAGACTCCGGAGTGTCGGGGACTGTTCGGGGGCCTTCACAACTGCCTCACGATCGTCCTCGGGCAAATCGAGTGATCATGCTCTACATGAGTGGTGGTGTATCGCATGTGGATTCGTGGGATCATCGTCCGCGGCTATTTCGTGATGCCGGTAAGACGGTAACGGTAAATGAGTTTCAGGGGCGTAAAGGCAGCTTCAGCATGTACCTGAAGGCTCCGCAGTGGAAATTCCGTCCACGCGGAAACAGTGGTACGGAGGTCAGTGATCTGTTTCCGTTCATGGCGGACTGTGTGGACGATCTGTGTGTGATCCGGTCGATGAAGTCAGATCATACGAACCACTACGAAGCAACTCTGGGGATGCACACTGGTTCATTTACGTTTGCTCGTCCCAGCATGGGTTCGTGGATCAGCTATGGTCTTGGGACATTAAACCGCAATCTGCCATCGTTTATTGTGCTGGCTCCGCATACTCCATATGCCGGTGGTCAGGTGTGGGGCAGTGATTTTCTGCCGGGGGCTTATCAGGGGACTCGGGTCGTCCCGGGTACCCAGCCAGTTGCGAATATTCAGCGTCGGGTGGGTTCTGAGGAACTGCAGCGACTTGAACTGGGGCTGCTGGCCGGCCTCAATCGTCGACATCAGTTGCGGCGATCTGATGACCCGGAGCTGGCTGCTCGGATTCAGTCTTTTGAAACCGCATTTGGCATGCAGCGTGAAATGCCGGATGTGTTTGATTTGAGCGATGAGACCGAGCAGACATTTCGCAGTTATGGTCTGCAGCCGGGCAGTACTGCAGGGTTTGGGTGGCAGTGCCTTGTTGCGCGGCGTTTGGCCGAGCGGGGCGTCCGATTTGTGGAGTTGATTGATACAGGTGCATCCGGCAACTGGGATGCGCATGGCGACATGATGTCACACGCGCCACTGGCGGCAAACGTGGATCAGCCAGTGGCTGCTTTACTGAAAGATCTGAAGCAGCGTGGGTTGCTGGATGATACGCTGGTGGTGTGGACAACGGAATTCGGCAGAACTCCGTTCAATGCGGCGCCGCAGGCTGCCGGGCGAGAGCACCATCACTGGGTATTTTCTTCCTGGCTGGCCGGGGGCGGCGTGCGCGGAGGGATGTCGTGGGGGCAATCAGACGACTATGGGATTGATGTGGCATCAGATGAGGTTCATGTGCATGACTTTCATGCCACCATTCTGCATCTGCTGGGGCTTGACCATACACGACTGACATGGCGCAACTCGGGCCGCGACTATCGCCTTACCGACGTGCACGGGCGGGTAGTGCATGAGATTCTCAGCTGACGTTTTTCCGGAATGAAGTCCTGCCTTAGGGTGCGGCAGCAGCCGTGTGTCTGCCGGGTGGCTGTTTCAGGAACGCAAGGATGTCGGCCATCTGTGTAATGGTTACATCCTTCTCGATTCCTTCGGGCATGAGTGATCGATTGGTGGCCCGCAGTTCTTCCACATCGCTGCGATTCAGGCTCGATTCCCGACCTTCTGCCTGTCGAAGTGTGATTGTCTGCGGTGTTTCGCTGACCAGCAGACCGTTCAGCAGTCTGCCGTCAGTTGTGACAATGACGTATTCAGAAAACTGTGGATCCACACGACGGTTCGGGTCAAGGATATCATAGAGCAGGGCGTCTGCTGCCCGTGCACGCGTATCACTGATGTCCGGTCCCACGCCTTGACCGACACTGCCGATTCGATGACATTTGCTGCAGGTTCGTTCAAAAACAAGGGCTCCGCGCTGCGGATCGCCTTCCGTCTGCAGTGCTGCGGCGTATTCTTCGGCAACCTTGCGACGATCTGCCGAAACCGTGCCCCCAAACAGTTTTCTCGCCGTTTCCTGAATGGCCTTGTCGGGATTCTGGAGCAGAGGCAATCTTTGATCGATGGACAGGCTGGCGGGCAGGATTATGCCGCTCTGCATCCGCTCAAGCAGCAGACTGAGACTGTCTCGACGACTGAGAAACAGGTCAACAGCAGCCGAGCGTGCAGCGGGTGTCAGGGTGGGCCACGCATCCATGACCTGCTGTGCAGCATCCGGTCGTCCGGTGCGACGCACCATTTCCACAGCCGCCTTCTGGCAGGCAGATGATTCGCCCGAAGCCAGCAGGCTGGTGATAGCAGTCTGCAGTTGCGTCGGGGGCAGCTGCGGGAGCAGTGTCATGGCAGCGATCCTGTCGACGTCAGATAGTTTCCGATCGACAGCATGGAGTGCGGCTGTATCCAGGACCTGCTGAATTCCCTGCAGGTCGTCCAGAAGTGCCGCAGGTGGGTTCTGCAGGAGTTCAGTGAGGGATTTGGGAAGCTCAGCGCTGCGAGCGCGTGGGAGTCCTTCCGACAATCCAACGACAATGGCCGTACGGAACCAGACGGGGGTGGCGGCAGGGTCTTTGACTGTCGTGGCGATAAGTCGGAGAGCGGTGAGATCTGCATAGACACAGCTGTTCAGGGTCAGTCGCCTGACGTAATCCTGTCGAGCAGCAAGGACAGTCTGATTCTGCGACGATGGACCTGCTGGTGAGGCGAGCGACTGCAGGACCTGCGGTGCAGCCTGTGGTACGGAAAGCAGAAATGCTCGCTGTAGCCACGGATCGTCAGAAGTGGCTGTTTTTGCAGCGGCCTGTAAAAGGTCTGAATCCGTGTTCCGCAGTGCCAGCAAGGCGTAGAATTGCACGGTGGGTTCAGGATCTGCGAGCAGTTGTTTCAGTGTCTGTGCTCTTTCTGTGGGATTCTGCAGCAGGTGGGCAAGCTGAGCGACATCACGTCGAATGCTGGTGAACGGGTCACTGGCGGCCGCAGTCAGATCAGCGGAAGTCAGTACACCGAGTCCGTGCAGAGTCCAGAGTGCATGCAGTCGGCCGAAGCTGGCGTGCAGATCTGAGTTACGGCCTGTCAGCAGATTTCTGAGCATTGGAATTGCGGTGGGGTCTTTTGTTTCCAGAAGCAGTCGCTGTCCGAGTTGCCTGCGCCAGCCATTGGCATCGCTCAGCAGGGCGATGTAGTCAGCTGTCGATCGTGGCGATCGGAAGGAACTGGCAGTTGAGTGTTCGGGAGTGATTCTCCAGATACGCCCACGATCCTCGCCGGCGCGCCAATCCATGCGAGCGGCTACGTCATCCGGAACAAATTTCGGGTGTTCAACCCATAATCGATACATGTCAGCAAGGTAGAGTGAGCCATCAGGGCCGGTTGTCAGGCTGGCAGGTCTGAACCATGTATCGGTGGATGTCAGAAAGTCGGCGGTGTCGCGAGCTCGCAGCGTGGTCAGCCCAGCCCCGTCGGTGGTGACTACTGACCGTGTGACAAGGTGTCCAACTGGTTCGCAGACAAAGAGTGACTGATCTGATTCAGGACCGGCGAGCCCGCCACGATATGCTGTGACACCGCAGGCTGACGTATGTGTGCCAGCATGAGAGAGCCAGTTGCTTTTCATGGCGACTCGGGGATAAACACGCGTTTTTTCTCCGGCAGGGCCGGCATCTGTGTGTCCGGATGTGACTGCTGCGAAAGCATTGCGTGCCAGTTGCTCTGATGTGAACATGGCAGTCATGGAAGGGTTGCGATTTGAACTGAAAAAGCGACGTCCGTAGCTGTCCACGGTGTTTCCGAACTGCCCCGCGCCGGTCACGGCCTCAAACTTCATGGTGTATGGATCGAAACAGAAGTCTACTCTTGGTATTTCGACTGGATCTGGTGATTCGAAACCCGGACGCACACAGCGAACTTTGCCATGGCCGTAGGTGCACCAGATACGATTATCAAGACCGATGCGAGGGCAGCCGATCTGCATTTGCGGGTGTGCGGGCGTAAAGCCTTCAAACCATGTTTCCACCCGGTCAGCGGTGCGATCGTGGTTATCGTCCGGCAGGTAGACGATGCTGGTTTCTGTACAGGCCAGAACTCCGGTGCCCCACGCCAGAACGCTATGGCAGAACTTGAGGTGTCTGGCGAAAACGAAACGCTGATCCATGCGACCATCATTGTCGGTGTCCTGCAGCAGAACAATCTGCGAGAGGGCAGGAGAGGCCGGGTCTTTCGGACCGACGGGGTAATCGCCGTATTCGGCCACGAACATTCGGCCGGTGGCGTCAAAATCGATAGCAACGGGGTCAAAAACGAGGGGCTCTGCTGCTACAAGTTCGATTCGATAGCCTGGTTCAATCTCGAAACAGGCCGCTGACTCAGCAGGGCTTTTGGGGGCAGCGGTTGGTTGATCAATCCAGTGGCGTCCACCGCGCTGCTGCTCGATGGTTGTCACAAGGTCATCTGCAGGAGGCTGTGGCATCAGGACCAGCAGGGAAAACAGCAGATTTACCAGCTTCAACAGCACCATTGTAGGCTCCGAGAATGGCAGGGTGTGTCGGCGGGAGCAGGATTCACAGGGAAGGGCAGGAACGGGGTTTCCCGAGTGTCTGATTGTCTCAGCAATTGTCGGCGGTTGCCAGTGAATATCCGAAGCTCAGCTCAACGACGGACTCGAATCGTATCTGAGAGCCATGGATCAGCTGTACAGATTGAGTGAAGTCTGCACGTTATAAGGATAGTCCAATCGGTGTCTGGAGGCACACTGCGGAGTAATTTCAGATTATTTTCTGACAGTGCGACCAGCACCTGTTGCAGTCTGGTGTGCATTTGCCGGCGAAACTGCAGGAGTTCTTCACTGGTTAATTGGGACTGCAGAAGCTGTGTTTCCGTTTCGGTTCTGATTCTTTCAAGGCGAGCAAGTCCGTTGTACTGACTGCGGAACAGGAAGCCAGCAACGAAGGCGCGGCGGAGTCGACCGTCCGGGTCGAAGTGGTAAACCTGGTCCTGGCCGAAAAAGAAGCTGGATGCCTGATTTCGGAGTCCGATGGTCAGTGGTTCGTGCAGTTCCGGCAGAGAAAACTCAGCGCGAGGCAGCAGCGCCACTGCCTCCCGAATCAGGTCCTCGCGTTCAGATTCGTGGCGTGCCATGTTGACGAAATTCCGGATCGGGGAGCGAATACTTGACCGTTTGGCGGGATTCTAATCGGCTTTTCGTCGCTGGAAAATGGCTGCGAGAGCGCGGTTGATTTGTGCCTTTTGACGGGAATGGTAGATTTCAGCATTGTTTTGTGGTGGTTTCGGGTCGCGAAGGTAGTGCTGCGAAAGGCGCTTTATGCGGACAGTTCTGAGCAGGTTGGTTTTTTTTTTCAAGCAGAAGACGGCATACGAGATTGGTCAGTGACTGGAGTTCAGACGTGTGCTCTTCCGATCT
>CAXBSH010000002.1:0-57862 GCA_963977705.1 uncultured Planctomycetaceae bacterium
TCACTGGCGGCAGCGGTGTCAGCGACAGTCTTCTTCTGAGTTTCAGCCATGGCCGCGAGTTCTTCCACAAGTTTGCCAGCATCCTCGGCGGCGCGACCGGCTTCAGCGATCTCACGTTCCCGATCTTTACGGAAGTCCGGAACAATCTGCAGTTCGGCGTTAGCTGCCTTCAGCGTTTCTTCACCGGCTTCTGTGATTCCGCTCTGCCAGACAAACAGTCGGCGGAGTGTCTTGATACCGGAGATGTGTGGCAACCCGGCGTCGGTCACCTTTGTTTCGTACAGGTTCAGGTATTCAAGGGCTGGCAGGCTGGCGAGGTGTGCAAGGCCGGCGTCGGTAACGGCAGTTTTTTCAAGGTGCAGGCGTGTTAAACCTTTCAGGCCGGCGAGGTGTGCGAGGCCCGCATCAGTGATCTTTGTGCCACGAAGATTGAGTGAATGAATGCTGGCTGCGTCCTTCAGCAGAGCAAGCGTATCATCGGTTACATCTTTGTCCGAAAGATGAAATGCGACAGTGAGGCGAGCATCATTTTTTGCAAGAGGCATGGCCTGACCGCCAGCTTCCTGAATCTTCTGAATCAGGGCCTTATCGGCGTCACTGATTTCCTGGGCGACAGCAGTGGCGGACAGGAACAGGAAACAAAGCAGAAATCGTGAGGTTTGCATGTGGGTTCTCCGAAGGACTTGCACCAGTCAACTGGATCCTGCGAAAGCATACGGTACAGAGGAGTCGAGTACAATGATCAGGCATTGGGGACGCCGGCAAACGTGTAAATCGGAGTGTGGTTTGTCTGGATTGCCAGCCAATATGTGCTGCCAATTCGCGGAAAACATGCCGCGAGCATGGCTGCAGGCCTGAATTCCATGGGATTCCGGCTTTAATGGCGTGTGTATGGGGCCAGAGGACCGGTGGGTCTTCCACGGATGGCAACAGATGGTTGCTGCGACAGAACTCAAAAGTGAAGTGCACGCATGTCAAGTGAAATGCTGATCCCAAGAATTGATTGTCGGCAGTCAGACGCCAGTGAGTTGTTTCGTCAGTTGCGTCAGAAGCTCAGTCCGCGTGGGGATGTTGTTTCAGAATCGGGTCGTCAGCGGACGTTGGAGTTATTTGGCGAGGCACTGAGTCCGCGGGAGGTGGTGAAGCGGATTTGTGAGGATGTGCGGCGGGATGGACTGTCTGCTGTGCTGGATTACACACAGCGACTTGATCGGGTGCAGTTATGTGGTGATACGGTGCGAGTCTCTGCTGCTGAGCTGGAAGCTGCGGTTGATCAGGCGGATGGGGCGTTGCTGGAGACTGTTCGGCGGATCCGGGCGAACATCGCCGAATTTCAGCGAGCTGTGCTGCCGTCCGATGCGCGAGTGGAGCGTGCTCTTGGTGGTGGTCGTGTGATTCTGCGTCAGCGGCATTTGCCGATGCGTCGAGTTGGAATTTGTGTGCCTGGCGGAGCAGCGGCATATCCGTCGACGGTGCTGATGACGGCAGTGCCGGCACTGACCGCGGGAGTGGGCGAGATAGCGGTTGTGGTGCCGCCGACAGCGTTTGGGGGGTATAATGCGGACCTGCTGGCAGTGTGTCGTGAGATTGGTGTCACCGAGGTTTATCGGATCGGTGGAGCGCAGGCGGTGGCGGCACTGGCCTATGGTGTGCAGGGGATTGCTCGAGTTGACAAGATTGTGGGGCCGGGGAATCTGTTTGTTGCTTTAGCGAAGCAGCATGTCTTTGGCGATGTGGATATTGACAGCATCGCGGGTCCCAGCGAGGTGATTGTGCTGGCGGACCACACTGCGCGAGCGGATTTTGTGGCTGCCGATCTGATTTCTCAGGCGGAGCATAGTCCGGGTTCCGGCGTTTTGATTACCTGGCATGAGCCATTACTGGACGCGGTTGAGGGGGCCTTGCGTCAGCAGTTGGTGGAGCTTGATCGAGGAGGTCTGGCGGCTCAGTCATTACGAGAATATGGAGCACTGATTCTGGCCCGTGATGCCACAGAGGCAGCTCGACTGACGGACGAACTGGCTCCCGAGCATCTGCATATATCGATGGATGATCCGGAATCGATGCTGGGATTGATTCAGAATGCAGGTGCCATATTTCTCGGTCATCACACTCCCGTGGCCCTGGGAGACTACATTGCCGGGCCATCGCATGTGCTGCCAACAGGAGGGACGGCTCGTTTTGCGAACGGTCTGGCTTCAGCCGATTTTCTGAAACGAAGTTCGATTATCCAGTATGATCGGCAGTCGCTGGAGGCGGAGGCAGAAGGGGTTCGGCGGATGGCTGCGAAGGAGGGCTTGACGGCACACAGTGCCAGCGTGGATATACGGCTGCGTTAAGAACGGGGTTCGGCTGTGCTGAGGTGTGTTTGGTGGGGGAATTGTGATGCAGTACAGGCAGCTGGGGCGAACAGGTTTACGGGTTTCGGCTGTATCGATGGGGTGCTGGCCGGTGTCTGGTCTGACCAGTCTGGATGTGACTCGTGAGGACAGTCTGGCGACATTACGAGCGGCGCTGGAGGCGGGGATCAATTTTTTTGATACGGCGTGGTCATATGGTACCAGCGAGGAGTTGATAGCTGAGGTTCTGTCTGAGACTCGAGCGGACGTGGTACTGGCGACGAAGGGTGGTCTGGATCGTGGTGGCGATGGGCGTCAGTTTCATGCGGCGGCCGCGGCAGATCTGCGACGGCAGTGTGAGGGCTCACTGCGTCGGCTGCGACGTGACGTGGTGGATTTGTATTATCTTCATGCTGCTGATCCCGGGGTTCCTCTGGCCGAGTCTGCCGGGGCACTGGCGGACCTGATTCGCTGCGGGAAGGTGCGTGCGGCGGGGGCATCGAATCTTTCCCTGCAGCAGCTCAGGGAATTTCATGCGATCTGTCCACTGACTGCGGTGCAGCCTGCTTACAACATGCTGCAGCGCGAGATCGAGGCTGACATTATCCCGTGGTGTCGTGCTGAGGGCATTGCGGTGTGTGTGTACTGGCCATTGCTGAAGGGACTGCTGTCGGGGCATCTTTCTCGAGATCATGTATTTGTGGATGCGGATGGTCGGAAGAAGTATCCGATGTTTCAGGGGCAGGAGTGGCAGCGTAATCAGGATCTGGTGGATGATCTGCGGCAGATCTCTGCTGGTCTGGGGGTATCTCTGACAACACTGGTTGTGGCGTGGACCGTGCAGCAGAGCGGGATCACTGCGGCATTGTGCGGGGCAAAGCGGGCGTGGCAGATTCGGGAAAGTGCAGCGGGTGGTGTTCTGAGATTATCAGAGGATGTTCTGGGGGCTGTGGAGCGAGCATTACTGCGTCGAGGTCGGGCTCAAACGCGAGCAGCGGTGTGATCGGGAGTGTGCAGTTGCAAGGTGCAGGGGAGTGCAGGATATGCGATTTCTGATCACGAATGATGATGGTTTTGATGCTCCGGGTCTGCAGGCTCTGTGGGAGGCATTGGTACCGCTGGGGGCTGTGGAGGTGGTTGCGCCGGCTGTCTGTCACAGTTCCAAAGGGCATGCCGTAGATACGAAGAACTCGATTCGAGTTGAGCAGCGGGATGTGGAGCCGTTTGGCAGGATTCGGGTTGTGCAGGCTTCTCCGGCTGACTGTATTCGTGTGGGTCTGCGGCATGTGATGCTGGAAAATCCGCCTGACGTTGTCGTGGCTGGAATCAATCCGGGCGCCAATCTGGGTGTCGACCTGTTTTATTCGGGAACGGCCGCTGCGGCGCGGGAGGCGGCTCTGCTGGGAGTGCCGGCGATCGCTGTTTCGCGTTTGATTCACAACGACTTTCCAATTGACTGGCGCGTCCTGTCGGGACAGGTTTCGCGAGTGGTGCAACTGTTGCTGAGACCTGAGTATGGATTGCCGGTCGGGCATTTCTGGAATGTAAATTTTCCGACTATGGCTGGAGAGCGATATCCGGAGGAGCTGGTCTTTGTACCTCATGGCACGGATCCGCATGCCGTGCGGTTTCAGGTGCTGGAGTCGTGTGAGGATGCGGAAGTGCTGGGGTACTCTGCCGTGTATCGCGACCGTCCTCGAGCAGCGGGGAGTGACGTTGACGTACTGTTTTCGCAGCGAATCACTGTGACTCCGGTTGGTCCATCGCTGACATCGTTGCAGAGTCCGCATTTGCAGACTGTGGTTTCTCTGGGCTCCGCAGCTTCCCCGGATTGACAGTTGGCTTCTGATTCGTCAGCATTTGGCGAGGGTGCAGGGGTTCAGTGTGGCCGCATTCTGTTGACAGGGTGCAGCGATCCGGGTGAGCTGCAGTCAGCAGGCGATGCGTATGTATGAGCATTTGACAATACTCAGTGGTCGTGCCAATCCGGAACTGTCCCGCGAGATCGCCTCGTACCTTGGGATATCGCTGGGGGCTGTGGATGTCGGGAACTTTCCTGACGGGGAAATCAGCGTCAAGCTGAACCAGAACATCCGTGGTTGTGATGTATTTCTGATTCAGCCCACATGTCCGCCGGTGAACGAGAATCTGGTGGAACTGCTGGTCATGATTGATGCGTGTCGCCGGGCCAGTGCGTCTCGGATTACAGCGGTCATTCCGTATTTCGGCTATGCGCGTCAGGACCGTAAGGATTCGGGCCGTGTTCCGATCACTTCGAAGCTGGTGGCCAATCTGATTGTTCAGGCGGGGGCTCATCGAGTGCTGACGATGGATCTGCATGCGGCGCAGATCCAGGGATTTTTTGATGTCCCGGTGGACCATCTGTATGCTGCTCCGATTCTTGACCGGCATTTTGCATCACTGTCGATTCCTCAGGACGAACTTGTGATCATCAGTCCTGACGAGGGCAGTATCAAGCGGACTCTGCAGCACAAGGAGAATCTGGGTGGAGCTTTGGCGATTGTGGACAAGCGTCGGGCAAACGCTCTCGAGACTCGTCAGGCCAATCTGATTGGCGGTCCGATTGAGGGTAAGACGGCGTTGATTTTCGACGACATGATTACGACGGCGGGATCGATTTGCGGAGCGGTCGATGTTGTGCGTGCGCATGGCGCGAAGAAGATCTATCTGGGGGCAACTCACGCGGTACTCTGTGGACCGGCAGTGCAGCGCCTGCAGCAGGCCCGAGTGGACGGAATCGTTGTTTCCAACACGTGTCCGATGCCTCCGGGTTCTCGACTGCCGGGATTGACTGTAGTTTCAGTTGCTGAACTGCTGGGGGAAGCGATTCGACGCGTGCATCGCAATGAATCGGTCAGCTATCTGTTTGACTGAATGTCGGTCGATGATGTGTGCTGCTCAGCAGGTCCCAGAATCAGTCCAATGGCAACAAGACTGACCAGCAGGTTTGTGCCTCCGTAGCTGATGAAAGGATGTGGCACTCCTTTAGGGGGTACAAGAGCTGTGACGACTGCGATGTTGGCCATTGCCTGCAGTGCCAGTTGTGTCAGCAGCGTGGTTCCTGTGATCCAGCGAAAAGAGCGTTGAGAGGTTGCATTCAGAACGCTGATTCCGCAGCGATAGACGAACAGCCATACGAGACAGACGGTTAATGTCCCGAGGAGTCCCAGTTCTTCACCGATGACGGCAAACACGAAGTCCGTATTGGCTTCAGGCAGATAGCTGAGTTTCTGCCAGCCCCCACCGACTCCGGTGCCCTCAAGGCCTCCCGTACCAAGTGAGTACAGTGACTGTCGAACCTGCCAGGGGGCCGAGCTGATATCCTGCCATGTTTCCAGAAATCCGCTGATACGTTTGAGTTGGTAGGGTTTCAGCAGGAGCAGAAGTCCGGTTCCGGGCAGCAATGCAGTGCAGCAGACGAGAAAGCAGCGGATTGGCCAGCCTCCGAAGAACAGGGCCAGCAGATATCCGATGGTCAGAAACACGGTAGCTCCAAGGTCCGGTTCTGCTGCAACGAGGGGCAGGGCGAGAAGCAGTGGCAGGAGGATCTGTGGGATACCACGAATTCCTGCACGACCCTGTTCCTGTTGTTTCAGCAGGCGATCGACTGCCAGCATCGGAAGAATAATGCGTCCCAGTTCGGATGGCTGCAGTGAGAAGCCTGCAAATCTCAGCCATCGCTGAGCACCATTGATACGTGAACCAATCCCGGGTGTCAGCACAGCGACAAGCAACAGCAACAGGAGCCAGAAAGCAGCCGGGCACCATGCTCTGAGTTGTTCAGCAGGAATCCGAGACGCCAGCCATGCAGCCGCGATGGAAACTGTCAGCCACATCAGATGTCGTCCCAGAAAAATCGCTTCACGATCTCCGGGACGTGAGCTGAAACTGGCACTGAGTACCATCTGAACACCGAGGCACAGCAGGACTGTTATCAAGCCAATCAGCAGATGCCTGTGGCTGCCCGCCGCTGGCCGGATGTCTGCCGTTCGAGATTCTGCGACAGATTCCATAACTATTTGCCCGGCACCATTGCGAATCAGACGGGCAATCGCCTAATCTTCGGTCTCGAAGGGAATGCGACCGCAGCGAACTGTTGTTCGTGCGGCTGGACAGGGAAGTCCTTATCTTTTTCGATTGCACGATGCCTTGCGTCAATCGTTATCGACGCTGCCGGCGCGGTACTGAACCTCGGCCCGCCCATGCGGTGGTAGTTTGCCGGATCCGCAGAATCGCTTCAAACGCAGCAGTTTTCCTGGTGTGAATTCAACCAGTCAGTGCTGCTCTTCCACAACAGGATTCGTGAGGCGTCCGATTCCGTCTATCTCGATACTGACAGTGTCACCCGGCTGCAGAAACAGAGGAGGATTCTGAGCAAAGCCAACGCCATGTGGTGTTCCGGTAAGGATTACCGTGCCTGCAGCCAAAATATTACTGGCGCTCAGGAATTCAATCAGGGTGGCCACATCAAAAATCATGTCATTTGTGTTCCAGTCCTGCATGGTGCGACCATTCAGGATGGTGCGGATGCCAAGTTGACCTGGATCCGGGATTTCATCGGCAGTTACCAGTACTGGTCCAAGCGGACAAAATGTGGCAAACGTTTTGCCCCTGCACCACTGCCCACCACCACCATTTCTCTGCCAGTCCCGGGCGCTGACATCGTTGGCGCATGTGTAGCCAAGAACATAGTTCAGTGCTTCATCACGAGATACGTTCAGGCAGGTCTTTCCAATAACGACCGCCAGCTCGCACTCATAGTCCACCATGTCACTGCGCAGTCGCCGCGGCAGAATAATCGGATCCTCGGGATTCTGCACAGTCGACGGAGTTTTCATAAAGAGGACGGGATGCTGAGGGATGGCCTGCCCACCTTCCTCGGCATGTCGACGATAATTCAGGCCGATGCACATGACTGCAGTCGGTTCGACGGGTGCGAGCGTTTTCAGTGCAGTGACAGTTTCGCCCGTGGCAGAGAATCCGGCGGTCACCGAACCTGACAGTTTCTCCAGTGATCCATCCGGTCGTTCGGACGCATAACAGATCTCGCCGGAGGCCAGTTGAATTCGTCGGATTCTCATGGTTCAGTGTCCCAGTCATGTGTGGAAAAAGTTCAGCGATCGGCGAATACGAGGGCTTTCATGTATTCGCGGTTCAGGCGGGCAATGTGCGAGACACTGATCTCAGCCGGACAGGCTGCTTCGCATTCCGAGGTATTTGTGCAGGAGCCAAATCCTTCCTTATCCATCTGGGCCACCATGTTCAGCACTCGCCCCGCACGTTCAGGCTGTCCCTGTGGCAGGATGGAAAGCTGAGAGACTTTGGCCGAGACGAACAGCATTGCGGAAGCGTTTTTGCAGGCTGCCACGCAGGCACCGCAGCCAATGCAGGCTGCAGCATCCATTGCGGTTTCCTGACGATGTCCGGGCACCGGGATGCAGTTTCCGTCCGGAGCATTCCCGGTGTTGACGGAAACAAAGCCACCAGACTGGATGATGCGATCAAACGCTGAGCGATTAACGACGAGGTCACGCACAACCGGGAACGGCGTTGCACGCCATGGTTCAATTGTGATGGTTTCGCCGCTGGAGAAGCGTCGCATGTGCAACTGGCAGGTTGTGGTGCCACGATCAGGGCCGTGAGCCTGACCGTTGATCATCAGACTGCACATACCACAGATGCCTTCGCGACAGTCATGATCGAAAGCCACAGGTTCGTCACCCGCAGCGATCAGCTTTTCGTTGAGGACGTCCAGCATCTCAAGGAAGGACATGTGGGTACTGACGCCTTCCAGTTGGTAGTCACAGAAACCACCTGGTTTGTCAGGTCCCGCCTGTCGCCAGACTCGCAGAGTCAGATTCAGAGTATCGCTGCTCATGGTTACTTGTAACTCCTGGTCGATGGCTTGACGTTTTCGAATACAAGCGGTTCGCGATGCAGTACCGGTTCGTTGCCGGCTCCCTGAAACTCCCAGGCAGCAACGTAACTGTAGTTCTCATCATCACGAGCGGCTTCGCCGTCTTCTGTCTGGTATTCTTCGCGGAAGTGTCCGCCACAGGACTCGTTTCTGTGCAGGGCATCAACTGCCAGCAATTCGGCGAATTCCATGAAGTCGGCCACGCGCCCGGCCTTCTCGAGACTCTGGTTCAGGGTGGAGCCCTCGCCAGGCACTCGCACATTGTTCCAGAATTCCTCGCGCAATGCACGGATGCGGGGAACCGTCGCTTCAAGGCCAGCCTTCGTGCGAGCCATGCCACAGTAATCCCACATCAGCAGTCCCAGTTCACGATGGAACGAATCCACGCTTCGCCGACCGTTGACGGACAGCAGTTTGGTGATTCTGTTCTCTGCGTCCTGCAGGGCTGCTCGACATTCCGGTGCGTCTTCAGCCAGTTTGCCGTGTTTTGATCCGGCAAGGTAATCCCCGATTGTGTAGGGAATCACAAAGTAGCCGTCAGACAGTCCCTGCATCAGCGCACTGGCACCCAGACGGTTGGCTCCGTGGTCGGAGAAATTGGCTTCGCCAAGCACATACAGCCCTGGTAGATTGCTCATCAGGTTGTAATCGACCCACAGACCGCCCATGGTGTAGTGCACGGCCGGGTAGATTCGCATCGGGACCTTGTACGGGTTTTCCGCTGTGATCTTCTCGTACATGTGAAACAGGTTGCCGTACTTTTTCCGCACCACGTCTTCGCCATCCCGGGCGATAGCATCACGGAAGTCAAGGAAGACGGCGAGACCGGATTCACCAACACCGAAACCAGCGTCGGTGCGTTCTTTGGCTGCACGCGAAGAGATATCGCGCGGCGCAAGATTCCCGAAGGACGGGTAGCGACGCTCGAGATAGTAATCGCGTTCGTCATCGGGAATCTGTCCGGGCGGACGGTGATCGGCCTTGTTCTTAGGCACCCAGACGCGGCCATCGTTACGCAGGCTCTCGCTCATTAAAGTCAGTTTTGACTGATAGTCACCACTGACCGGGATGCAGGTTGGGTGGATCTGCGTGTAGCAGGGATTTGCAAAAAATGCACCGCGGCGATGGCATCGCCATGCGGCCGTAACGTTGCATCCCTTGGCATTTGTGGACAGGTAGTAAACGTTTCCGTATCCGCCGGTGCACAGGACGACAGCGTCCGCGGTATGGACTTCAAGTTTACCGTTTTCCAGGTTGCGAACGACGATTCCGCGAGCAGCCCCGTTGGAAACGATCAGCTCGAGCATCTCGCGGCGACCGTACATCTTCACGCGACCTGTTGAGACCTGTCGCATCAGTGCCTGATATGCACCCAGCAGCAGCTGCTGTCCGGTTTGACCGCGACAGTAGAATGTGCGCGACAGCTGCGCGCCACCGAATGAGCGATTGGCGAGTGTGCCACCGTACTCGCGGGCAAAAGGCACACCCTGGGCAACGCACTGGTCGATGATATTGTTGGCTACCTGTGCGAGTCGGTAGACGTTGGCCTCGCGAGCCCGATAATCGCCACCCTTGATCGTGTCGTAGAACAGTCTCCAGATGCTGTCGCCGTCATTGGGGTAGTTTTTGGCGGCGTTGATTCCACCCTGAGCGGCAATGGAGTGTGCTCGCCGCGGACTGTCCTGAAAACAGAAGGCTTTAACACTGTAGCCGAGTTCGCCCAGTGAAGCGGCGGCAGAGCCACCAGCAAGACCGGTACCGACCACAATCACGCTGTACTTGCGTTTGTTGGCCGGATTGACCAGTTTCAGGTTGAATCGATGCTTGTCCCATTTCTGTTCCAAAGGACCCGCAGGGACTCGCGAGTTCAGTGTATCACTTGCCACGCGGAACATCGGAATTCCTCAGACTGTTCTAAGAATGTTAGGAAAGGGCGATAGTGACGGGACGGTCTCTGTGACCACCAGTCAGTTTTTGACAGCCAGAGCCCAGGCAACAACGCTGATGAAACCGCCGGCAATTGCCCACGCCAGCAGGAAACCGGTCCAGCGGAGAATAAAATTCCAGTTTTTGTGGTTCAGGCCAAATGTCTGGAGAGCACTGCGGATACCGTGGCTGAGGTGAATTCCGAGAGCAATCAGGCAGACGAAGTACAGGATGGCATGGGGGGGGTGCTGCAGAACGGCTTTGACGTTCTGGAATGCATTTGTTGCATCCCCCGCATCTGCTGCCGCCGGCGGGTAACTGACCCCAAACCCTTTCTTCAGTTTCATGTCAAGAATATGTGAGACGAGGAACACGAAAATCAGCAGACCGGTGACCATCATCCAGTTGGATGCCCCGCCTGAGGGCAGGACGAACAGGCCCTGCTTCGTCTGCTTCACGGCATACGAAGAGGCCCGTGCGGTGCTGTTCATCGCAGCAGTGGAAACCGCCAGGCCAATGTGCAGTGCGAACATACTGAACAGGCCGATTTCGGCAATAGCAAGCAGTGGGCCGAGACTATGCAGTTTGGCAGCGTACGCGTTGAACACCTCTTCGCCCGCGTACAACTGCAGGTTTCCACCGAGGTGTACGATGAGGAAGCCGACCAGAGACAGTCCGGAAGTCGCCATCAGCAGCTTCTGTCCGACTGATGTGGACAGGGCCTTGATTACCGATCCGAGGCCGGGAACCTTTGAAAGAAACAGGGCAGGAAGCCCCAGAATTCGAAGCAGAGCGCTCAATTTACGCTCCTTTCGGAGAAAAACATCAAGAGGCAGTTGAGAGAGCGGTAGCTTACAGGAAGGGTGCCGGACGGCCCCTTCAGGAACCGCTGCAGACTTCGCAGTTTCACTGCTTCCCGGATTATAGAATCAAGGGATCGCTGTGCAACACGCCCGCGGCGTCTCTTTCGGACGGGAGAAGGGGGGAAGTTGAAACGGGCGTCATTTCCCTGCCTGATTTCCGAATGCTTGCAGCCAACAGCACCTTTTTCCGGGCAGAAATCCAAAAAGTCGCTACAGTCAGTATGACTGTATTCGGTGGCAGTGTGTCGCCGGGCTCTGGTGCTTCCCCTGGGGGCTGATCGATGGCAGCGAACGACCGAACAGCGGGATTTCAGCGTTGGTCCTGCCTCTCATTTCTGCATTGGCGAGTACCAGCTGATGTGCTGCAGCAGCAACTTCCGGATGGTCTGCTGGTTGACACTTTTGATGAGAGTGCGTGGCTGGGTTTGGTGCCATTTTCGATGGAGCGTGTGCGTCCGTGGTGGTCGCCAGCAGTGCCAGGGGTCTCATGGTTTCTGGAAACCAACGTTCGTACCTACGTGAAGACTCAGGACGGGCGTCGTGGAGTGTGGTTTTTCAGCCTTGATGCCACCAGTCGCCTCGCGGTTGCGATCGCTCGCTCGTTCTGGAACCTGCCATATTTTATGGCGGCTCTGCAGTTGCGAGAAAGCCAGCCAACAGGGGCTGCGGATGCGGAACGGTGTGTGTTTTATGATGGTCGCAGGCTGGGGGTTGCTGGGGTGGACTACGACCTGACCGTGCGAGTTGCTCGAGAGTCAGCAGTCGCGGCCCGGCAGGGCAGTCTGGATCATTTTCTGGTGGAGCGTTACACGTTGTTTTGCAGCGATCGCAGGGGGCGATTGTATAGTGGGCAGGTGCATCATGAACCCTACCGAATTCAGCGAGTTCAGGAGGTCCGGGTTCGTGAATCGATGCTGGGGGCGTTGATTCCTGATCTGCCGGTACTGGGAGTGCCGGAGCATGTGGTATTTTCAGAAGGGGTCGACGTACGGATCTCTCCAATTCAGCCACTCTGAATAGTCGGGCAGTGGGAGGTGGTCTGGCAAAGGCGGGGCACCGAGCCGTTTTCTTCGATTTTTCCTCACTACTGAAGACGGTTTTTGGCAAATATTCCAGATTTCAGCGTTTGATTCCCGTTTGTCGCTGAACCGCATGCGGCAGATTGCATTGCATACCTTCTTAACTCCCGGATGTGTTAGAATTGTGTTGCGGTCGGCCGTGGTCGTGGGTGTATGGACCCGGCACGGCTCGCTGTAGGTCGGGTGGAAGGCCCGACAGGCGTCACTGTGGTTCAAGGTTTATTCGAGGGAGTACACATGCCACGTTTCTGCAAGTCGCTGGTCAGTCTGTTTTTACTGCCGGCCGTGTTTGTACTGGGTTGTCAGGAGACTTCGCCCGCGCCTGTTGTGGAATCACACGAGCATGAGGAGGGGCACCATCATCCGGAAACGCTGGCTGAGGCTTTGACCGAGCTGACGGAACTGCGCGACACGATTCGTGATGCCTTTGCCAAGGATGATGCGGATAAGGCGCATGATCCACTGCATGAAGTTGGGCACATTCTGGATGCAGTGAAGGAGTTAGCGGAAAAAGAGAAGCTGCCGGAAGAGCGACTGGCTGCTGTCAAGGCGTCGGTGGAAGAGCTGTTCACCGCATACGGTGATGTGGACAAGCTGATGCATGGTGGGGAAGGTACGGCCTACAAGGACGTCTCCGGCAAGATTGATGCAGCAATTGTCACACTGAAGGCAGCAATCACTGGTGAAGCGGCTCCGGCACCGGCTGGTGAAGCGACACCAGAGGCGTCCGGCGAGGCTGCTCCTGCAGCGTCAGGCGAAGCGGCTCCGGCGCCAGCAGGTGAAGCAGCTCCGGCACCGGCAGGTGAAGCACCGAAGGCGGAATAAGTTGACTGAGAGATCGGGAGTTTGTCCGTGTGGACGACTCCCGGTTTCCGTTTTTTGTGTGTTGCGAGCTACGGGAGCCTGGGCATGATTCGAGCAGGTCTTTCTGTTGTGCTGTTACTGTTTGCTGCGGGATGTGGTGAGCAGGATCCGGCAGTGGTTGCTGCGCGGCAGCAATATGTATCACAGTCTGCTCTTCAGGGAGAGCAGAAAATCCCTGACGTCCGCAAGGAGGTATCGGCTGAGGGTGCGGATTCATCGAAAAGCTACACGATCCGAGCGAAGATCAATGCTGGTGAGTTTCCACCATTTGCCGATGGACAGGCTGCGTTTATTGTAACGGACGCTTTTGGCTCAGCTGCTGCAGAGCATCAGGGCGGGGCCGACCATAATCCTCACGACTGCCCATTCTGCAAGCGAGACATTAACAGTGTGATGGCTCGTGTTGAGTTCTGCGGGAACGATGGTAAGCCCATTGCCATTGATGCTCGTTCACTGTTCGATCTGAAGGAAATGCAGCTGGTGCAGGTGACCGGGACGGCGCGGATGGATGCTGACGACTGGCTGGTAATTTCAGCCACTCGAATCCACGTTGTCCGCTGAATTGCGTGTCGCCAGCGGCGAAGAATTGCCGGCTGGCGGGTGCTGCAGATGGAGGCTGTGCTTGTGGTGAGTCCGCTGCCGGTGACGGTACTTTCGGGATTTCTTGGAGCAGGTAAAACGACGCTGCTCAGGCATATCCTGACGAACTGTGGTGGCTTGCGAGTTGCCCTGATCGTGAATGATATGAGTGAGCTGAACATTGATTCGGCTCAGGTAGCCCGCACACAGTCTGCGCTTGGGCGACATTCTGATAAGCTTGTAGAGTTGTCGAATGGCTGCATCTGCTGCACGCTGCGTGAGGACCTGCTGGAGCAGGTTGCCGATCTCGCTCGAGAAGGTCGGTTTGATTATCTGCTGATTGAGTCGACGGGAATTTCTGAACCGATGCCGGTTGCAGAGACGTTTACTTTTCGCGATGAGGCGGGGCAGTCGTTAAGTGACCTTGCTCGCCTCGACACCCTGGTGACCGTTGTCGATGCGGTGTCCTTTCTGAAGGATTTTCAGAGTGAGGATGAACTGCATGATCGTGGTTTGGGTGCTGACCAAGAAGATCGGCGTGATCTGTCACATTTGCTGGCAGATCAGGTGGAGTTTGCCAATGTGATTGTTCTGAACAAACTGGATCTGGTTTCGGCTGAACAGACGCGACAGTTACGGGAGTTGATTCAGCACTTGAACCCTGAGGCTCGGATTCTCGAGACTCAGTTTGGTCAGGCGGATCCTGGCGAGATTCTGAACACTCAGCGATACAGTGCGGAATCAGCGGCGGGCACAGAAGGCTGGCTGTCAGTGCCTCGTGGGCTGGAGCACAGCGAGGCGGACGAGTACGGGATCCGCAGTTTTGTGTTTGAAGCTCGTAGGCCCTTCCATCCCGAACGTTTTTACCGTTTCTGGACGGAGTCAGCGGAGGCTCAGGCAATTCTGCGATCGAAGGGATGTTTCTGGCTGGCGACTCGTCACGATGTTTCCGGATTCTGGTCTCAGGCGGGACAGGTCGTCAGGGCGGAGCCTGGTGGGATGTGGGCTGCGGCAATTCCCGAGGAAGACCGCGAGCTTGAGGACAGTGCTGAGAGCCTTTCGGGGATCTGGCAGGAGCCGTGGGGTGACCGGCGGCAGGAACTTGTGATCATCGGTCAGAATCCCGACGAAGTGACGCTGATGCGAGCATTGGAATCCTGCCTGTTGACCGATGAGGAATTTGCTGCCGGCCCGCAGAGTTGGGCTGGTTTGTCGGATCCTTTTGATGACTGGCAGGTGCTGGGGCATGAAGATCGGCTGTTCTGACAGTCGGTCTGGTTGTCATTCAGTCGGCGGGCCGGGTAGTGGTGGGCGTTCTTCCATCCAGCGAAGCATCAGGTCGACATTGTTCTGGTAGACGTCCGCATTTGGTTTTTTGCCAGTTCCTCCAGCAGCCGCTCGAACCTCTGCCAGGTAGACATCTCGGGGTTCAGGTCGGCAGGGATCACCGGTTCTCTGCTGCCAGTCCCTCAGTGCCGCTCGCATTTTCAGCAGTTGAGTTCGGTGCTGAGGATCCGTGGCAAGGTTGTGAAACTCCCAAGGGTCACTTTCCGTATCGTAGAGTTCTTCGACTGGGCGGGTCTCTGCCATGATCAGGGCCTGTTCGTCCGTCAGTTTTCCAGCGGCATGCAGTTTTCGCATCGCCTGCAGAATTGGCTTGCTGTCTTTATAGCGGTTGGGTTGCAGCCATGGGCGATTTGGAAAGCCGTTCCAGATGTACTTGAATCGAGTGTCTCGCACGCTGCGAATCAGATCAACAGTTTCGTCTGCTCGATCGCGGGCGGCGAAGACAAATTGTCTGGGCTTGTAGTCATCAGCAAGGATATCCTGAGCGAGGACCCAATTCGGCGGAGTGATTCCAGCGAGTCCCAGTGTGGCAGCAGCCAGATCGATGTGCTCTACGGCATCGTTTCGCACGTGTCCTGCCGGAATGCGTGGTCCTCGAACGATCAGTGGCACGTGCGTTCCGCTGTCGTAAAGAAACTGTTTACAGCGGACATGGCTGATTCCGTGATCAGTCATGAAGAAAATCACGGTGCGTTCCAGTTCACCTGCTGACTGCAGGCGATCGAGGATGAGGCCGACTTCTCGATCTGTCCAGCGTACGGTATCGAGGTACTGTGCCCAGTCTTCCCGCATGACAGGATCGTCCGGAAGCCATGCGGGCAGGTGCAGTCCGGTCTGTGGCGTGACCGTACCGAGGGTGCTGGCGGCCTTGCGGGGCCACGCAGCTTCATTCCCCTGTCCCCGATGTTTTCCCCCGTGGAGCTGAACCTGGGCGAAGAAGGGTCGCCCATCAGTTCTTTGACTCCAGTGTGTGCGATCATAGGTCTCAGCCTGGTTCCACTGAAAGTTGTAATCTGTTTTGGCGATGCCCACCTGAGGATTTCCTGTGGCTTCCTCAGCAGACCTCAGAAATTCCTCGGGAGTGACATTGCTGGTGTGGTATCCGGCCTGTTTCATCACCTGCGGGATCAACTGAACTCCGTCCGGCAGTCGGATCTGGTGCGCTGGGACATTTGAGCGATGATTCTGTGCTCCAATGCTGGTCTGGTATCGCCCGGTAATCAGGGCAGAGCGACAGATACTGCAGATTGGTGCAGTCACAAAGGCCCGGGAAAAGCGAGTTCCCTCAGCCGCGAGACGATCGACATTCGGCGTGCTGATATCCCGTTGTCCATAGCATGAAAAGTCTGCTGACATGTCCTCGACAATCAGCCAGACAACATTGGGTGGAGTATCGTCGGCCGATTGTTCAGATGTTCTGAGGGCTGTTGTAATTGCTGTGTTTCTGGTGCCTGGCCGGGATGCGGTGCTGTTCTCGGGAAGCTTCGGCTGGCCTTTTTTCTTCGTGCCGGCCTTCCTGCGGGGGACGGTCTTCTCGCTGGAATTCTTCTGCTTCTGTTCTGCATCCGGGACATTGGTCGTCGGCAGGAATGCAGCCAGTATGCGACGTTGTTCGACTGTATCCGGTCGCAGTGCCAGATTGGTCCATTCCAGTGGATCGTTCTGGTGATCGTACAGTTCTTCACTGCCGTCGGCATATCGGATATAGCGCCAGCGATCCGTTCGGACAGCGTGATTATTCTGCTTGAATGTGGTGATGGCAGCATGGGGCCATTCTTTGTCCGGTGTTTTCAGCAATCCGGTCAGGCTGACACCTTCGATGTGCGCGGGTTTTGGCAGTCCTGAGAGTTCGCAGAGTGTGGGGTAGATCGACATGAAGTCGACAGGGCGACTGCAGGATGAGCCGGGTGTTGTTGTACCCGGGACAACCCAGATCAGTGGAGCCCGTGTGGCTTCTTCCCAGAGTGCAAATTTTCGCCAGTGTTGTTTTTCCCCCAGATGCCATCCATGATCGCCCCAGAGACAGATGATTGTGTTGCTGTGGTATTGAGACTTTTCGAGCGCATCAAGTACTCGTCCAACCTGAGCATCCAGGTAGCTGATTGCTGCCAGATAGGCCTGCACTGCTTCCTTCCAGCGACCGGATTTCAGGATTTCGGCATGATCTTTATCGGGCGCTGCCATCTGCACTCCCGCCACTGGAACGTCATCCAGATCATCCGGCTTTGTGGGAGGCAACTGGATGCTGTCGAGTGGGTGCAGGTCATAGTATTTGCGGGGGACATTCCACGGCATATGCGGCTTATGGAAGCCAAGTGTCAGAAAGAACGGTCGTTCGTGTTGTTTCTGGAGTTCGCTGATGCCGTAGTCAGCGATGGCAGTATCCGGAACCAGTTCGTCGCCACCATTGAGAATGCCGAAGGCGATACCACCGATGCTGCGATCTTCCAACTGGCTGCCAGGGCGTGGTGTCTGCTCGCGGCCACCTGTCGCTGTCCATTGGTCAGGAAATCCCAGTCCTCCGTGCCATAGCTTGCCCATACCCAGCGTCTCATATCCGGCAAGGCGGTACTGTGTTACGAGCGACTGTTCACTGGTGACAGCCAGTTGAAAAGACGTGCCATTGTCATAGATCCCACTGGTACCGGGACGCATACCTGACAGCAGAGCAGTGCGTGAAGGATTGCAGACGGGGGCAGCGCAGTGGGCATTCGTAAAGGTAAGCCCCATGGCTGCGAGTCGATCGAGGTTGGGTGTTCGAGCCTGTGGGTTGCGTCCCAGATGTCCAATCCAGTGATTCAGATCATCGACTGCGATGAACAGTACGTTCATGCGGTCCTGCGCGCCAGCGGCAGGCGCCCAGAATGGTATAAGACAAACAGCTGTCCAGAGGATCGTGAGGAGATTCCGCATTTCAGTTCGGCTTTCTCAGAGCGGTCCAGGTGGGTGGGATGAAGTCAGATGCTTTGGAACAATTCGACAGCCGGATGACCGTGGACATCCGTCAGTCGGAAATCGCGCCCGGCATATCGCCACGTCAATCGAGTATGGTCAAGTCCGAGTGCATAAAGCAGCGTGGCATGCAGGTCATGCATATGCATCGGGCGATCGACTGGCTGGAAGCCGAAGTCATCGGTGGCCCCATAAGTCAGGCCACCACGAATTCCACCACCAGCCATCCAGATACTGAACGCTGCGGGATGATGATTTCGGCCATCGGCATTTTCCACAGTCGGTGTACGTCCGAATTCAGAACCCCAGATAACGAGGGTTTCATCGAGCAGACCGCGCTGCTCGAGATCCTGCAGCAGGGCGGCAATCGGTCGATCGACTCGGGCGCATTCGCGTCGTAATCCTTCATTGTTCTGCGTGTGATGATCCCACGTGTAATCCGTAGACGCCTGGATGTAACGCACTCCCTGTTCTGACAGCTTTCGAGCCAGCAGGCACTGACGTCCGAAATTATCGGCAGGTCCATCGCCAATGCCATACATAGCGAGAGTGGCTGCCGTTTCGTCTTCCAGTCCCAGCAATCCCGGCAGCGAAGTCTGCATGCGAAAGGCCAGTTCATAGCTGGAGATCAGGCCTTCGATACCGCTATCCGCCCCCGACGCCTGCAGATGACTGTGATTGAGTGTCTGAATCAGATCCAGCTGCCGTCGCTGCAGGGGGCGAGCAATACGCTCATTACCGAGATTGGAGACGCGGGCTTTGGCGACTGGAATCTCGGCTGCGCCGATTGCTGTGGCCTGATGCCTTGCCGGCAGGAAGGCCGACCCGTAGTTCTGCACACCACCATGACCGCGAGGTGGTGAAATGGTAACGAACCCCGGCAGATTCTCTGTTTCAGCACCAAGGCCGTAGCTGATCCATGCACCGACACTGGGACGCAGGAATGTCGAACTTCCGGTGTGCAGGTTCAGCAACGCCTCACCATGCGCCGATCCGTCAGTGTGCATGGATCGGATCACACACAGCCGATCGGCATGTTGTGCGAGGGAGGGAAACAGTTCACTGATCTCGACCCCGCTTTCACCACAGCGATGAAAACGGAATGGAGAACCAAGAATTCGTCCACCGGGAGGAGTTCCGTGTTTCCACGCCTCGGCTGTTACTTCCCTGCCATCAAACTGTTTCAGCAGCGGCTTATGATCGAACAGGTCAACATGACTGGGGCCACCCCACATGAACAGAAAAATGATCCGTTTTGCATGAGGCTTCAAGTGGGGCAGGGCAGACGGCTGAACATCAGCCGACCGGACTGTTTGAGCGGCAAGTGCGGTCAGCCCGATTTGAGCAAATCCACAGGCTGCACTGCGCAGCAGGCTGCGACGCGAATCGGTGTACAGGAATTGGTTGCAGTTCTGCATGAGGAATTCTTCCGTAACCGTCAATCCAGATACTGAAAACGGCTGGAGCCAAAGACTGCGTGACACAGATGTCCGAGTGCCTTCAGGCGACTGTTTTCAGCACCATTTGCTGTGAGTTCGCAGCGAGTAATCTCAAGGAACTGCTGCATCGCAATCTCTTCATCAGTCGTTGGGTCTGTTCCGGTGATTCTGCGAAAAGCATGCACGATCAGCTGCTGATCACTGCTCGTCGGGTATTCCTGCAACAGGCTTCGGGCGGCGTGTTCCGCGGCATCCATAACCATGATGTCATTGAGGAAGTACAGTCCCTGTGCCGGTACCGATGTACCGGTGCGGGCCCCCGTGGATAAATGTGGATTGGCAAAGTCGAAGACCTCAAAGATCTCGGGCAGATCATTTCGGATCACAGGCAGATAGATACTGCGGCAAAGGTAGTCGGTTTTTCTGCGGACGGGATTGCTGCCGACAGCGGTAGCCTGATCGCCGAGGTAGCCGACCGTGGACTGCACGGGCTGCCGATCGAGTTGTCCGGAGGCCAGCAGCACAGAATCTCTGAGTGATTCGGCGTCGAGCCGGCGTCGTCGTCCGCGAGCGAACAATCGATTGGCCGGATCCTGCTGTTCGAGCACACCGTCACTGGTACGGCTGTTGAGTCCGAACGTGCGAGTGAGCACGATTTCCCGAATCAGATCCCGCTGCGACCAGCCATTGTCGAGTAATCGACGGGCCAGGTAGTCGAGCAGTTGCGGGTGGCTGGGCTGTTCGCCTGTACGTCCAAAGTTGTCGACGGATGTGACCAGTCCCATACCCAGCAGGTGGTGCCAAATACGATTTGCCTGGACTCGCGCTGCCAGCATGCCAGCACGGGTCTGCGGGTCGGTCAGCCATGTACTGAACTGCATGCGACCACTGCTGTCGACTGGCAATGCAGGTGGATCCTGATCCAGCAGCACGCGGGCGAATCCTCGTGGTACCTGAGCGCCGCGATCGGCATGTCGCCCGGCCAGCCGAATGAATTCATCTGCGGGCGTTTCTCGATCAGCAGGCATCATCGCCCGTGGCGGAATTGGAGGGGGATTTTCAAAGAGCTTTTTCAGTTCCGACACGTGCTGCTGCTGGGCCGCAAGTCGTTCTGCGATGGTTTTTTCCGGGTCAGTGGCCGTCTGAGCAAACGACGCTGTGTCTTCAGACAATCGCTGAGAGATCGCAGCCGAGTCAGCGGCTTCGAGTAGTTTGAGGGTGGCTTCAGCCTTCTGTAGCTTCTGCTGCAGTGATGGACGATCACGCCAGTATTGCTCATAGGCCAGGTTCAGGGTCTCGCCATCCGCCCCCAGTCCGACAAGGCGTTCCATCACACGCTGTTCACCCAGCATATATCTTTGCTGCATGACCTGAGTGGACGTAAAAATCCCGGCCATTGCGTAGTAGTCGGCAGTCGGGAATGGGTCGAACTTGTGATCATGACAGCGAGCGCAGCCGAGAGTCTGTCCCAGTACCGCCCGGCAGACGGTGTCAAGCTGCTCGTCAGCGATGTCCATTTTCTGACGTTCGGGATCAACACCCAGCAGGACCTTAGGGCCAACCACGAGGAATCCGGCGGCAATTCTCTGTCTGTCACGCTGTTCGATTGTCTGCCAGGGGAGCAGATCTCCGGCAATCTGTTGCAGCAGGAATCTGTCGAAGGGAAGGTTCTCGTGGAATGCATCAATGACCCAGTTTCGATAACGCCATGCTTCTCGAAACAGAAAGTTTTCATCAAGTCCATTTGAGTCGGCGTAACGAGCAAGATCCAGCCAGTGGCGGGCCCAGTGTTCAGCCGCTTCACGACTGGCGAGCAGTTCATCGACGATGGAAGGCAGGATCGTCTGCAGTTGTCCGGTCCGCAGTCGCTGGACAAGCTCGGGGGCCGGGGGCAGACCGGTCAACTGATACGCGATACGACGCAGTACGATCTCAGGGGCTGCATCCTCAGCCGGTTGCAGACCACGAGCCTCCAGTTCGGCGAGTACGAAGGCATCAATCGGACTGCGAGGCCAGTCGTGGCGAGTCACCTGAGGAATGGCCGGCGCGGTGAGCGTTTGCCAGGCCCAGTGACTGCGCCCGGCAACGGGGTCCGCAGGATTGTCCTGTGGTCCGGACAGTCGTCCGTCCGGAGCGGGTGCGCCAGCGGAAATCCAGTGTTCGATCGCTGTCAGTTGTTCGGCTGCAAGACTGCCATTGGGAGGCATCTGCAGATGCGGATCCGACTTTCGAACGGCTTTGAGCAGCAGGCTGTCATGGATATTTCCTGGCACTACTGCCGGCCCACTGTCGCCGCCCTGCAGCCATGACTGCCTGTCGTCAAGCCGCAAACCACCCTCCGCTTTGCCGGTCTGCAGCGAGTGACACGACCAACAGTGTCGGGACAGCAGGGGACGAATGGTGCGTTCAAAGCTGTCGAGGCCATCATCGGCAGACTGCAGTGGACTGCAGAGCCAGAGTTGCGCGAGCAGCGTGAGACGCACCAGGGTTCTGTTCACAGCGGATCTTTCAGCTTACTGCTGCTTGATATCGTAGCAGCAGATAATCTCCTGATCGCGAAGGTACAACCGGCCATTGCAGATGACCGGGTGCGTCCAGACACGGCCCTGCGGATTCCTCTGCTCTGTCTGCGGAGCCAGTGTGAAGCGACCACGTTCCGAGTATCCACCGGGCACCGCTTCCACGAGGAAACATTCGCCTGAGCCTTCCGCAAGGCAGTACAGCATTCCATCGGCGAAGGCGACTGCACCCTTGCTGCCATCACGCTTTTTATCGGTCCATACCTGTTCGCCAGTGTCAAACTTCTGACAGATAATACCCACGGAATCACTGTGGCCATAGAGATGCTCGCCAACGAGCACAACACCACCATGGTGATTCTTCATCTCGTTGTTTTTGTAAACTTCCTGCACCTGATTGTCTGCAGACACCTTCACCAGCATGCAGCCGGCGCCGTAGCCGGCAGTGACGTAGACACTGCCATCCCGATAGATGGGTGTCGGAATTACGGCCACTCGGCCCGGAAAATCCGCCTGCCACTGCAATTTGCCATTTTCATCAAGACCAAACAGTTTACTGGCAGTCAATTGAATGTACTGTTTCCTGCCAAAGTGATTTACAACAATAATTGACGAGTAGTGTGCCAGCTCCTGCATTTCGTCAGACTGCCAGATCTTTTCACCGGTCTGGAGATTGAAGCAGGCAACTGTTCCCAGTGATCCACCCGGCGTGAACAGAACCCTGTCACCATCAATCAGTGCTGATTCGCAGTAGCCCCAACTGGGGACAGAACCACCAAGGTTTTTGGGGTCATCCTGGTTCGTCTGCTTCATGGCTGTACGCCAGACTTCGCTGCCATCAGCGGTTTTGGCACAGACCACATCACCCTGTGCGCCGATGGCAACCACATGTGCACCGTCAGCTGACACTGTGGGGGTACTGCGAGGCCCGCCGCCCCAGCCGTTTTCAAGATACTGACCGACTTTCAGCTGCCAGATTTTCTTTCCGGTTTCGATATCAAGGCAGATCAGGAAGTCACTGGAGCTTTGTTCCTTGCCGTCGGAACCCATCGTGTAGAGCCGATTACCGACGATTGCAAACCCGGAATATCCCAGACCAGCTTCGCGAGTATCCCAGAGTTTTTTCGGGCCACCTTCAGGCCATGACTTCAGCAGGCCGGTTTCGGTGGAAAGGTCATCACGGTTCGGGCCGCGCCATGACGGCCAGTCGCCAGCGTGGACGGCCACATGCAGAGCCACTACACAAACGATTACCATTCCCGTTCTGATATTCCGCACAAACGCAAGAGACTTCATGTGGCACCCTGATCTGCTGACAGTCAACCGGTCTTCAACGGAGTACCTTACGGCATTCCGCGGACCATGACAGCATACCAGAATCGGGGCCGGCTGTCCCGTTCAATACTGCCGCACTGGCGGTTTCACCCCGAGTCTTTAGCCGAAAATGCTGAAAAACAGGGGGAAAGCGGAGATTTACGGCGAATTTGAGCTGCGAACTGCTTCAGGCAAAGTTCATGACCATCAGACATCCAGGTCATCAGCAAAGCCGGCATCGTCCATGATGATCCGGTATCGCTCACTGGCATCCTTGCCCAGCAGCTGATGAAAGGTCTTGTCTGCCTCCAGCTGACTTTCAATATTGACCTTCAGCAGGACGCGAGCACCGGGATCCAGCGTGGTATCCCGCAACTGGGCAGCATTCATTTCGCCAAGGCCCTTGAAACGCAGAACCGTGGCTGTGCGATTGGCTGGTAACGCTGCCAGCAACTCCTCTTTCTCTGCATCATTACGGGCATAGGTGACCTCTTTGCCCACTTCAATGCGATAGAGCGGCGGCTGAGCGATGTACAGTCGACCCTGTCGAATCAGTTCCGGCATGTGACGGAAGAAAAACGTCAGCAGCAGAGTGGAGATGTGATAACCATCGCTGTCCGCATCCATGAGCAGAATGATGCGAGCATATCGCAGATGACGAACATCAAAATTGCTGCCGATCCCGGCCCCCAGCGTTTCCACGATATCCCGAATTTCACTGCTTTCAAGAATCTTTGAAGTGGACATGGCTTCGGTGTTCAGGATTTTTCCGCGCAGTGGCAGGACCGCCTGAGTTGCAGCCTGTCGGCCCATGACGGCCGTTCCGCCGGCAGAATCACCTTCGACGATAAACAGTTCACTTTCATCTGTGTTGCGAGACTGGCAGTCCACCAGCTTTCCGGGCAGATTGGTTTTTCGAACTCCTACCGTTTTGCGACGGACTTCAGAGACCGCTTCCCGACTGGCCTGCCGCGCTCTGGCTGCCAGTACCATGCGTCCCAGAATCGCATCGGCGAGAGACGGGTTATTGTTGAGCCAGTTCTCCAGTGCGGGTCTGACGACACCGTCAACAGCAGCCGAAGTCTCCGGGTTGTTCAGGCGATCCTTTGTCTGGCCCTGAAACATCGGATCACCGATGAACACGCTGAGCACGCAGATCAGACCCTCACGGATATCTTCCGAGGTGATTGTGACGCCGCGAGGCTTGAAGTCATGGACTTCCATGTAATTGCGAACAGCCTTGACGACGCCCGATTTCAGGCCGTTTTCGTGAGTTCCGCCGGCGTGAGTTCTGATGCCGTTCACATAACTGCGAACATTCTCTTCCGTTGAATCTGTCCAGCGGAGCACAACCTCAACTTTGGCGTCGCGGTCATCTCGAGTCACTGAAAAAATCTGTTCATGAGCCGGCTTGCGACCTGTATCAGAGGTGACTTTTTCAATATACGCGAGGATCCCTTCCGGGTGGTGCAGCTCATGAGTTTCACCCTTCTGTTCATCGCAGAATGTGATCGTCAGGCCCCCATGGATATAGGATATATCCTCAAGGTGCTGACGGATCGTGTCTGCGTTGAACTGAGTGCGGCGGAAAATCTCATCATCCGGTCGAAAGAAGATCGTTGTGCCGCGGCCCCGGAACGGGCGAACTTTTTCCACAGATCCCTGTGGCGTTCCGCGACGAAATTTCTGTCGCCACTCAAATCCGTCACGGTGAACTGTGGCGGTCATTTCTGAAGACAGAGCGTTGACCACGGAAGACCCGACTCCGTGCAGTCCACCACTGCGAGCATAGTTCTTGCCCGAGAATTTGCCGCCGGCGTGCAGCGTCGTCAGAATCACTTCCAGCGTGGACTTTTTCACTTTGGGATGTTTGTCCACGGGAATGCCGCGGCCATTGTCCTGGACTGAACAGGATGCACCATCCTTGTGCAGCGTGACCACGATGCGATCACATTCGCCGGCGAGAAATTCGTCGACGGAATTGTCCACGATTTCCCACAACAGGTGATGCAATCCACGAGAATCCACTCCACCAATATACATCGAGGGACGTCGGCGGACCGGTTCCAGCCCCTCCAGTACTTCGATGTCTTCACCCGTGTATTTTGACGTTGCTGTCATAGCCTGCGTCCGTTCGTACCTGCAATCTTCATGCAACCTCAAATCCCGCACGTTGTGGTCGACTCAGCAGTGTATCTGCTTCTGCGTCGTCCTGAAAACGCTCGACCTGCGGATTCCAGCGCAGTTCCCGTCCCAGCCGAATCGCAATATTCGCCAGATGACAGGTGCTGATGCTGCGATGCTGACTTTCGACATCCGAAAGTGGCTGTCGCCGGCTTTCCACGCAGTCGAAGAAGTTGCCCATATGGTTAATGATGGCATCCAGTTTTCCGGATCGTTCGGGGCGCGACAGATTATCGCCGGAATATGCCTGATAGGATTCCCGAGCCAGTGGTTTGGTGGCGAGTTGTTCGACTGGTGTACCGTCCAGTGTTCCCCGATTCACAAAGATACGCCCTGCAGTGCCCGTGAACAGAATCCCGTTGCGGCCCGTATCGCCGATCGTCATGACCACACCATTTTCGAATTCCACCTCGGCAGAAAAATCGAGTGGTACGTTATAGCCGTTTGCTGTGGTTGCAGGACGTCCCTGGCCGCGGAATTTTATCGGGAGTGAATTGATGCCCCATTGTGCGATATCGATGTGATGCGCACCCCAGTCTGTCATTTGTCCCCCGGAATACTCGTGCCACCAGCGAAATGTGTAATGCGATCGCTCAGCGATATACGGGACATCCGGGGTCTGCCCCTGCCACAGATTCCAGTTCAGATTCTTTGGAGGCCTGCTGATTTCAAACGGCCCTCCGGTTTCATTTTTCCCGAGGATGACTTCAACCGTCTGCAGCTTTCCTATACGACCGGCACGGATCATTTCAATCGCGAGGCGAAAACGGGAGTCACTGCGCTGCCACGAACCTACCTGCACGATCTGTTTTGTGGATGTGACGGCATCGCGGATGACTCGGCCTTCGTCCACCGTCAGCGTCAGCGGCTTTTCACAGTACACGTCCATGCCCGCGCGACAGGCATCGATCAGCATTTTTGCGTGCCAGTGATCGGGGGTACCAATCAGCACCACGTCAACTTTTTTTGCTGCAAGCAGTTCTCGGTAGTCTTCAAAGATGGCTGCAGTACTGCCGAACGCAGCACGGGCCTGCTCACGGACATGACGGTCCACATCACAGAGTGCTGCCAGTTCGCCGTGAGCCATTGCTTTCTGAGCGATTACAGAGCCCTGATATCTGAGCCCGATGGCTCCGATTGCCGGTCGTTCAATTTTCCAGCGTGACAGACGGGGCGCGGCCGAAACACCGCTCCACGGCAGACAGTTGCCGGCCGCCGCTGCCAGCCCACACAGGATGGATCGCCGCGTGTGCGGTTGCCCATTGTGCCTGATTGACTGTGTTGTCATAGAGTGTGCTTTCAGGGGTAGACTGCCTGAACTGCTCGACCTGAATCCTGTACGGATTCTGCCGGATCCGGTGCAGATTCGCCAGTCTCCTGAGTCGCACTGACTCGACGAATTGCCGTACCACCGGCTGCAGCCGCTGGTCGGTCCCGGCGATTTTCCGGGAAAGCGCGAATTATCGTTACGATGGATTTCTCCTGCTGGACCTCAACTCCATCCTCCGTGGCGACACGCATGGACAGATTCCGAGTAACAGCGACGTGCAATGGCAACCCTGTGGCGCGATCAACCGTGCAGGTTCCTTCACTGCGACCGCCGGAAATGCGGACACGTCCGGGACCATTGGAATTCACCGCCTCGGATGCAGCGATACGCCCTGCGATCTCAATTTCGGCCGTTCGCTCATTGATGGATGAGAGGGTGTAAGTGGATGTCAGGTGAACCGGTACCGGCTGCATCAATCGGCGTTCTCTGGTCCAGACGTCACCCGGCATAACCAGCGTCGCTGATTCACGGTCGACACTGGCATCGTATGGAAGCAGGCCGATGGAATCGTCCACGAAGTTGGCAACACCGTCGTCACCGAACCGTCCACTGAGCTCCGCCAGCAGTGATTGGCGTCGTTCCATCGGAACTCGCGCTACACAGCGTTCAAGAAACTCGCGATAGCCCACCAGTTCACGAATGCGATTATCGCGTCCCAGTCGGAAGGAAAAGCCGTTACCAACCATCCCGGCATATGGAATCGCATCCCACGGCACAGACTCCTGACCGGCACCCGAATCAAATCTCAGCCTGCGACCGCTGATATCATGCTCATAAACGACTCGGGAATACACAATTCCCAGCAGTATCGAGTCATCCTGAACGTCCTGAACTGTGATTGCGAGACTGAGTTCCAGCAGAGTTTTTGCGAAAGCCGGATGCGTTTCAGACTTCTGAATCAGCGTCTGTTCAACGGTTTTCATCAGCGGGAAGCGATCACCTTTTTTCAATCGCAGTTCCAGTCGCTCACCTTTGGGTTTGCGCAGAATGTCCTGTCCGGAGCGACTCGCAGATGCTGAACGAACACGAATGGGTTTCTGCACGGGTTTTGCTGGTGGCTGTTCGGTCTTTTCACCGGCGGACAATTCGGCAAGCAGCTCATCATCCGTGGTTGCCGCTGGTGTCGCTTCACGGCCACAACCTGCGCTGCAGATCAGTGAAACGGCTGCCAGAAAAAGAAACAAATGCCTGCGAAGCTCTCGCATGTTACGACATTCCTGCTGAGCACCTGAGCTGTGTCGTCCAGCATGAACGACAGGCCGGCATCATACAGCCTGCCGAGTGCCGGGCAGACGTCGGGCACTCAGCTTCCGCTGACCGATACCTGCGTCCGGAAGATCCGCAGGCAGGATTCGGCAGGATCTGCCGATGAACGAGCAGCGATCGGCAGAATCTGCAGGTGCTGCTGTGAATCACAGACGGGACAGTTACCCGAATTCAGCGGGAAAATGGTCCCTTCCCCTGCACTGGACGGTCACGGAACCCCTGCTGCAGCGCATCCTGTGCGGCGAGGATGGTGGTCTGCACATCTTCCTCAGCGATATCGAGATGAGTCACCAGTCGCACGCGCTGTCCCCCCATAGGGCCGATCAGAACTCCTCGATCACGCATCGCTCCGGCAAACTGTACTGCCGTCCCGACTTCAGGATCGAGTTCGAAGAATACGAGGTTTGTTTCAATGGCTGCGGGGACCCCGATGACGCCGGGAAGCTGCTGAAATCCGGCTGCCAGCTGCTGAGCATGACGATGATCGTCGGCCAGTCGATCGACATGATGCTGCAGGGCATGAATGGCTGCGGCGGCCAGCATACCAGCCTGTCGCAGGCCACCGCCGAACAGTTTACGGATGCGGCGGGCCTTTGCCATGTCTGCAGCACTGCCGATCAGCATAGAGCCTACCGGGCAGCCAAGGCCCTTGGAAAAACAGATGGAGATGGTATCGAAGCAGCGGGCTGTTTCGACCGCCTGAGACCCTGCGGCAACCAGTGCGTTGAACAGGCGCGCGCCGTCAAGGTGACGTTTGAGACCTGCCGCCACTGCCCAGTCACTCACACGCTGCATCTGTTGCAGCGGATACACACGACCACCTCCGAGATTGGTGGTATTTTCAAGACAAACCAGCCGCGTACGACAGAAATGCTGATCATTGACCCGAACACGCCCCTCAAGATCCGGGACATCAAGCATTCCACCATGGCCACTGAGAGTTCTGACGGTGACGCCACTGAGTGCGGCTGGAGCACCAGCCTCGAAATTGCAGATATGACTGCTTTCATGAATCAGCAGCTCGTCACCAGGGATACAGTGCAGTCGCACCGCCATCTGGTTGCTTTGAGTACCCGAGCAGGCGAAGACTGCGGCTTCACAACCAAACAATTCAGCCACCATTCGCTCAAGCCGATTGACGGTCGGGTCTTCACCCATCACATCATCGCCAACCTCAGCTTCAAACATCGCCCTGCGCATGGCTGGAGTAGGGCGAGTTACCGTATCACTGCGAAGATCGATCAGCCGCACACGATTTCCTTCCCGGCAAGACAGTCAAGGCCTGGTCAGCCCGCATGATAGCGAGGCTGACCAGAGCTTCAACAGGCCGGCCTGCTGATCAGTACTGCTCTACCAGATAGTGAATCAGATCTGTGGATGTGACAATTCCCGCCAGTCGGTTACCGTCAACCACCGGAACAGAATGAAATCCACCACGACTGAGAATTATGGCTGCATCGCGCACTGTACCGCTGAGGGGCATGGTCACGACGTCGGTCCGCATGACATCCCGGAGCTTGCGGGTATGGTCCAGCACAGCATCAAGGCTGCGTACATCCTGGTTGCCGAATTCACCAAAACTGACTCGCAGGAAGTCGGTCCATGACAGCATTCCCGCCAACTCACCCCCATGAACCACCGGCAGGTGATGCACCCCCGACTCCTCAAACAGCTGCCGCGCCCTGGACAGCGAGTCACCTGTTTCGAGAACGACAGGATTCTTTGTCATGACGTGCGATATCGGATCATTTCTGCGCATGGTTTTCACCCTGATCTGAGGTTTCAGAAACAACAAGTCAGAGTCCACTCGGTGCAGGTTGCGTGCCAGTACCGTAATCGGGAGCAAGTGACGCCGGGGAGTTGTTGCGGAGACAGGGCAGGGCCGGGATACGTGCTGAAATGCGGCAGTTCAATCGCGAGGCTGTGCGATTCGGCGCGCTGTGCACAGTCGGTTTTCAGTCAAACCATTCGTCGGCGGGATCAAATTCCGGCAGGACGACAATCAGGACTTTCATTCGTCCGAGTGCTCGATGGCGGACGCGAGGTGGAATTACAAAGGACTGCAGTGGCCGCACCGGGATCTGCTCACCATCCAGTTCCATCGCGGCATCAGCTCCGCATTCCAGAATCACGTAGGTTTCAGTCAGTCGTTTGTGGTAGTGCCGCAGGGCATTTTCTGAGATCTCGGTGATATGCAGAGTCCCGGGGAATTCCGGGACTCCGGCATACGCACGTCGTGCCTGACCACAGGGGCAGGGCACAGCCGGGATCTGCTGGAAGTCTGCAGACTTCCAGCTTCGTTCGGCAGTCGGGACTGTCACTGATTCGTCGGTCATAAAGGCAGAGCCACGTTCAGCGAGTTCGAAAGGCTGTCCACTCATCCAGCATGGCCTGAATTCGAGCCGGATTGAAGTTGTCCGGCACTTCGTAGTCCTGATTGGCCATCAGATCCTTTACAGTCAGATCCTTTGAGGGGATCCCCGCTTCCGGAACTTCTGTGTGAGCGGTCCATGCGATTGCATTCAGAACGAGTGTGCGAAAGTCCCGATTACCCCAGTTCCAGTGATCATGGCCTCCTGTGAAGCCAAAGCCTCGTCCACCATCCGGACGAGTCACTGCCCATGCCACCGTCTGGGCCTCTTTACGTTCGAGCACGGCTGCACGGACGGCGGGGTTATTGCTGTGAGCTCCATCGGGGCGTGACAGGCTGCCGTCTTCGCGGACCAGCGTGTCGCGGGGCGGCAGGTCAGTCAGAACCGGGACGACAGCGGATTCGGCGGCAGCGAATCGCATGTGGTAGTACCATTCATCATTGACGCGAAAAGGCCGTACTCCACGAGCGATCGGGTGAGCCGGGAATTTTGCGAAAGTGCCTGTCCAGTGAGGGTTAACCGACCAGTCAGTTTCGAAGTAGCCACCGATCCATTTCAGGAAGGAATCGCCTGACGCTCCCTTTGGTACTTCCACGCCGTAATGAATGGCCACCATGCCAACGCCACGGTTCTGGATCTGACGAATACGATCGAGATGGCTGTTGAACGGGTGTCCGCCACCACCATCTGCATAGATCACGACGGAGTCAGCTGAATCCAGCACAGATTCGTCTTCCGGCCAGCCATTGGTGTAAACGGTGGCCTGAATGCCGAGGTTTGCAGAATTCAGAGCATCGGCCAGCAGCATACAGCCGGCGCGGTGTTCGTGAGCCCCGTAGCCGTGGCTGGGGCGACCAGCGATCAGGGCTACTTTCTTCGGGGCAGGCAGTTTCTTGAGGCGGATACCGCGGAACTGGACGGTCATCGGCGGGCCCACATGTGCCTGCAGGGCCAGCAATCCCACGGCCCGACGATCCTGCTGATCATTGTCAGTGACATCAACAGTTTTCAGACCATTGATGAAATGCTGAAAATTGAAGCCATTTGCGACGACGCGGTACTTGTTCCAGTCTTCCTTTTTAATAGCCGCCTGAATTGCTGCAGACTCACCGACACTGCCCGTGACCTTCACCTCGAACTTACCATCGGTGCGAGTCAGTTCGGTGGACTGTCCACGCTGGGCAAGAATTCCCCGGAATGCCTCTCCGTAGAGGATTCCGGAATAGGTCTGGCCAGCTTCGAAGTCGGCCTGGTATCCACCGATTCGCCATTTACCGTCCGGCAGTTCAAAACTGCGGTACTGGATTCCGGAGTTTCCGTTGACGATTCGGTATTCCAGTTCCAGTTCGAAGTTGTCCAACTGACCACCACGCCAGATGATGAAGGTATTCTTATCCAGCTTGATCTCTTCAGTGGTGCGTCCGGTAATGGCTCCATCCTGAACACTCCAGATTCGTGGATCGCCATCCCAGCCATCCAGAGTTTTTCCATCGAACAGCGATTGCCATTCGTCTGCCTGTGCAGCAGAGGTCAGCAGCATGCATGCCAGCCCCAGCCATTGAGTCCAACGCGTCCACTTCATCTGAAATGCTCCAGTTACACCTGTCAAATTCCGTTCCGATCCACTGCCAGATCGGATGGTAAACCCTGTTTGACTGCCGCAGCAGTCGCTCAGGCCTCTGTTGTACCGCCAGCGCGGGTTGTTCCGTCGCCGGCGATCGATTCACGCATTCGCGTATCTGCCTGCACATTCTTGAGTTCATAGAAATCCAGCAGACCAAGGTTGCCATTGCCAAAAGCTTCGGCCACTGCTCGCGGAACTTCCGATTCTGCCAGCACAACAGCCGCTCGATTCTGCTGGATACGAGCGACCATTTCCTGTTCGCGAGCGCGAGCAGCGGCACGCCGCTGCTCGGCCTTTGCCTGAGCCACTCGCATGTCGGCTTCTGCGCGATCAGCGAGGAGTTTGGCACCGATGTTTTCACCGACGTCGATGTCAGCGATATCAATCGACACGATCTCGTAGGCGGTCTGTGCTTCAAGCCCCTGCTCTAGCACCGTCTTGGAGATATAGTCCGGATTCTCAAGAACCAGCTTATAGGACGGTGTGGAGCCGATAGCCTGGACAATTCCCTGGCCAACTCGCGCGATTACGGTCTCTTCCGTCGCACCCCCGATCAACTGCCGGATATTGGTGCGAACTGTGACTCGCGCCCGCACTCGCAGCTCAATGCCATCAGCAGCGACTGCGGAAAGTGTGCCCTGGTTGCGTTTGGGATCGGGACAGTCAATCACCTTGGGATTGACGCTGGTGGTCACCGCCTCAAGGATGTTGCGGCCAGCCAGGTCAATGGCCTGAGCGGTATTCCAGTCCAGCGGGATACTGGCCTTGTCTGCTGCGATCAGCGCCCGAATGACGTTCGGCACATTCCCGCCGGACAGAGCGTGAGCTTCCAGGTTCTGAACAGAGAGCGGGTATTTTCGATTGAGGCCGGCCTGAACAGCCATAATCTTGCTGCGGACAATCACAGCCGGGTTGACGCGTCGAAAACGCATGAACACAAGATCGCCAAGGCTGATGCCGGCCCGAGTCACCTTACACTGCAGCCAAAGGCTGGCGAACTGAGCAAAAATGCCCAGAAAGACGAGCACAAACAGCAGCAGAATGACCAGCACCACCCATTGAGTACTGGTCAGTGCCAGCAGGATTGGAAGGTCCATGATGATGCTCCCTGTGAATGCGTGGAGGTACGGAGAATCACTGGGTGTAATCCGAGGGGATGTCGAAGTCAAGCGGTGACACCGGATCTGCTGGACTGCCAGCACTGCGATCGCCTCGATCCGGTGTCAGTGGCAGTGCATCTGTCGCCGCACGCACCACGATCCGTGAGCCCCTGACAGCGACAGCAACGATGGCTGTTCCCGACTCCAGCGGCAGGCCTGTGGATTCTGCATGCAGACGCTGACCGGCAATCAGAACCATGCCACCGGGGTTCATGGGCGTTTGCGTGATGCCGCTGCGACCAAGCAGTTGCTGCAGCGGATTTTCGGGTACTTTGCCTGCATTCGGTGGTGGCATCAGCGTCATTCGCTGACCCATGCGGGTACGCTGCAGAATAGCGATTGAACCAAAAAACGTGGCCGGGATTCCACACATCAGCAGGAATACATAGGACCAGAAGAACTGGGGAGAAACCGCCCACCACGCCTTGCACGCTGACCAGAAGGAGACTGTCAGGGAAATCAGGGACATGACCAGCAGCAGGCCAAAGCTGGGGACAAACATTTCAAGACTGAGCAGGAACAGGCCGGCAAGTAGAGTCAGGCTTGCAAGCAGAGCGGCATCCGGCATGGTTGATCAGCACCCGCGAAGGCAGAAGAGGCAGACTTCAGTTCCGACGCCAGAGTCTAAACCGCCGCATGGAGGTTGTCATTTCATCGGGGGACTTCTGTTGTTGGTTCCGAATCGTCGGCAAGTGCTGGCAGCCGATAGAAAACAGCAACAGGAAGCATCATGGCCGCCAGCAGAGCAAACAGCACCCATTGGTGCTGTTTGTCTGCGGCCGGACCGGCAATGGCTTTCAAAGTCAGGCCCACAACCAGTGAAAATGCTGCGGACAGCAGGATTCCAATCCATGTCATCAGGTTTTGTACGCCCAGAACCCGTCCCTTAAGTTCTGCCGGGGGGGCAGCCTGAAGATACACCTGAACAGGCACAACGAACAGTCCGGCGGCGATCCCCAGTATGGTCATATCGACACGTAACAGCCATTCCACGAGGTCGCAGACGAACAGGCTGGAAACGATTGTTTCCGTTCTGAGATCGCGTCCGGCACTGGCTGGCGTTCCACAGAGGCCACTGCCAAGCAGTGCTGCTGCGGCCAGCGTTGTGACCAGCAGCCACGCTCCGATGACGGTCCAGCGGCGACTGCCGCGACCAGCAAATCCAGCCAGCAGGCAGCCCAGTGCGATGCCGAGCCCAATGCCTGCGACAAGGACACTGGTGCGAGTTCGACTGAGGCGCAGTGCGGCTTCACCCAGTGTATTGATGCCCATCTGCACAACGCCACCAAGGAACCAGAAGAGTGAATAGACCAGCACGGCTATCAGCAGGGGGCGATTACGGAGCAGGATCTGCAGTACCAGCCGCGGCATCACAAGGTTTTCCGGTCGCAGCTGCAGTGTTGGCTCGGCAGCAGGAACGTGTGGCATCAGCAGGCTGCTGGCAGTTCCCAGTGCTGCGATGATGATGGCGATGACGCTGCTGATCCAGAGTTGATTTCGGATCAGATCGAGTGCAATTCCGGCGCAGACGGTACCGAAGATAATGGCCAGAAATGTGGTCATCTGCACGGCCCCATTGACGGGCAGCAGGCAGTCAGCACGAAACAACTCCGGCAGGACGCCGTACTTGGAGGGGCTGAAGACAGCACTGTGTGTGCCCATCAGGGCCAGTACAAAGATCAGTGCGGAAAGCGTGGTAGTTGTACTGAGTGATGGCACCAGCAGGACGGCAAGTCCGATTCCGACGATACCGATTTCCGCTGCTTTGCAGCTGATAATGACTGTCGTCTTGGAGATGCGATCGGAAAGAAAGCCACCGAGGCCGGAGAACAGCACGAAGGGCAGCGCGAAGGCTGCCATGGCAATCTCGGTCCATGGGACCGCGGTCTGTTTATCGGCCGACTTCAGCGTGGCCGCACTGGCTCCGATACATGTCAGCAGCACCATCTGCTTGAAGTAGTTGTCATTGAATGCTCCGAGGAACTGGGTGCAGAGAAAACTCCAGAACGCCAGCGAAAGCAGCGTGTGGCGACCACTGGAAACATATTGCTGCGATGGCGAATCGGCCGTGCCCATGCCTGCCTCCTGAGACCCTGTCAGATTCTGACGCGGGGGGATCATAAGCGGGCTGAACGGACAGCGCTAAGGTCAGAACAGGGAATAACGATGATTTCAGTCGACCGCACGGCTGGATTGACAAGCGGGAGGATTCTGGTGAGAGTGCCCGGTGTGTGACGGGGAATGTGTGGGGGCCTGCTCCGTCGCTGTGCAGAACGGCCAGTCTTAAGTTCTGCAGATCTGCATCCTGACAGGTCCCTATCAGGGGGGGGGGGAAGGCCCGTCATGCGGACCATCATGCTGCGGGGATTAAAATCCGTACGGACGAAGCTGGGCTGGACGCTGCTGACGGTGGCGGTGCAATGTGGCTGGGTGTGTTCCTCGGCAATGGGTGCAATTGTTACGTTGTACGATGGCAGCGGACTGCCGGCGTCGCAGGCGTGGCTGGATTATGCCTCGGATGCTGCTGTCTCATCCGGTTCCGCAGTGCAGACTCCGTTACCTGCGGGTGTGCAGCTGGCGACAGATGCTGTTGTGAAGGCTGGCTACAGCAACTACCTCGTAACTCAGCAGCTCAGGAACGCTGGTTTTCCATCATTGAATCGGGCAGGCGGTTTTGAGCTGGCTTTTGAACTGGCGGTCAGTTCCGAGAGCCATGTTCTGAACGCGAATCGGGCTGGTTTCAGTGTCACGCTGCTGTCGTCTGATCTGCAGGGGATCGAGTTGGGTTTTCATACGGATCGAATCCTGGCCCAGGGTGACTCACCATTGTTTCAGTTTGCCGAAAGTGTGGCCACCAGTACCCTGATTCGTCAGGCCTACCGGTTGCAGGTGCTGGGCAGCGGTTATCGCTTATTTCAGGGTGGGACGGAGGTGCTGTCGGGCGGCCTGCGGAATTACTCAGGGTTCAGTGGTCCGATCAACCCGTACATTCTGCCCAATTTCGTGTTTTTGGGTGACAACACGTCCAGTGCCTCAGCGAATGTGGAGCTGGGTCCGATTGTGCTGCAATCCGATCTGCTGTCGGTTCCGGAGCCGGGATTGTCGTGGGTACCTATGGTGCTGGCGGTGATGTCTGCAGGTTGGCACAGGCGTCGTCGTCGAAGCAGCAGGAATTCGTCCGATCAGGCTTGCGAAGCGATGCAGATTTGACGAAATAGGCTGAGCCGGCCGCGGCAGGTCACGGTGGGTTGAGCCTGCAGACAGAAATATGCTCTGGATTTGTTATGAGTACTCCGCAGCAGGAGGCCTTTGAGGCTTCCAGAACCGTGATTGTCAAGATTGGCACCAATGTCCTGACGACAGATGCCGATCGCCTCGATATTCCACGCATTGAATGTATTGCCGATCAGATTCATCGGATCCAGCAGACGGGTCGGCGAGTGGTTCTGGTGTCAAGCGGTGCTGTGGGAGCGGGGATCGGGATTCTTGGTTTGAATCGGCGACCGGAATCGCTGCCGGAACTGCAGGCTGCTGCTGCGATCGGACAGCCTTCACTGATGCGTACCTGGGACGACGCGCTGGCCCGGAGTGGCCGTCGTACAGCGCAGTTGCTGCTGACGGGAAATGATTTTCGTAATCGCCAGCGATATCTGAACGTGCGTAACACGCTGAGGACGTTGTTTGATTTTGATGTCCTGCCGATTGTCAATGAGAATGACACAGTCAGTATTCGCGAGATCGCAGTTGGTGATAATGATCAGCTGGCGGCCATGCTGGCGACACTGCTGCCGGACCCACTGCTGGTGATTCTGTCAGGTATTGCGGGTCTGTATGATGGACCGCCGTCTCAGTCCGACAGTCGTGTAATTCCGGTGGTGGAGCATCCGGATGAGTCTCTGCTGAAGCTGGTGGCCAGCGAACAAAGCAGTCGTGGGCGAGGCGGGATGGGGTCGAAGCTGCGGGCCATACTGGCTGCTACTGGGATGGGGGAATCCGTCATTCTGGCCAGTGGCCGCAGTGACACTGTACTTGATGACATCCGCTGCGGTCGTTCTGTCGGAACTCTGTTTATGGCGCGTGCCGAAACGGTTCCGGCATGGAAGCGATGGATCGCGTTCGGGGCACCTCCGGCCGGGACTCTGATCGTTGACGAGGGTGCGGTCAGTGCGGTTCGTGAGAGTGGTCGTTCCCTGCTGGCGGTGGGGATTCGCGATGTTCAGGGCGATTTTGAAGCGGGTTCACTGGTGGGGCTGAAGGCGCCGGATGGTGTCGAATTTGCCAGAGGTCTGGTGAATTATTCGGCTGATGAGATTCGCCGGATTCGTGGCCGTCGCTCAGATCAGATTGCTTCGGCGCTGGGGCATGTTCCCTTCGGTGAAGTGATTCATCGGGACAATCTGGCGGTTGTGGGTGGCTGATTTGTTAACCGTCACAGCGGATTCAGTGTCTGGCTGCCTGCAGCAGTGGTGGCCGGTTGCAGTCCCAGCCAGTGACTGACAGCCCGGATACGGCTCAGCACCAGCCATTCGAGGAGCAGGACGGCACAGAGGGAAGCGGCAAACAGTGGGAAGCACAGTCCGAGCAGCAGGAGCAGTCCGAGCAGGCCGGCGGAGAGTTGTGGTCGAGCGAGGATCCGAGGGGCTCCGAGAATTCCGGCATCGCGACGTTTCCACCACATAATCGCTCCGCTTACGGACAGCAGGATCAGGCCGGCGCCGGTCAGCAGTCCCAGCACTGTGTTGGTCCAGCCAAACAACTGGCCTTCATGAGCAGCGATACCGTAACCCACGGCACGATCGATCCAGTGTCGGTCAGAAAAGTTCTGGCGATCGAGGATCCTGCCGGTCGCGGGATCAAGGTCCACCGTCACGCGGCGCGGTCGATTGGCAGTCTCTGATTTGCCGGACCATTTCTTTGAGCGACCTCCAGGGGCCGAGATGATTACGGGAGGATCCAGTTGCAGGGCAGCCACAGCGGCAACCATGTGATCAATGTGGGTCAGGTCGGGGGCTGGTCCAGCGGGACGTTTTCCAGAGCTGCCGTGTCCGGAATGCCCGGAGTTTTCTGCTGCGGCTGCTGCTGTCTGTCCTGGGCTGGTGCCGTTGGTTGGCCGTCGTTCGGCCGTATTGGACCAGTCCTGTCGTGCCACCGCAGTTCCTGTCAGCTGACGGACGGATTTCAGGTAATCGCCCCAGAATTTTGCCCATGGCAGGCCACTCAGCAGCAGGAACAAGGCGAGGCCTGTGATCCACAGTCCCACTACTGCGTGCAGATCCCGCCAGAACAGTCTTGAACCGCTGAAGAGCCGCGGATAAAGCACGCCTGCCAGTCCTTTTGCGGAGCGCGGCCACCACAGATAGATTCCGGACAGCAGCAGCACAATAGTCCAGCAGGCTGCGGTTTCCACGATGTTGGAGCCTCGGTCGCCCATCAGCAGTTCACCGTGAATGCGAAAGAACAGTCGCATGATTCGCTGATCCTCCGGGATTGAGCCCAGCACAGCAGCAGTTCCCGGATGCACGTAAACGCGCTGACTGCCATCGTCAGTGGCAAGGAGTACTCGAGCCGCACACCGAGTATCGGCCGGAAGTTCATAGCTGGCGAAGACTGAGTTCGGGAATGCCTGCAGCGCTGAGGCGATCAGTTCTGAGGGAGGCAGGGGTGTCTGAGTGGGTTGCAGCCAGTTGTAGTCACGTTCGGTCCACGCCTCGATCTGAGGCTTGAAAAGATAGACACAGCCGGTGATGGAGAGAATGATGACAAATGGAAGGCAGATCAGTCCGGCGTAGAAATGCCATCTCCAGACAGCGCGGTAGTCAGGCCATGCGGCAGTGGACATCGGGAACACCTGAGATTGTGGGAGTTCGTGAGTTGGGTGCGTTAAGTGTCAGGGGAAACGCAGGGGCGGCAGGAACGGGTTCCGGCACCCCCGCGCTCTCCCTCCTGATCAGAATTCACCGAGTACTTCACCGCCGTTGCAGCTGTGAAGACCTCGATGAACGGCAGTATCGATGTTGTCACTGAGCAATCGAACGGAGCCGTCTCCGAGCAGTACCTGGGCGCCTCCGGTGTGCCAACTGCGAGGCCCGAAGAAGCCGGTGAAGTGCACCACTACGTCGGGAATTCGGCTGTTCGGTGTGTTGTAGCCATTGGTCAGAGTACTGACGGCTCCGGAGTGTGCCCACGAGACTCCGCGACCACGCAGTGCGGCGCTGGACGAGCCGCGCCAGGTGTTTTTCAGAGGCCAGATGCTGGCGAGGTCCGGATTCATAATCACTCCAGCAGAGTTGTTGGACCAGCCGCCTCCGGCAGCCTGCAGACCGGGAACAGGCTGCAGCGCGGAGTTGACTCCGGATGAACCGTTGAGTGTCAGCTGATAGTTGAATCTGGGCAGTGATCCGGCGGGCAGAGTGATGTCAGCGCCGGTACTGCGGATCGACTCGCTCATGATCACTGTACTGGACGTTCCATCGGTCGCATCGCGCATTCGAACATTGGAGTTTTCATAGACAAAACCGTCAGTTCTCCAGCGGAGGTCATAGTTTGCAGCCGTACCACTGCCGTAGCTGATCATGTAGTTTACACCAGCGTAAACGGCGCCCCCCGCGCCCGTGTTCAGTGTGGGAGCCGGGTCGCTGGGACACAGCATGACCTGCAGCGGGGTGGCAAAGGCCGCGGCAAACGCCGGGTTGGGAACAAGGCTGTTGAAGGGGCCGGTGAAAGCCGGTTGAGTAAAGTCGAGCAGATTCTGCAGATTGGCCTGTTCCATCATGGGCAGCAGCCTTGCCTGGGGGGAAAACCCCTGCACGTTAGGCTGGTAGTTCTGCGCATTCGTCAGCGGGAACATCCCGTAGGTGCTTTCATAGTTGTGCAGAGCCAGGCCGAACTGCCGCAGATTATTTTTGCACTGAGTTCGGCGAGCAGCTTCGCGTGCCTGCTGCACAGCGGGCAGCAGCAGAGCGACAAGAATTGCGATGATAGCAATGACAACCAGCAGTTCGATCAGTGTAAAAGCGCGTGGGTACGGAGCCCGATCATGGCGCGCAATGTGGATAGAGGACATTTCTGATGACCTTGAAAAGCAGGCTGCACGCAGTTGCGTGTGCTGCTGGGGAATGTGAGGGCCTGCGAGGCAGGTATGAGAGATCGCAGTTGTTCTGTTCCAGACGAACAGCCATGGGCAGCCTGCGTTGGCACGCTCACCGCGGACATGCAGGGCATGCCGTGTGGAGAGCGAGCCGCGACGTTCGGGTGAGCGTGCTAACTCAGGCAGACTGTGGCCGTCCTGACCAGACAGTCAAATGCGGATCCGCAGACTGCAGCCGCGGCAACAGAGCAGACCGCGACGAGGCAGTTGTACCGTGGGTACAAGCGGAGCAGGGCCTAAGTGAATAATTTGGGGGGAGGGACTGGCGGCTGCAGGCTGGCTATGGGCAATGCGTCTGAAATTGGCAGTGTACTGGCATCAGGAATTGCTGCCTGAGGTGATGGTACATCCGCAACTGCCAGAGCAATGACAAAGCAGAAACTGGTGGCACCCAGCCCCTGACATTCCATCGATTGGATGAACGAGACAGTCCGCCAGCGTGCCTGCTGAGTGGTTGCGACGGCCTGCTGTTGATATGCGTTTGTACTGACTGTATGAGCTTTAGCCCACTGTGATTTCTGAGTGGCAGAAAAGCAGCAGCAGCGTTTCAGGCAACTGGCAGCCGATCGGCAACCACAGGGGCGATTCTGACAGGGGAATGGTACACGGCCGTCCTTGGCGGACGAGTTGTGAGCGACTGCGTCTGTCCGTGCGGAAGCCGTCTGTTCCACTGAGCAACCGATGAATGAGCCCCCTTCCGGATGACCGGCGAGGCTGCTATCGGCAACAGGCAATGGCAACACAAACACGATGCACAGCAACAGAGTCAGCAGAACTGACGCATGCCGGCAAAATGCTGGACCTGAAAATTTGATTATCCGGGACATGACTTTATGCACCAGGTGACCCGGCTCGCCTCCACGGGCCCAAGTATAGCGAGCGAGCAAGGCGAAGGAAGAAAGATGCAGACAAAAGTGTCTGAAGACTCGTAATAAGGAAGACTGTGCTGTCTGGAGCGGATTTACCAGATTGTCCGGATCCCGCAGCCTGCTGACTGGAATCAGGTGCCGGCCGGGGGCCGATCTGGTGTGAGAGGCACAAGTCGATGGGGTCTGTGGGATGGCACGGACCTGACTGAATCGGGCGATTTTTCAGAGTGGAACTGGTCCGGGGCACCTGTCGTTACGTGTGTCAGTTCCGGGTCGTGAACAGCAACAGAGCCCTGCGGTCCCTTGCATCTCCTGCTGTCGGACTGAACAATGGGGTGCATCAAGTTTCGTCGGCTGCGGCTGCTGCATACTCTGACCGTGCAGAATCCCTGGTCTTGCATCCCACCTCATCAATTATTCTCGCAGGAACGCTCCGCATGCCCTCTACGCACCCCACCGAGTCTGCTGATGCGGGTCCACTGATTGGCCAGCAGCCGGGTTCCCCGCACATGCCGAAATGGCATGTGAATGAACTGCCCAGTGCTCCTCTGTTCCGCTGGAACAAGCTGCTGCTGATGGTGGGGCCGGGACTGGTCATGGGTGGGGCCGCGATTGGTGGTGGTGAATGGCTGACAGGACCACTGGTGACGGCGAAGTATGGCGGTTCACTACTGTGGCTGGCCACGCTCAGCGTCGTGTTTCAGGTGGTCTATAACGTCGAAATCAGCCGGTATACGCTGTATAGCGGTGAGCCGATTTTCACAGGCAAGTTTCGTATTGGTCCGCACCCGATCTTCTGGGTATTTGTGTATCTGCTGCTGGACTTCGGTTCGTTTCTGCCTTATCTCGCCTCAAGTGCCGCGATTCCTCTGGGGGCCATGATCTGGGGGCACATTCCGATTCCATCGAACCCGGACGATGCGCGACGACTGACATGGCTTTCCTGCCTGATTTTTGTATCGGTCATCATTCCGTTGTGTGTTGGTGGCAAGGTCTACAATTCGATTCGCGCGCTGATGACATTCAAGTTGGTTTTTGTTCTGACCTTTCTGCTGTTTCTGGCATTTCGTTATTCCACAGCAGCGACATGGCAGGAACTGACCAGTGGATTTGTGAAGTTTGGCAACGTGCCGGTGATTTCGGTTGAGGATGTGAACGGGAACGGCAAGCAGGACGAAGGCGAGCAGTCACATCAGCCGAAGGTCGATAATATTTTTTCGGCGTGGGCAGAGGGGCGAAGCCTGGCATTCGATATTTCGTTGTTTGGAATTCTGGCCTCGATGGCGGCAATTTCCGGCAATGGCGGTCTGACAAACACACCGATCAGCTCGTTTACTCGTGATCAGGGCTGGGGGATGGGGAAGTACGTGGGCGCCATTCCCAGTATGGTGGGTGGGCATGCCATTCAGCTGTCGCATGCAGGAACAGTTTTCGAGGTGAATCAGACATCTTTGCAGCGATGGAAGGGCTGGATATCGCATGTGAGTCGCGAGCAGTATCTGGTGTGGCTGCCGGCGTGCTTTATCGGGCTGGCACTGCCCAGCATGCTGTCAGTGCAGTTTCTGAAACGAGGGACAGTACCTGCCGATAAGTGGCAGGCGGCGGCGATGACGGCTGACAGTGTGCGGGATGTCGTTGGTGGATCTCTGGGGCCGATGTTCTGGTATCTGACACTGTTCTGTGGTTTTCTGATTCTGGGCAGCAGTATGGTAACGACGGCGGATGGAGTACTGCGACGCTGGGTAGACGTCTTCTGGACAGCCAGTCGTCGTCTGCAGTCATGGCATCCACGGGAAATTGGACGGCTGTATTTCGGTGTCCTGTTCTGTTACGTGCTGATTGGTCTGAGCATGCTGCTGCTGGTTCGCGGTGACACGCTGCTGGTGACCGCCACGGGCATGATGTATAACTATGCTTTGGGTGTCAGTTGTCTGCATACTCTGGTGGTCAACACGACGCTGTTGCCGCGTGAGCTGCGGCCGCGGTTATGGCAGCGGATCAGTCTGGTGCTGGGGGCGATGTTCTTTCTCAGTATCGGTGGTCTGGCAACAGCGGCCGAGCTGCCGAAGCTGAAGGCCGAGTTTCAGAAGATGTTTGCAACTGCTCCGGTAACTCCTGCGGCAGCACAGCCGGCAGCCAGATAACGCTCAGGCAGACCTCAGCATGGACGAACAGGGGCCGAACTCTGCGGGGAAGTTCAGTAAAGCTCAGAATCTGGTTCCGGAGCCCGCGGTGACATTGCGCCTGTCGAACTTTTCTGTATCGGCGGGTGGGCGAGGATTACTGCAGCGAACGGATGCCAGCTTTCCAGCCGGTCGTCTGACACTGATTCTCGGCTGCAGTGGTGTCGGTAAGTCGGTTCTGCTGCGAATTCTGGCCGGGCTGATTGATTCGCAGCATCCTTCAATTCGGTATTCGGGGCGGATTGATTTTGAGTTGTCCGGTGCGGCTGGTGCGGGGGTGGCAGCGGGGGCGGCACAGCCCACCGTGGCGGTGGTGTTCCAGCAGTTTGCGTTGTTTGATGAGCTTTCGCCGCACGAGAATGTGCAGATTGCCATGGATCATGCGGGTCCGCGGCATGCTTTGCAGGCGGGCGATTTTCTGAGGCGTCTGCAGGTGCCCGGGGATCGTCCTGTTGCGGTGCTCAGTGGTGGTCAGCAGCAGCGGTTGGCGATCGCGCGGGCTGTTGCTCCGGGGAACCCGGTCATTCTGTATGACGAACCCACATCCGGGCTGGATGTGGCAACGGCCGCGGATGTGGCCGATCTGATCCGTGAAACCCATGTGCAGTTCGGACGCACGTCCATTGTGGTGACTCATGATTATGCCAGTCTCGCGGGTATTGCAGACCGGATTCTGCTGCTGAATCACCGAACACTGCAGTTGGAGGAAATTCCGGTCAGTGGCTGGGGACAGTTGCGGGAACTGATCGGACGACCTCCGGAGATTCCGGCAGTGCAGGCTCGGATCCCGCTGTCGAGTCGTATGGCGACGATGCTGCGACGACAACTGGAGTCTTCAGGGCAGTTTGTTGAGGACCTTCTGGCGTTGCCGCTGGTATTGCTGCCGCGCTGGAAGAGTGTCCGCTGGGGGCTGGTTTATGCCCGTTATTATCTGTTGCTGGTGGCAGGCCCGTCGGCCTGTCTGTACATCGCCGCGGCCGCGGCAATTCTGGGGTATGTCGCTCAGGACTTTGTCTTTCGATATCTGCCGTTTCGTCAGTTTTCCGAACCGTTGCTGGTTGAAAACCTGCTGCATGCAACCGGGTTTTCACTGTTTCGCTTTTTGGTCCCGATTCTGGCGACGCTGCTGATTGCAGCACGTTCCGGTGCCGCTGTTGCGGCTGATGTGGGCAGTCGTACGTGGGGCAGTCGACTGGACGCGATGCGCAGCATTGGCGCGGATCCGAATCGGCTGCTCAGGACGTCAATCCTGTATGCGTTTCTGCTGGGGACCCCTTTGTTGTCGCTCCTGGGGTACTTCATCGCTGCGTTTTGCGCGGGTTTTGCATTTCTACTGACGCATGCGGAACTGGGACTGTCCTTCTGGGATGCTCATTTCCACAAGGAATTGCTGAGTCAGACGGGCCGTTTATACAACGGCAGTGGTTGGCTGCTGGCCAAATTACTGGGCTGTGCTGCGGGCATTGCAGTGATCGCATGGAGGCAGGGAACAGCCCCGAAACTCTCGACGGAAGACATCAGTCGGGGAGTAACGCGAACGATCCTGTGGTCGACTTTGTATGTGCTGACCGTGCACCTGCTGTTTTCATTCTATGAGTTCGAGGCGAAACGCTGATTGAAGCCAGCGACTGCAGCGGCAATTCACGAGCGTGCCTGGCGTCAGCTGACGGTTGCGGCGCCGCAGTCCGCGGTAAACCGCTGCGGCAGCCCGCGTCGGGAAAGTTCGTCATTCAGTACGCTGTGATAGTGTGCCAGCCGCACGTCAGCGTCATCAAGAGCACCACCGAAGGATCGCTTCTCGTCGAGGTAAATTCGGGGCACAGCAGCTTCGCGGATTCGCCAGCCGAGACTGGCGGCCTGCACCCAGAGTTGCAGCGGCATTGCATATCCCGGATTGGATAGCTCGAGATCCGCGAGCGCACTGACGCGGTAGGCCTTGAAACCGCAGAATGCGTCTGTGATCCGCAATCCCAGTTTTTCGTTCAGACACGCGGTGATGCGAGCATTGATGCGACGCCGATCTGCTGGTGCATCGCTGTCGCAGCCGAATTCCTGCATGTAACGCGAGCCTGAAATCATGTCAGCCGGAGCGTATTCATTGTCAATCAGGTCGGCGAACTGGCGGATATATCCGGGCTGATGCTGTCCGTCGCAGTCCATTGTGACCAGCACGTCGTAGTTGTGCAGTTGTGCAAACCGGAAGGCCGTGGCCAGTGCCGCCCCGTAGCCCAGGTTGACCCCGTGTCTGGAAACGAGAATCCCGGGGAACTCATCAAGAATCTGAGATGTCCCATCGGTGGATCCATCATCGATCACCAGCACGTCATCAGCGTGCTGCAGCACTTCCTGCAGCACCGCAGACACGTGCCGGACTTCGTTATAGACGGGCAGGGCAGTAAGAATGCGATTGCTCATGGAAAGATGTTACGTGTCTCGGAAGGGAAGTCAAACTCGGGTCCGAATATCAGGACCAAATCGGCAGTTTGCGTCAATCTGTACAGGTATGTCCGTCATTTTGATGTGCAGGGAGAATCCTGAAAACTGTCGAGAATTCCTGATGACGCCACGTATTTTCCTGCGAAATTCTGCCTAGAATCGAGGAGTTACAGGGCTCACGGCCGTTCGGTCCAGTGAGTGCCTCGTGTTTCTGGGGTTGTTCTGACGATTTGTAATCCGGAGTTTTCGATGCCGTACACACTGCCACCGCTGCCGTATGCATACAACGCACTGGAGCCTCATATTGATGCTCGGACGATGGAAATCCATCACACGAAGCATCATCAGGCCTACATCAACAACGTGAATGCTGCTCTGGAAGGTTCGCCACTGGCGGCAAAGTCCGTGGAAGACCTCGTGAAGGACCTGAACGCGGTTCCTGAGAACATTCGAACAGTAGTTCGGAATAATGGTGGCGGTCACGCCAATCATGCATTGTTCTGGACGATCCTGTCTCCCAGCGGTGGTGGCACTCCGTCGGGCGATCTGGCTGCCGCAATTGACGCAGCTTTTGGCAAATTTGATCACTTCAAAGAGCAGTTCAACAAGGCTGCGACCACGCGATTTGGCAGTGGTTGGGCCTGGTTAAGCGTTCGTGCCGACGGGACTCTGGTGGTTGAAAGCACCGCCAACCAGGATACTCCGCTGTCCGAAGGTCGTACGCCTATCCTCGGTCTTGACGTGTGGGAGCATGCCTACTACCTGAATTACCAGAACCGTCGTCCTGACTACATCGGAGCGTTCTGGAATCTTGTGAACTGGGCCGAGGTTGCTCGCCGTTTCGCTGCTGCGAAGGGTTGAGGTCGTCAGTCAGACTGGGTCAGGCGGTCTGTCTGGCTGGGTGCGAATGCAGAATCAATGACGTCCGATCGGTTGTTCCGATCGGACGTTTTTTATTGGTTGATGGTGTGCAGAAGCGAGCGTCAGAATTGCCGAAGATGGCACAATCGGTGCAATTGGTACGGTTGATCTGAGGCGTAGTATTCATGCAACGCATTGTACCACCCTTAGGTTCATTGTATTTCATCACCACCTGTGGAAATTTTACAGCCGGCCTGTAGAAAGTGTGTTGATTTTTCGTCACAGGGCAGATTGAATTCCCCTAAAGGCGACTCACTTCCATTGATGGTGTTGGTGACCTGCCGGGTTTCGTTCCTGTTTTCAGGGGATCATCAGTTATGCCTCGAGTTTACACCTTTCCTCGCGCGGCTCGTGGTACCAGCATTTATCGCGTGGAGTGGAAAAAAGACGCTCCCAGCATTGCTGAATATGTGGTGCAGGCGTCGGCAACATCCTCCATCGTGGTACATGATGCTGAGGGACACGAGCATATTCTGGTGGGCAAGCAGACGTTGCGACAGTACGGGAATACTCCGAACGACGCTGTTTTTCGTGAGTTTGAGCGTCTGGCAACGCTGGTTGCTCGCAACGGCGCTGATTCCCGGCAGGCGTTGCAGCAGACTGTCCTGCTGGGACAGCTCTGCGAGTCCTGACTGTTCAACGGACTGTAAGGTTTATTCAGTCTGCATCAGGCCAGCAGCATGGTTGCTGTGGCTGCCAGAAGTCCGGCTGCCCAGAAGGCTCGAACGATGCTGGGTTCGGGGATCTTCCTGAAGACGTAGTGGTTGTGCAGGGGGCTGCAAAGCAGCAGCCTGCGTCTGGTACAGCGGAACCAGACGACCTGTGCCACCACGCTCAGGGTTTCCACTGCGAACACAGCACCGGCGCCGCACAGCAGCCATTCGCGTCCTGACTGCAGGGCCAGCAGTCCCAGCAGTGCTCCGACTGCAAGGGCTCCGGTATCACCCATAAAGATTCGCGCTGGGTGGTGATTGAACCACAGGAAGCTCATCGCTGTTGTGCTCAGCACAGCCATCATCTGTCCTGCGCCAATTGTCTCAGTTGTCTGCAGCAGGATGACGGCGAGTGCTGCTGCGCAGATCCCCAGCGATCCGGCTGCAAGTCCATCCAGTCCATCGGTCAGATTGACCGCATTGCAACTGGCGATCAGTACAAAAGCTGCCCAGAGTATCGCCGGTATCGCCTCGCCCCAGCGATTCTGAGACAAGGCTGCTGATTGCTGTTCGATCAGGAATGCTGATACCGTGGTGGCCAGCAGCACCTGTCCAGCAAGTTTCTGGCGAACGCTCAGTCCCTTTCGTTTTGTGGTGGCTTTAATCCAGTCATCCGCAGCGCCCAGCAGTGCAAACATGCAGGTTGTGACACCTGCTATGAGTCGTTGATTGCCCGCGGCATCGCTGCAAAGACTGAAGCCTGCCAGCAGTGCACCCAACAGCAGGAATCCACCCATTGTTGGGGTCCCCTGTTTGCTCGCGTGCAGTGCATCAAGTGTGGCAGAATCGCTGGAGATTCGTTCGGTCAAACGGCGTTTAAGCCATGTGATGACGGGTGGGCCTGCTGTGAGGCAGCATGCTGCTGCTGTGAGGCAGGCGATTGCAGTACGAGCGAGCAGGGCTGAGTCTGGAGAGTCGGTCACGTGGGGCATCCATCCCGCAGAATTCCTCAGCCAGCCGGATGATTTTCCGGTTTCAGCCAGACCCAGCTTTTACCAAGGCGACCGCCGTAGTTTCCGGCTGTGATCCTGACGATTCCCGGGACCTGCAGTGCGGCCTGTATGGAAGCCTGTGTGGCGGTGCTCACGGTAGCAAGATCACGACCATTAATGATGATTTCCATCACCGAGGCGACTCCATCGGGGATCTTTGATTCCACTCCGGGGTGTCCCTTGAGAGTCGGGCAGAACTGGTCATTTGTGCTGGCGAACAGGAACTTGTAGCGGCTGCCGGCTTTGGACCCGCTGGCCGCCACACCACCCGGGAACGGAGTGATCACTCCGGGGATACCTTCGCAGGCCGCCACTGCGGCTTCTGCTGCCTGCAGGGAGGCCTCTTCGCTGGTGGCCATAAACCACAGATTGCCGCCCATAACGCCGTCAAACCATGGGAAGCGGCGATCGATGCAGAATTCACCACCCATAGTAGGTACGACCCACATCTGGCGGTCATAGCGCTGTTCGATCTTTTCGAAACCATCACCGAAGAACGCCAGTTTGCGTCCAAGTCGGAAGTAATTTTCTCCGGTCGACGCCGCAAAGCAGCGTGTGGTGGGGCAGGTCAGTACGTTCTGGCAGACTCGGGCCAGCAGTGCTTTCTCGAGGGCCGCTTCGCGATTCTTCCAGAACCGTGGAACGTGCAACTGAACGATGGCTCCGGGCCGTCCATCGGGGGTGCTGCAGGAAGGATCACCACCGGGGCCGACATAGCGATCCAGTCCGGCTTCGCAGTCGCACATAATCGATGAGGAGCCGTGTCCGGTCGCTGCATTGAGTGCAATATCCAGCCAGCGACGGTCTCGAGCCGTGATCAGAAATTCTGTGTAGATGCTGCGGAACGCTTCTGCGTAGGTGTCTTCAACCAGATCCGTCATGGCAAGCTTCGATCCGAAAGAACGGTGAGCAGGAAATACCGACTGCTGCCGGTTGGCAGCAGGTCGGTTCGAAAACTGTCAACAGAAAGACTCAGTTTGCTGCAGGGCCTCGGCCACGTCCCTGATACACATGATCTTCAGTAATGATGCGATCCATGAAGATGTCGTGTTCAGCGACCGGGATCTCTTCGAACAGCTGGCATTCGAAGGCGAGTGCAACCAGTGGGGTATCCAGCCGAGCGTGCTGCAGCAGTTTGTCGTAGTAGCCTTTACCGTGTCCCATCCGAGCGCCGCGACGATCGAAAGCCACACCCGGAACCATGATCAGGTCGAGCTCCTGAACATCAACCTGCTTTTCGGGCAGTCCGCGCAGTTCCGTGCGGGGTTCGAGAATGCGGTACATGCCCAGTTCCAGTTCCTCCATGCTGCCAAGTCGGAACAGTTCCAGTTCCCCAGCTTCGTTGCACCATGGGACGACGATGGTTTTGCCGGACTGGAGGGCCTGTTCGAGATCATTGCGAGTGCGGACTTCGCTGCGAACATCGATGTAAAACATCACCGTGTCGGCTTCGGCGTATTCGGGCAGCGACATGAAGGCGCCAACGATCCGGCGACTGAGTTCGTCCTTGTTTTCCTGGGCATTTCGATTGGCGTGAGCCTGTTTGCGGAGTGCGTCTTTGCGTTCCCGAATGGAGTCCGTGCTCATGATTTTCCAGATTGCTGAGTCAGGTGAACAGGGAGGGGTGAACCGGCGTCAGCAGGGCACTGCGCAGATGGTCAGCCCAGGATCCCACTGTTATAGCCATCCGGCGACGTCAGGAACCAATGTGCGGGCGGGAAAAATCAGGACTGACGAGAGTTTTCTGGTTCCGAAAACGCTGCTCCAGTGCGCGTGCAACATGCACTCATTCTGCGTACTATACCGGGTTCGTCGCTTTTAAGGTTCACTGTTCAGGTACAGGACTGTGTGATGTCTGCCAGCCCGCGCTATGGCCTGACCACTCTGACAGGGGTGGTAATTGCCAGTATGATCGGGTTCGGTGCGTTCACGACATCGGGGTTTTCGCTGGCCTCGCTGGGCACACCCGCTCGTGTGTTATGGGCGTGGCTGGCCGGCGGTCTCGTGGCTCTTTGCGGAGCGGTCGCGTACGGCGAACTGGCAAGGCGATTACCATTGTCGGGTGGCGAGTATCTGTATCTCAGCCGGACTCTGGGACCGTGGGCCGGTTTTCAGGCCGGTTGGGTTTCGCTGACGGCCGGATTCAGTGGTGCGATTGCGGGTGCGGCGATTGTGTTCGAAGCCTACGCTGCTCCGCTGGTGGGCCTGTCTGGTGTTCCGGAGGGAGTTCTGGCGACGGGTGTCATTCTGGTGTTTGGTCTGGGGCATGGGTTGCTGGCTCGTCCCGCGGCGCTGGTACAGAATTCGATTGTTGCTATCAAATTGCTGGTGCTGGTTGTGTTTCTGCTGGTGGCAGCTTCCCGCTGGAAAGTGCATTCGTGGTCCTGGTCTGGTGTGCCGGGGCAGGTTCCGGAGACCGGGTTGATTCAGCAGTCTCTGAGTTTTGCGCGTTCTGTGATGTGGATCTCGCTGAGTTATGCGGGTTTCAATGCCGGGATTTATGTGGCCGCTGAAACTCGTGATCCTGAGCGTACGGTTCCGCGGTCACTGTGGCTGGGGACCGTGGTCGTGACTGTTCTGTATCTGTTGCTGAACATGGTCTTCGTAACGGCAGTTCCGGCTGACCGGATTGTGCTTCAGAAGCATGTCGCCGCGATTGCTGCGGAATCAATTGGTGGCGTGCAGTTGAAAATGCTGATCAGTCTGGTTGTGTGCCTGGGGACACTGTCATCCGTGGCCGGGATGCTGATGACGGGACCGCGAGTATTTTCACGGATGGCTGATGACGGCCTGTTTCCGGGCTGGTTTCGTTCCGGTCCACAGTCGGTCCAGCGAACGGTGGGTCTGCAGGCTGCAATTGCTGTTGCTTTGGTTGTGTTTCTGCGGGACTATCTCAGTCTGCTGGATTATCTCAGCAGTGTACTGGCAATATCCTCGGCGGTGGCAGTGGGCACGCTGTTGCTTCCTGTCAGGGGCTCAGCGGCTTCCGGTGTATTCAGATTTCCGCATCCGATTTACCTTGTTGCTGCGGCATTGTATGTGGTGGCGACTGCAGTAATTGCGGTATTGATGGCTGTCGATGATCCGCGTGATCTGCTGGGGGCCTTGCTGACGGTGGTTTCCGGGTCTGTCGTCTGGGTGTTCTTTGAGCGTGGTGGGTGGCGACCGGTGTAATAGTGTGGCGAGCAGTGGTGTGTCCGTTGATAGTTAGGCAGAGTGACGAGTTTTCTACTGGCAGATTATGGCGACCGAAGGCTTTCAGCAGCATCTGAAGACTCTGCAGCAGCAGGTCGAGGCAGCGTTACTGCGTTCTCTGCAGGGGCGTCCGTGGCCTCAGCCATTGGCACAGGCTGTGGAATACAGTCTGATGGCTGGCGGCAAGCGGCTGCGTCCTGTGCTGGTTTTGCTGGCCAGTGATCTGTGTGGTGGAATTCAGGCTGCGGCGTTATCGCCGGCGTGTGCGATAGAGATGATTCACACGTATTCGCTGATTCATGACGATCTGCCGGCCATGGATAACGATGATTATCGTCGTGGTCGCCTGACCAGTCATCGGGTATTCGGTGAAGCTCTGGCAATTCTCGCAGGGGACGCCTTACTGACGCTGGCATTTGAAGTTGTGGGTGAGAGTCCTGCGGGTGCCGAGATCAGGGCCGAGTTGTCCACAGTTCTGGCGAAGGCGGCTGGTGGAGCGGGGATGGTGGGCGGACAGGTGCTGGACCTGGAAGCTGAGCGTGGGCGATTTCCGGGGACTGGGGAGTCTGGTGTGTCTGTCTCCGGGCCGGCTGTGGCTGAGGCAACGGAAGTGGCAAGTTCTTTTCCGGCTGGGGGTTCCGCCGGGGAAATTGTTCCGAATCTGTCGTGTTTCGGTGAAAATCCAGCGAATGGAATTCCTGTATCGGCTGTTTCCGGCGTAGAACATCTGAGTCGCATACATAGAATGAAGACAGGGGCTTTGATTGCCGCTTCCCTTGAACTGGGGGCAGTGGTGGGCGGGGCAACTACAGAGCAGCGTCTGCAACTGAGGCATTACGGTCTGTGTATCGGGCTGGCGTTTCAGATAGCGGATGATGTGCTGGACGTGACGGGTGATGCGACCCGCCTCGGAAAGACTCCGGGGCGTGACGTGGATCTTGGGAAATTGACATACCCCGCATTGCTGGGACTGGAAGCCAGCAGGCGGCAGGCAGAGACGCTTGTGCAGGAAGCCTGCGATTCCGTCAGTCACTTCGGCCCGCGTTCAGGTTGGCTGCAGGAACTGGCGAGGTTTATCGTTGAAAGAGATCACTGATGTCGTTTGAGATTCTAAGCGGAATTCGTTCGCCGCAGGACCTGCACGGGCTTAGTGATGCTCAGCTTGTGCAGCTGGCCGCTGAGGTTCGTGAGGCATTGTTGACGGTCGTGGAGGACCGTGCCGCGCACTTCTCCAGCAATCTGGGGGTTGTCGAACTGTGTATTGCGCTGCACCTGACGTTTGATTTCTCCAAAGACAGACTGATCTGGGACACTGGTCATCAGATCTATCCGCACAAGCTGATTACCGGCCGTTTTCCGCAGTTCTCCACCATCCGTCGTCGTGGCGGTCTGATGGGGTATCCGAACCCGTTGGAAAGCGAGTATGACCTGTTTGTGACGGGTCATGCGGGCAGCAGCGTATCGACTGTGCTGGGGATGAAGGCAGCGGACGACATGTTGTTCAATGACGGCCGTCGATCGGTGGCTGTGATTGGCGATGGTGCTTTGCCCTCGGGTATTGTTTTCGAGGCAATGAACAATGCAACTGAGCTGAAGAAGGACCTGCTGGTCATTCTGAACGACAACAAGATGGGGATCTGTCGTCGTGTTGGTGGTTTGGCCAGCTATCTGGACAAGGCTCGTGTTGCTCCGTTCTACAACGGACTGAAGCGAGACGTGTCCTGGTTACTGAACCGGGTGCCTCTGGTTGGGCAGTCGACCGAGGAGATGCTGGGCAGCTTCAAAGACGCAGTCAAATCGTTCCTGCATGGTGGGATGTTGTTTGAAGAGATGGGGTTTCGATACATCGGTCCGGTGGACGGTCATGACATCCGTTCCCTGAGGCGTTATCTGGAAATGGTCAAGGATGTTTCCGGGCCGGTTCTGCTGCATGTGTTTACAGAGAAGGGTCATGGATTTGAACCGGCCTGTAAGGACCCGGTCAAATTCCACACGCCGTCACCATTCCGCCGTGACAATGACAACGAGATTGTTCCGGTCAGGAAGTCATCAGACATTTCCTACACAGAAGTCATGTCTGATGCGATTTACAGCAGCATGGCAGACGATCGTCGTGTGTGTGTGCTGACGGCGGCCATGTGTGCCGGAAATCGGCTGGAGCGAATTCGGGAAGAATTCCCTGACCGCTTTTTCGATACCGGTATCTGCGAAGGTCATGCGGTGGCGTTTGCGGGGGGGATGGCCAAATCGGGTATGAAGCCGGTTGTGGACATCTACAGTACGTTCCTGCAGCGCAGTTTCGATCAGATCTTCCAGGAGGTCGCGCTGCAGAATCTGCCTGTGGTGTTCTGCATGGACCGTGCTGGTTTGTGTGGTCCTGATGGTCCGACACATCATGGTGTGTTTGACAATTCTTACATGCGAATCTTCCCTAACATGATCGTGACGGCTCCCGGCGATGAGCAGGAAATTGCTCCTATGCTGGAATTTGCCCTGCAGAGTTCGTCGCCCGTTTCCATTCGCTATCCGAAGACAAAGACTGAAACTGTGGCTCGTGAGGTGGCACCGATTGTGGTGGGCCGAGCTGAAGTCCTGTCGTGGGGAGCAGACGGGACGATTATAGCCTGCGGTACAATGCTCAGTCAGGCCGTTGCCGCCGCACAGACGCTGCAGAAGCAGGGTTTAAGTGTGGGTGTTGTGAACGCCAGATTCGTGAAGCCGGTCGATGAGAGTGTGATCGTGCAGGCGGCAGGTCGGGGGTTTGTGATCACCATCGAAGAAAATGCTCTGATGGGTGGCTTCGGGAGTGCGGTGCTTGAGGCTGCCGCGAAGCATGGTCTGAGCACCGAACGATTCCGAGTGCTGGCGATTCCTGACAGTTTTGTGGAGCATGGTGATCGCGAGGAACTGCTGAAGGATCTTGGTCTGGATGCTGCCGGACTGGTGCGTACCGCCCAGGAACTGGCCGGATCGCCTGCGAACTCACAGGCAGCGTCAGTGGTCTGAGGCGCCTGCTGGCAGCTTGACCTGCAGGTGCGTTCTCAGAAATCGCAGCATCTCTTCGCGGGGTTTGCCATTTGCGGGCGCGACACCGTGTCCCCCATCGTCGTAGACAATCAGTTCACTGATCAGCCCAAGTTGCTGCATGCGATCATGGCACTGTTTTGACTGCAGCCATGGTACTGTTGCGTCATTACGTGAGTGCAGAAACAGCACTGGTGGATCGCCGCTGCTGAGATGTGTGATGGGTGACGCCTGCTTCCAGACACTGGACTCAGGTGCAAAGGGGGTTCCGATCCACGCCTGGTTGGTGACCAGTTTTTCCGCATGTGCAGGCTGCAGTTTCCGTTGCTGGGGATCCTGGAAGCGGCTGATAAAGTCGAAGACACCGGCGAAGCAGACGGCTGCCTGAATGCGGGATTCAGCTGGGGCTTCATCACCGGCAGTGGCCAGCAGAGCGGCCAGTGTCCCGCCGGCTGAGCCGCCGACCGCAGCAAATCGCTGTGGATCCAGATTCCAGCGACCGGCGTTGTTGTGCAGGAAGGCTGCAGCTGCTCGGACGTCAGCCAGTGTTTCCGGGAAATGGTGAGTCGGGCGTCCCCGATAGGAAACCAGAGCAGCGGCAAAGCCATGGCCCGCCAGGTACTCCGCCATACCTCGATAGCCTTTACCTGTCTGTGGCAGAAAACCGCCACCCTGAATTGCCAGTACGCAGGGCAGTGGGCGTGTGGATTCCGGCAGGTACAGGGCCAGCCGAAGTTCTGGTGCGTGATCGGCAAACGCGAGATCCTGAACGATGGTGAATTTTTCGTCCGCTGGCAGGCGGCATTGCAGGCAAATCACCAGCAGTGGCAGCAGGAACAGTCGCAGTTGCGAGGACGGTTGGAGATCGGGCAGCATGGGGTCTTTCGCTTCTGGCAATCGATGAAGCAGGCTGGCAGGTTTCCCTGTAAGAGCATTCCGCGGTACAACGAGGAGGCACTTCAGCAACTGTGGGATGTCTGCAGGCCGTGGCCCGAACAGACTGTGATGGATGATGATCAGGAGCAGAGATCAGATGTCAGATCTACAGCAGATTACGGAACAGATTCGCAAATTTCGAGATGAACGAGACTGGATGCAGTTTCATAATCCCAAAAACCTCGCGGTTTCGATCTGCCTTGAGTCAGCAGAACTTCTGGAACATTTTCAGTGGTCAACTCCAGAGCAGAGTGAAGATGTGGGGCGAAAAAAGTCAGAGCAGATTTCTGCTGAGATTGCCGATGTCGCTATTTATCTGATTGAACTTGCAGACAATCTGGGGATAGATCTGTGGCAGGCCATTCAGAAGAAACTGCAGCACAACGCAGCGAAGTACCCGGTGGAAAAGGCAAAGGGGAATGCCTTGAAGTACACAGAACTGACCTGACGGGCGTCATTCCCCGATCTGCTCAGCACCGTGCACAATTGGTGTGACACCTTGTTCGGGTCACTGGAATGCCTGAAGTCTGAGCGTCAGCGGAATTCTGCTGAGCTCGTTTCAGCGTGCCGATTCTGCTATTCAACCAGCAACAAAGACAGTTCGCGACGCTCACCATTTCTCAGGACGGTTATGGGCAGACGCTGACCAACCGCGCGATTCAGTTTGAGCCATGCATTGAATTGCTTTGAGTCCATGCGGATAGGTTTTCCGTCGGCTGCGATGATGATGTCCTTTTCCTGTAATCCGTCAGCTTTGGCCTGTCGCCCGCCCGGTCCTTCCATATTGATCCAGCGGACTTCAAGGGCTCCGTCACCAGCAGGCAGTCCGAGGGTTCTGGTCTGATCCGGGGACAGCTCGGGCAGCCACACCTGCAGCCGTGGTGGAGCATTCCACATGGATCCACGCCACGAAAAATCATGCTGTCGCCAGCCTTTGCCCAGCTGCAGTGTTCTGCGGCCGCTGCGACTACCCTCCACTTCCACTTCGGCGGTGGTACCATCCAGTGGATGCAGGACCCACTGCATATCAGCAATCGAGGTGATCGTCTGATTGTTCATGCTGAGGATTTCTTCGCCAGCCTGCAGACCGGCCTTTGCAGCGGGCGAGTCAGGGATGATTTCCACGATGCGTGTTCCGTTTTTTCGATCAATTTTCATGCCGATCAGGTCTGGCAGAGGATATTTCCACATCATGGAGGGTTGCCAGCGATCCTGCTGCAGAGCGTGCAGATGCTGAGCGTCATGAATGTTGTGGCAGTGGATGCAATTGGAACGGGTTGTCTCTCGCGCATATTTTTCCGGGTTTCTGAGTCCTGGCAGCTGCAGGGCACTGGCCGTTGGCTGTGGCGTGCCGCGTTTCTGCTGCAGTTGCTGTCGGTTGGCAGGATAGGCTTTGTGCAGCTGCAGCACCTTTTCCATGGTGGCCAGCAGGCCCTCAATGGAATTGAAGGCGTCCGAGCCTTCGGCGCTTTGAGTTCCGTAGCGGGCATACACGGTGCCATCCGCATTCAGGAACATGGCCGCCCAGTTCAGGTCATAGTCGAACTGAAACTGGTTGAGATCAACACCCTTCATTTCGACCTGCCGGACCGACACAAACCGATCTCGAGCAAACTGACGGATTTTTTCACTGCCATTTGCAACATCAGCATCAAAGGCTGCGCAATCGCGACAGGGGACACAGCGGAACGTCACGAACAATGGCCGATTTGTACGGCGTGCTTCAGCCATGGCGGCGGGAATGTCGTTGTAGACCCAGACATCTGTCTGTACTCCATTTGCGTCCTGCAGACGTTCCCTGAGGGCTTCATCAGCGGATGCTGTCCTGATGCTCGTGAACAGCAGGAGCAGGAATGTGAGGTACGCGCCGGGAGTGTAACGGATAATCATGGCAACCTTTGCGGGGCAGGCAGGCAGTTGTTTTGGGAGCAGATACCAGTTACAGGCAGCGGAGACTGAGTCTGCAAGGATATCGATGTGTTCCGGGAATTGCCATGCGTGCGGGGGGGCGGGTGCGAAGGAACGCGGTTGAGCTGCAGTGAGCCGGCCGGTTTAGTGTTTCCTGAAGCGAATGACAGTGGTTAAGATTCGCGGCACGGTGTCGAGGTGTCTGATACAGAAATTCAGCAGAGTCACTACATGGTTGACAGGCAGATGCTTTCCAGGCTGCGACGGGCTGTCCCGATGGTGCTGGCAGGAACAGTGTTCCTCAGTGCTTTTCTGTTATTTCAGATTCAGCCGTTGATCAGCAGGCTGCTGTTGCCGACATTCGGCGGTGCCTCGGCGGTCTGGACGACCTGCATGCTGTTTTTCCAGACGCTGCTGTTCGGGGGCTATCTTTATTCGCATCT
>CAXBSH010000003.1:0-55807 GCA_963977705.1 uncultured Planctomycetaceae bacterium
CGTATGTCACATCCGATAAGGTGTTTGCAGGTTTTGATCGTCGGACGCACCAACTGGAGCACGATGGCGAAACCTGGAACGTGCTGAATGTCACCATGGATGTGGCTGTGGAGATGCTGCGGAATGCGCGGCGTAAAGCAGCCCCAGTGGCGTTGAAGGAACTGGGGCCACACCCTGAGGATCAGGCGCCTGTGCAGATTTTTGAGGGGCGTTATGGTCCGTACGTCAAGCACGGTTCGGTCAATGCCAACGTTCCCAAAGAAACGGATCCAGCATCGGTGACTCTGGAGCAGGCCCTTGGTTGGCTGGCTGCCAGAGCCAGCAAGGGTGGTGGCAAATCGGCTGCAAAACGTGGGACCGGGGCACGTGGTGCAGCGAAGGGTGCCAAAAAGGCTTCGAAAAAGGCCACCAGGAAGACGGTGAAGAAAACTGCGGGTACCAAAGCCGCGGCGAAGGGTGCGAAGAAACTCAGCGCTGAGGAATGATTGCAGCCGGGTGGTTCCAATAAAAAAGCCCGACTGCGAGAGCAGTCGGGCTTCGTTATTCCGTGTGACCGCTGAGAGATCACTCAGCCTTCGGGGCGTCGCCTGCTGGAGCAGCTTCAGCTGGCTTTTCGCCTTCAGCCGGAGCAGCCGGAGCAGCACCTTCGGCTGGCTTTTCGCCTTCAGCAGCGGCCGGAGCAGCACCTTCAGCCGGGGCAGCACCTTCAGCAGGAGCAGCGCTTTCAGCCGGAGCAGCCGGGGCTGCCGGAGCTTCAGCCGGAGCGGCCGGAGCACCACCGGCAACACCAGAACCAGCAGCGGCACCACCGCCACCACCACCGGCCTGCTCACCACCGGCACAGCCGAGGGTGATTGACACGCCAGCCATCAGTACAAAAGCCGCCAGAGAACGCATCACTTTCATGAGACCCAGCCTTTCAATTTCCATCTTTTTTTCGGCAAAACTTGACCCTGTCTGACCAGAACTCCCCGTTCCGGTGACGGTCACTGGATCCTAAACTAAGGGAAACGGGCTCAAATTCAACATCCAGAGAAGCGAAAATCGATCACTTTCAGTTTTGGTGGTTCCCTGCCCGATATCTGCAGGAATCCCGCCACGACCCTGAAAGTCCCGCTACAATCTGCTGGAAAACCGACTTCTGATTTGGAATGAGGGTGATTCGGGCTGGTGTTTCGAGCGGCTGGGTTACTGGACGGAAATTCAGTTTATGTCATCTGGTGCCGGGGATGATTCTGATGGCGAAGAGTTTGCGGGAAGTGCCGACGGGCTGACTCCGCGCGAAAAGGTTCGTCGTTTCCCCACGGGGCCGGGTGTGTATCTGATGAAGGACGCCGAGGGACGTGTGATTTATGTTGGGAAGGCGGTGAATCTGCGGAATCGAGCATCAAGTTATTTCACAGCGGCGGCGGAGGTGGATCGTCGTACTGCTGATCTGGTGCCCGAGATCCGGGATGTGGATTTCATCGAGGCTGAGAGTGAAGTCGATGCATTGCTGATGGAAGCGAGGCTGATCAAGGACATTCAGCCTCGTTTCAATTCGCTGCTGAAGGACGACAAGACATTTCCGTATCTTCAGATTACGACTCGGGAAGATTTCCCGCGTGTGGAGTTTACTCGGCAGCCGGAATCATCGGGTGTGCGGTTGTATGGTCCGTTTACCAGTGCCGGACAGCTGCGTGGCACGATAGCCGTGCTGCAGAAGATTTTTCGCTTTCGGACCTGTTCACTGGATATCGACGAGCAGGACGAGCGGTGGCGGTGGTTCAGGCCGTGTCTGCTGGCCAGTATCAATCAGTGCACAGCGCCCTGTAATCTGCGGATCAGTCGAGAGGATTATCGAGAGGACATTCGGCGTCTGAGACTGTTTCTGGATGGTGGTCGAAGGGCACTCCTGAAGGAGCTTGAGGAGTCGATGAAGCAGGCGTCTCGAGAGCTGCGATTTGAGAAGGCGGCTCGGATTCGCGACGAGATTCAGGCTCTGGAAAGTCTGAATCTGCGGGGCGACCTTGAGAGTCATGCTCAGCCGGAAGTGTTCTACACAGATCCGCGGAAGGGACTGGAGGGGTTACGAAAGCTGTTGGGGTTATCAGAGATTCCGCGGCGGATTGAAGGTCTGGACATTGCTCATCTGCAGGGCAGTGAGACGGTTGCCAGTCTGGTGCAGTTCATCGATGGTTTGCCATTCAAGCCGGGTTACCGAAAGTTTCGGATTCAGACGGTTGACGGTGTGGATGATTTTGCATCGATGCGGGAAGTGATTACTCGTCGTTTTACTCGTCTGAATGACGAGGGGGAAGCATTTCCGGATCTGTTGCTGATTGACGGGGGTAAGGGGCAGTTGAATGCTGTGATGGAGACTTTTCAACTGCTGCAGATTGCGCCACCGCCGACAGTATCGCTGGCGAAGCGTGAGGAGGAGATTTATGTGCCTGGAGAGTCTGAGCCGCATCGTCTGAGTCGTCATTCGTGGGCTTTGCGGCTGCTGCAGTACATTCGTGATGAAGCGCACAGATTTGCTCAGCATTATCATCACATGCTGCGACGTCGTTCGTCACTGGGGCAGCAGGAACGGCAGGGGCGTCGGCGTGGAAAACGTCGCGATGGTGCTGACGGTTGAAGGTCGATTGACGCAGAATGGGAGTGGAGAGTGTCGGAGCATCGCATGGATCGCACGTTTCGTCAGCGTCTGGAGGACAGAATTCGGCAGGCCATCATCTCGCGTCATCGCCGCAGTGGAGTGGTGCTGTTCAGTGACACGACATTGCGCGACGGCGAGCAGATGCCGGGGGCAACACTTGAGCCGCACGAGAAACTTCAGATTGCGCTGGCGCTGGAGCGTGCAGGTGTGCATTCTCTTGATGCCGGTTTTCCAGCAAGCTCGGAAGCGGATGTGGAGGCCATTCGGCTGATGGTGGGGCGTGTGCGGGGTCCAGTGTTGACAGCCCTATGTCGGACGGTTCGCAGCGATGTTGATGCGGCTGATCGAGCGCTGGAGGGGAATCCTGTACACAAGCGTGGTGTCAGTTTGTTTTGTGGTACCAGTCCCCTGCACAGAACTTACAAGCTGGGGAAGAGTCGAGCAGAGATTCTGAAGCTGATTGCCGAGACTGTGGGTTACGCGGCGGAGAGATTTCGGATCGTTGCATTCAGCCCGGAGGATGCCAGTCGTACGGAGCTGGATTTTCTGTGCGAATGTTATAGGGAGGCGATTCGTGCGGGTGCGACGACTATTGGTTTTCCGGACACGGTGGGTCTGCTGACTCCCGAGAAGGCGCGAGACTTTATTCGTCGCATTCAGGATGGTGTGCCGGAGATTGAGCGAGCGCTGCTGGCTGTGCATTTTCACAACGACCTTGGGCTGGCCGTCGCCAATACTCTGGCCTGTATTGCCGAGGGGGCCAATGTCGTGCAGTGCACGGTCAACGGTATTGGCGAGCGTGCTGGAAACGCGTCGCTGGAAGAGGTGGTCATGGCGTTGACTCTGCATCAGGACCAGTATGGTCGAACACATCGAGTGGACACTCGCATGCTGGCTCCGCTGTGTCGTCTGACAGCCGAGTTGACGGGGATTGTCCTGCCATTGATGAAGCCTGTGGGCGGGGCGAATATCTTTGCAACGGAGGCAGGAATTCATCAGGATGGGTTGCTGAAGAACCCGGACACCTATCTGCCGTTTCGTCCGGAGCTGGTTGGTGGTGATGAAATTCGGCTGGTCCTTGGACGACACAGTGGTCGCAGAGCCGTGGCTCATCGCTTGCAGGGGCTGGGTATTCCGCATCATGATGCGTCAGTCAGTCGGATTGTGGAGCGGTTGAAACTGTTGCCCAAAGGTACGGTTGTTGATGATGCCCTGCTGCAGCAGATTGCTGCGGAAGTTCATTGACTCGTGCATCGTTCATTCTGCGCTGGAAGTCTCGATGTCTGCTGTTCTTGTGGATACACACTGTCATCCTGAGTCTGATTCATTTCGTCAGGATTTTGAGGAAGTACTGGTGCGTGCTGCGCGGGCCGGTGTAGCGCAGTTGCTGGCAATTGGAATTTCAGCAGCGACCAGTCAGGCGGTTGTGGTACTGGCAAATCGACATCCCGGGATTTCGGCAGTGGTTGGAGTGCATCCGAATCATACGCACGAGATTCGCCCCGGGGACTGGGAGAAGATTGAGGAACTGGCGTTTCATCCGCGCGTGGTGGGGATTGGTGAAACGGGGCTGGACAATTACTGGAAAGATGTGCCACTGGATCTGCAGCACGATTCATTCTGTCGGCATATTCAGCTGTCGCGGCGTTGCGGGAAACCGTTTGTGGTGCACTGTCGGGAGGCCGAGGCGGAGGTTCTGGCAGTGCTGCGCGAGGCTGCAGAGGCTGGTCCGCTGCAGGGAGTCATGCACTCTTTCTGTGGCAGTGATGCGGTTGCGGACGAGTGTCTGCAACTGGGGATGTATATCTCTTTCAGCGGTATGCTGACATATCGCCGGAATGATGTATTGCGAGCGACTGCTGCACGGATACCTCCTGAAAAGCTGCTGATCGAGACGGATGCTCCATATCTTGCGCCGCAGCAATATCGGGGCAAGCGGAATGAGCCCGCGTGGGTGGCTGATACCTGTGCGTGCCTTGCAGACATTCATGGCATGTCCCTTGCGCAGATGGCCGCCCTGACCACAGCAAATGCACGGCGATTGTTTCGGCTGGGAGATGAGTCGCTGATACTGCCGCCAACTGAATAAAGCGTTCCCCCTGCCCTGCCCTATCGTCAGTCGATGAAAGCGAATTCGTTGGTATTGAACAGGACGAGGCAGAGCGATGCGAGTGCCAGTTGCTCGGGGTCTGCCGGTGACTGCGCTGGTTGCGTTTCGAGCGGCAGTGAGAATCTCCGGCTGATCGTGGTCTGAACAGCCAGTTGTTCGTCTGCCGACAGCTGGCGTCCGAACACGATCAGCAGGCTCAGATGTCCGTTCCAGTATTCACCGTCAATGTTCCCCTGCTGTCCGATGACCCACGGCGTGTCCAGTCTGCGCTGGGCGAGTGCACCAGGACGGGATACGGCTTTTCGGATGCCTTGAAACAGGCTGGCACCAGCCGGACCATTCGTGGCTGTCAGCAGGAACGGCTGATTGCCCTGCTGGAGTTCACCGACACCGGAAAGATCATCGCTGAAACGAAATGACCTGTCTGCGGTCAGTCCGACAAACAGTGAGCTTGTGGAGTTTCCATCTCGTCCGCTCCAGTTCGACAGGAGCTCACGGTGTCCTGCGACTCCGCGATCTGTAGCGACAGCGAAGACTGTCAGACTTTCGTGCTGCAGCAGTCCGGAACCAAGCTGCAGAAAACTTCCTTGTCCATCAAATATCACAGCCGGGATCGTGGAATTCGGCAGCCTGCCGAGTGTTGGTTGTCGTTGTGTGTTAGTCTGTGCTGCGGTACGAGCTTCCGCATCGCGGCTGAGCCACGACTCAAGATGTCCATCCGCTGTGCTTCTGACGCCGGATGCAGCGTCGAGAAACAATCTTACTTCGGGCATCTGTGGGATTTTGTCAGCAGGAGCAGCAATCTGCTGGCAGGCGGCAGCCACACCAGGACTGACTGCGTTCAGGCTGGGACTGTCCCTGTGCTGCTGTGTCAGCTGCTGCAGGGAGTGTGTGAGTTGCTGTTGCTGCTTCCGAAGATGGCTGAGGCTTTCAGCGAGTTCATCGGCTGAGGGTTCTCGATGCAGGAAGGCTTTCCATACATGATTGACGCGAGCGGCAGGATCGGAGGTGGAAATCGTTGTCTTTGCCAGAGCCTGAGCGCGCTCGTGAAGGAACTGATTGTTCATCAGTGTCAGCGCCTGAGGGGCGACGATGGAGACATCCCTGCGACCACAGGAAATCGTGGTGTCACACTGGTCAAACGTGGTCATCATCGGTGGCTGCAGACTGCGCTGCAGATACATATAGAGGCTGCGACGTCGCTGTTCGTCTGCAGGTGACGCTGTCCACGCCGCATCTTTTCTGGACAGGCCTTCGAGGGCATCTGAACTGAGTGTGGGAACAAATCCCGGACCACCCGTTTTCAGGTCCAGTTCACCGGAAGCTGCAAGAATCGCATCACGCAGTGATTCAGCGTCCTGGCGTCTGCGATTGCCGCGCCACAACCAGCGATTGTCGGCATCAATATCGCTGTACCGGGATTCATCGGGATGCTGAACGGACTGCTGCCACGCTTCGGATGTAAGAATCAGGCGGTGGATATGCTTCAGGCTGCCACCACTGCGGAGCAGTTCACCGGCCAGCCAGTCAAGCAGTTCCGGATGACTGGGACGCTCTCCTGTGAATCCGAAGTTACTGGTACTGCGAACCAGCCCTTCACCGAAATGATGCATCCAGATGCGATTGACGATGACGCGGGCAGCCAGCGAGTTCTGCGGGCTGGCAATCCAGTTGGCCAGCTGCAGTCTGAGTTGTGTGGTCGTTGCCGTGGGCGCGATGGCAAAAGGATTCTGTCCCGCCTGTGGCAGGCAGCTGAGCGGGCCGGCTGAAACTGACCGGAGTGGCTTGTCTCGTTCTCCATTTTTCAGAATCTGCAGAGGCTCGGGCTGCCGTGTCATATCAGTCCAGCCAAGCACGTCCGGGAATCCCAAAGCCGTGGCATCAGGGCCGCCCAGGACAGTACGATTGCCGGGTCTCAGCGGTCCCGGCCAGAATGCCGCGGCAAACTGGTAGTAATCCGCCTGCGGGATTGGATCAAATTTGTGGTCATGACAGCGAGCGCATTTGACTGTCAGACCAAGAAACGCTGAGGAAGTTGTATGCACAAGGTCTTCGAGGCGTTCATACACATAATCTTCCGGATCGTTTGGCTCATCGTTCCATGTTCCCAGTCGCAGAAAGCCTGTGGCAATGACCGTCTGCTCGCTGCGATCGGGAACTTCATCACCCGCCAGCTGCAGGCGAACGAACTGGTCCCACGGCAGGTCGGCGTTGAGTGCCTGCACGACCCAATCCCGGTACTTCCACGCAAATGGTTTGGGCTGATCACGTTCATATCCGCTGGTGTCTGCATACCGGGCAACATCCAGCCAGTGTCGGGCCCAGCGCTCGCCGTAGGCTGATGACGCCAGCAGGCGATCCACCAGCTGTTGATACTGGGGCGCTGTCAGCGTTCGTGCACCTGCCTGCTCCATACGGATGGCGAGCTCCGTGTCGGAGGACTGTGGAGGTAACCCGGTAAGATCCCAGTACAGTCGACGGATCAATTCTCGAGCTGTCGCTGGCGGAGCGGGAGACAGCTGGCTGCGCTGCAGGCCCGCGGCCAGGAATCGATCGATGGGGTGCTGTCTCCATGTTTCCCACGGGATGGATACTGGTTCCGGAGGTGCAGTGGTGCTGAGGGGCTGAAAGGACCACCAGTCACGACCACCACGGAAGGCCAGAGTTTTTTCAAACAGATCAAGGACTCGACCCGCTGGGAATGTTGCGCCTTCAGTAACCCAGCGACGCAGTGTTTCGGCCTCTGCCGGTGGCAGACGACGTTCGTGCCCGTTCGCTGGTGGCGGCATTTCTCCCGCCAGCACACGACTGATCAGCAGGCTGCCGTCAGCATCACCCGGCCTGACTGCAGGCCCACTGTCGCCGCCCCGCCGCTGTGCTGTCGCTGTCTGCAGTGAAAGTCCACCAGAGGGGTTTGCAGACTGGTGACATTCAATGCAGCGACTCAGAAGTATTGGGGCCACATCCCGCTCAAAGTCGGTGGTGGTTTGTTCTGCCGCTGAATGCAGAGGCAGTGTCAGCAGCAGCAGGATGCAGTGGATGTATACTGACATACGAAATCTCAAGCGTGACTTAGTTCTGTTTGGCGCGTTTCTTTTCAGCGTTCGGCTTCCTGCCGTCTTTCACTGGCTCTCCTTCAAAAGGCTGATTGCCATAGGCAGATCGAGGTGTTTCTGCCGTGTCGCCAACCTGCTCTCTCAGTCGCTGCAGTTCGGCCTGCAGTTCCTTCACAACATCGGCGTAGGCCGGATCGTTATAATAATTCCGCGTTTCTTCCGGGTTTGTCTGGCGATCCAGCAGTTCCCACTCATCGATGTCCGGTTTGTAGTAGTGCACCAGTTTGTAGCGGTCGGTGATCACACCTGTGTGCGGGCGAACCCGATGTGGAACAGGAAACTCGTAATAGTGGTAATACAGACTGGTACGCCAGTCTGTGGGCGTCTGCCCCTGCAGAATCGGCAGGAGACTTCGGCCCTGCATATCGGCTGGCTGTTCGAGGCCGGCCACCTGAAGAAAGGTCTGGGCAAAGTCAACGAGGGAGACGATTTCCTTCTGCACCGTTCCCGGCTTGACGACTCCGGGCCAGCGGACCATCAGTGGCGTTCGCAGTGATTCTTCAAAGATCCAGCGTTTGTCGAACCAGCCGTGTTCGCCGAGGAAGAATCCCTGATCACTGGAGAACACCACCAGAGTGTTGCTGGCGGAGCCATCCTCCTCAAGTGCCTGCATCAGTCGTCCCACGTTTTCATCAACAGCTTTGACGCAGGCGAGATAGTCATGCATATAGCGATTGTATCTCCAGCGGACGAGGTCCCGGCCCTGCGGGTTGGCAGCGCGGAATTTTTCATTGCGAGGCTCGTAGTACGCGTTCCACTGCTGCAGTTGCTGGTCAGTCATGTTGGGGGCGGGGCGCAGTTTCGCATCCAGGTCCGTGAAAGTTCTGTCGATGCCCATATCGTGATCTGCCACAGCCCGACTGCGACCGGCGAAATCATCAAACAGTGTCGGGGGTTCTGGATAAACGCGATCATTGTCCCAGCCAAGATGTCGCAGAGCGGGGGCCCACTCGCGGTGCGGCGCCTTGTGCTGACTCATCAAAAGGAAGGGCCGCGAACGATCTCGCTGTTTCAGCCAGTCAATTGACAAATCGGAAATCAGATCGGTCGTGTAGCCTTCCAGTTTGACTTTTTCGCCATTGCGAATCATCGGTGGATTATAGTACAGGCCCTGCCCTGGCAGGATGTGCCAGTAGTCAAAGCCGGTCGGGTCAGAAACGAGATGCCATTTGCCGATCATAGCCGTCTGATAGCCGGCAGCCTGGAGAAGTTTTGGAAAGGTGGTCTGTGAACTGTCGAAGGTGCAGTTGCTGTTGTTGTAGAAACCGTTTCTGTGGGAGTATTTTCCGGTCAGGATGGTCGCCCGACTGGGGCCACAGATGGAATTGGTGACAAGGCAGCGATCGAAGCGGGCCCCCTGAGCGGCAAGCCGATCAATATTTGGTGTTTCCAGCAAATGTCGATTTTCTCCATAGGCACTGATCGCCTGGCACGTGAGGTCATCGCAGAAGATAAAGACAATATTCGGACGTCGAGTGGCAGTTCTGTCCTCGGGAGTCTGAGCTGGACAGTTCTGAGAAGTGGCGATGCAGGCCAGAAGGCAAGTCAGCAGCAAACTGCGACGGAACATATGGGAACTTTCTGAGTCAGTTACGACAGACGGTTTCATCAAGGTTCAGAACGAGGCTGGAGAGCATGGTCCATGCGGCCAATTCAGCATGGGGCCGGTTGTCCGCAACGGGAGCCTCACCGTTCCGGATGACGCGAGTTGCATTTTCAGGATGAGCAGTGAAGTGTTGACGCTGGGCTTCAAGAGCTTTTTTCAGAATGTGCAGTTCATCTGCTGCCGGGCCGCGGGCGAGCACGATTCGCAGCAGCAGCGTGATCCGGGCGTTGTCGTCAATCGGTGTCTCCAGCAGTCGCTGGGCCAGCACACGAGCAGCTTCAAAGTGCTGTACATCATTCATCAGCTGCAACGCCTGTAATGGTGTATTGCTGCGTTCGCGACGACTGCAGAACTGCTCGCGATTGGGAGCATCAAAATTTGTCATGAACGGGGGCGGAGCCGTACGTTTGACGAAGCAGTAAATACTTCTGCGATACAGGGCACTGCCATGTTCCTGCAGATAGAACCGGGTATTGCTGTTTTCGTAGCCTACCGGTTCCCAGATATCCGGAGGTTGATATGGCATGACTCCCCGCCCACCCATGGCAGGATTCAGAAGTCCGCTGACAAACAGCACATTGTCTCGCAGTTGTTCAGCGTCGAGGCGAAATCTGGTGCCTCGCGACAGCAGCCGATTATCGAAATCCCGCTGCAATGCCAGCTCAGTCGCCGTTGACTGCTGGCGAAAAGTGGCTGAGGACAGCAGCATGCGATAGAACTGCTTCTGATCCCAGCCGGAATTACGAAACTCGACCGCCAGCCAGTCCAGCAGTTCCGGGTGGCTTGGCGGATCGCCGCGGGTACCGAAGTCATCGCTGGTTCGGACAAGGCCGGTACCAAACACCTGTTGCCAGATGCGATTGACAGTCACTCGCGCTGTCAGAGGATTTTCGGCGGCTGTGAACCATCGTGCGAGGTCAAGGCGGTTGGCTCGACGATCCTGCAGCACTGCTCCGGAATCACTGCGAAGGGGTGGAAATTCAGCCGGTACCCCGGGTTCCACTTTTGCCCCTGGCTTATCGTACTGCCCCCGCTCCATCACAAAGGCATCGCGAGGATTCGGCAGATCCGTGAACATGAACGTGCCGGGCACTTCATCAAGCAGTGCGACATGGTGAACGTGGGCTTGCCACTGAGCCTGCCGCAGCGCGGTGACCGGCGAATCTGAAGATCGCTGCACTACTCGTCTCCAGAATTGCTTCAGCAGCTTCACCTGAGCTGCGTCGGCAGTTTCTGAAGGGCCGGCATTCAGCAGTTTCTGAAGTTCAGGGGAAATGCCGTCGGGATTTGTACCCTTCGACATCTGCCACCATGCTGTAAAGGAGGCGCGGGGGTCGCGACCAGCCGGTAGTTGCCCGGAAATTCTGACACTGTCAACGAATACGCGACCGCCGTCCTGGCTGAGAACAAGGCTTTTAATCCGAGAACCTTCAGCTGAACCGGATTTGGCGAGAGGTATGTCAAGAGTATGCCAGACTCCCGGGCTGGGCAGGCGACCTTCGCGCTTGCCACCCGCTGTATCTTCAACATCCGTCCAGACAAAGCGATGCGACCGACCATCGTCGTACTGAACCCGGACGTTGCGAGGTGGATGATGGGGATCGATCCGGATGTCAACAGAGAGTGTACCTGCAGCGGGGACAGGAACGGGAATCAGGGTAAGGTCGATTGTCAGATCGTAGCCTGCTCCATACGCCAGTTCGAGTGACCTTGCATCGGTCTGGTCGCCGGAGCGTGCTGTTCGGACCCAGACCGGATCATTGCGGGACGTGTTACGAGTTCGTGAACCGGGTGGCAGGACATCGTCGAGAATCAGGTCGCTGATGGACCGTTCTGCCTGCGGGTCTGCCGGTTCGTCAGTGAGCATGCCGGCTGCTTCCGCTGCGTCCAATGACTGCTCGAGGGCTGCATCGGCGGCCTTCAGCCGTGCCAACGCAGCATCGATCAGGTTCTGTTTGTCTGGTGTCGCGACTTTCAGGAAGGGCTGAGTCCGACTGATATTGCCGTCCATCCCCGGGTCTGCCGCCGAATAGAAGAAGGCGTACATGGAATAGAAGTCGCGCGAGGTAATCGGATCATATTTGTGATCATGACAGACCGCACAGCCGGCTGTCAGGCCCATCCACGTCTGCATCGTTGTGCTTGTGCGATCGACTGCGTAACGGTACAGCCACTCCTCGTTGATGGCGCCGCCCTCGCTGGTCGTCACATTACAGCGATTGAACCCGGTGGCGACCTTCTGTTCGAGCGTAGGATTGGGCAACAGATCTCCGGCAAGCTGCCACGTGGTGAACTGGTCAAATGGAAGATTCTGATTGAAAGCACTGATGACCCAGTCACGCCATGCCCACATTTCGCGTTCATTATCGAGATGTAGTCCATGGGTATCGGCGTAGCGAGCGACATCCAGCCAGTGCCGAGCCTGCTCTTCGCCGTACCGGGGAGACTGCAGGCAGCGTTCAACCATCTGTTCATACGCGTCCGGAGACTGATCAGCAAGATACCGGTCGAGTTCCGCAACAGTGGGCGGAAGTCCAGTCAGGATGAATGAGACGCGACGAATCAGAGTACTGCGATCAGCTTCAGGTTGCGGCTGCAGACCAGCCTGTTCAAGGCGATGCAGAATGAATGTGTCAAAGGGTTGGCGGACCCAGTCAGGTTGAGATACGTTTGGCAGCGGAGACTGTACCGGGGTTTCAAATGACCAGTGCTTCTGCCAGCCAGCTCCTTCCTGAATCCAGCGTCGCAGCAGCAGTTTTTGTTGAGCGGTGAGTGTTTTTCCGGTTTCCGGCGGCGGCATCTGCAGATCGGGATCAACCGATTCAATTCGCGATATGAGTTCACTGGATTCCGGTTGGCCGGCGCGAACTGCAGCGCGTCCGTCGTGTTCCTGCCGAGCTCCTTCAGGGGTATCAAGTCGCAGATCCGCTTTGCGGGTTCGAGCATCGAAGCCGTGACATTCAAGGCAGTTGGCAGCCAGTATGGGGCGAATATCGCGGTTGAACTGGATGGCGTCTGCGGGATCTGCGGCGCAGGTGGAAACGGATGACATGCCGCAGAGAAGTCCCAACAGGCAGTGAGCGACACTGATGAAGACGTGCGGACGGATTCGTTTTTGATGAGCCAGCATGACAGATTCTGCCTGAGGGTGGCCGGGACTGGGAGGGACATTGACGGCGGAGCGAGAGACATCAAGCGGCGGATATGGTATCAGCAGGCGTGGGCAATTCGCCACCCACAATGAGCCACTTGTGGAGATGGTCTGTTCACACCAGGAAATGTGGGTAATCGCGGTCTGCGCTTGTGTTTTGCTGTAATTCCGGAAAGATTAGTGATGCGTCTGTGTTTTCTGCCCGCCGCAGTCACTTAGTGTTGGCTGCATCCTGCCACGGAGTCGTGTCAATGTCTCGCAATTCTCAGTCCTCAGGTCGCCGTCAGTTTCTGAAGCAGTCTGTGGCTCTCTCCGGTCTGCTTGGGGCACCGGGAGTGCTGCGGGCTGCCAATCGCCACAAGCAACTGAATGTTGCGGCGGTTGGTGTGAACGGTATGGGCTGGTCGGATCTGAACAACATCGGGACTCACGATGGCGTGCATTTTGCGGGCTTCTGTGACATTGATTCTTCGCGTTTTGATAAGGCGGATGCCGCTTATCCGGGAGTGAAGCACTGGGCCGATTATCGTGAAATGTTTGACCAGCTTGGCACCGGGTTCGATGCTGTGATTGTTTCAACTCCGGATCACATGCATGCTCCCGTGGCAATGGCAGCGATGAAGATGGGGAAGCATGTTTACTGCCAGAAGCCGCTGACGCACACCGTCTGGGAGGCTCGTCAGCTGAACCAGATGGCGGCGAAAGCCGGCGTCATTACTCAGATGGGGAATCAGATTCATTCTGCGAAAGAGTATCGTCTGGGAGTACGTCTGATTCAGGATGGTGCGATTGGAAAAGTGCAGGCGGTGCATTCATGGGTAGGGGTGCAGGGACGGCAGTACTGCCAGCGGACAGATCGGCCGGCAGCTGCAGAAGTTCCGGCTGGTGTGAACTGGGATCTCTGGCTGGGGGCAGCACAGGAACGTCCGTTTGCCGCAGACGTCTACCATCCGTTCAAGTGGCGTGACTGGCAGGATTTTGGTTCAGGCGCGCTTGGTGATTTTGGCTGTCATATTCTGGATCCGGTGTTCACAGCCCTTGGTATTCGCCATCCCATCAGTATTCATGCGGAAAACTCGGGGACGACCAGTGAGGTCTGGCCGGGGCCGGAGACCGTTACGTGGAAGTTTCGGGGAACAAAGTACACAACGGGACCAATTGAAGTGGTTTGGCGTGATGGTGGTCTGAAACCACCCGCAGAGCTTGCCGGGATGCCGGCCGACAGGCAGCTTCCGGCGGCCGGCTCGCTGTTTATTGGCGAGGCGGGAACCATGGTTCTTCCGCATGTCGGCATGCCACAGCTGTATCCCGCGGACAGGTTTGCAGATTACAAACTGCCTGAAGTGGCTGGTGCCAGTCACTGGCACGCATGGGTGGATGCCGTACTTGCCGGACAGAAAACAACGGACGGGTTTGATTATGCAGGTCCCCTGACTGAAACCGTTCAACTGGGCAATGTGGCGGCTCGCTTGCCGGGAATGACGATCGAGTGGAATGCCGAGAGTTTCCGGACAAATCTGCCGGCAGCTGATCGACTGCTGACGAAGTCCTATCGCGGTGGCTTTGAAGTTCCGGGAGTCTGAGAGCGCGAGGACCAACAATTGAATCGGGCAGTGAGCAACTGCCCGAATCTGCTGTGATGCGGGTGCGGCAGTCAGTTTTAAGACAGCAGTTGCAGTCGAGCCTTGTGGAGCGCGCGAAGAAACGCCTGCACATCTTCACTGGTGTTGTAGGCGCCGAAACTGACTCGCGTTGAACCTGAAATGGTCAGATAGTTATGGAGTGGCATCGTACAGTGATGTCCGTGTCGAGTGAATACGCCGTGGACATCCAGTATCGCGGCCAGATCTTCCGGATGGATTCCGGGAATGCGGAAACTGATAATGCCCCCGCGGTGTTCAGGCGCCGGGCCAAAGATCTGCAGGTCGGGTATTTCGCGAAGACCCGCGTAAAGCTGTCGCGTGAGTTCTTCCTCGTGCTGGTGCACTGCGGCCAGCCCAATCTGCTGAAGCCAGCGAATTGCTGCTCCGAGGCCGATGACCTGCACAATCGGCATTGTGCCTGCTTCGAACTTTGCCGGAGGGCTGGACCAGGTGGAGCGATCGATAGCTACCTCAGAAATCATGTGTCCGCCAAAGACCACTGGCTCCATTTCTTCCAGCCGTGACCGACGTCCGTACAGCACACCTACGCCTGTTGGACCATAGGTCTTATGACCGCTGAAGACCAGGAAGTCGATATCGTCAGCCGCAACGCTGGTTGGAAAATGGGGGACACTCTGAGCACCGTCGACGACGAGGCAGGCTCCGACGCGACGACAGCGACGAGCAATTTCTCGGATGGGATTGATGGTGCCGAGCATATTGGACATCGCTGTGACGGCCACCACCTTTGTGCGTTCTGTGAAAACGGTATCAAATGCCGTTGCATCCAGCCTGCCATCGGGTGTCAGCGGTATGAGTTTCAGTTGGGCCCCCGTTCGAATCGCGACCTGCTGCCACGGGACGAAGTTTGCGTGATGCTCCATCACCGTAGTCAGAATCTCGTCGCCGGGTTGAAGACGCGGGGCAGCCCAGCCGGATGCAATCATGTTAAGTCCGACAGTTGTTCCGGCGGTGAATACGATCTCATCGGCCGACTGAGCGCCGATGAAATCTGCGATCAATTGTCTGGCAGACTCGTATTCTTCGTCGATACGAACTCCGAACTGGTACGTACCACGATGAGCGTTTGCGTAGTACTGCTCTTCGACTTCCCGCTCCTTTGCAATAACGCAGGCAGGTTTTTGGGCGGATGCACCACTGTCGAGATAGACCGGGAACAGTCCATCTCCCAGGGGTCTGTTGAGCACCGGGAATTGTCGGCGGACGTGGAGTGCATCAAATCGTGGGGCCGGACAGAGTGGCAGGGGGGCAGGCAGGCTGACATTTTCGGCAGCCTGAGCCGAGGCAATGACGGCATGCCGACCGGCAATTAACTGAATCCGCTCGACCATCCCACGCAGACCGTTTCTTCGCTGTGGTGAGATGTGCTGCTGCAGGTTGAGTTGTCGGAAGACAGCCTGAATGTCGAAGGTCAGGATTTCCGCTGCAGTCAGCCCATCATAGGCCGACTGCAGAATAGCAATCAGACCGCGCACAATATTCGAATCACTGTCTGCAAGGATTCTCAGCCGGGCAGTTTCGCCCGAGCCGGAAACATCAGCTGACAGCCAGACCTGACTCTGGCAACCATAGACGCGGTTGGTGTCAGTACGCAGTGCGGACGGAAAATCCGGCAACGCGTCACCCAGTTCCAGCAGATACTTCGACTGGTCCTCACGGTCCAGGTCTGCGAACTCTTCAAAGATCTCCTCGAGCGACAACCCCATGGCATCCCCTTCTGTTCCGATCGTACGGTCCGCGACGGTACGCCTCAGAGAATTTCAAGAACGGGGCCGGCAGGAGATCGAATGAGTTCTTTGAAGATCTGGACAGCTACGTTCTGGCAGACGGTACGAAGATCTTCCCTCGCAGGATTTTCCTCCTGCAGCATCTGCATGAGTTGGCGTCTGTCTGCATATTCCCGGATGCAGGCCTTCAGAGGAATCTCGCCGAGGAACGGTATCTTCATTTCGGCTGCGACTTTCTGGACACCGCCGCGTCCAAAAATCTCGCCCGTCATGTTTTCAATGAATCCGAGAATCGGCACGCTGACCTTCTGGTACATGTCCACAGCTTTGATGGCATCCAGCAGAGCGACCTGCTGTGGAGTGCAGACAACAACGGCACCAGCCAACCCCACCTGCTGAGCGAGTGTCAGCGCCACGTCTCCGGTACCGGGTGGCAGGTCAATGATCAGATAGTCCAACTCACCCCAGTCAGTGTCCTTCAGGAACTGAGTCAGCGCTTTGTGCAGCATCGGACCGCGCCAGACCACCGACTGCCCCTGCTCGATGAAGAACCCCATCGACATCAGTTTCACACCGTCGGCATCCACTGGCTCCATCCGCATCATGCGGTTGCCTTCATTGTCCGTAACTTCGCTGGCTGCCGGTCTTCCATCGGCATTCATCATGTGAGGAATACTGGGGCCGTAGACGTCGGCATCCATCAGTCCCACGCGACAGCCGAAGGAATGCAGGCCACAGGCGAGCGCAGCGGCCACGGTGCTTTTGCCAACCCCACCCTTGCCACTGCCGACAGCGATGACATTGTGGACGTTCAGCCCGATTCGCCCACCCGTATCCTTGCCCCGCACCGTGGAATGCACTTCGATGCGAACCTGGAGATCAGGGGCGGCGAAACGGATTCGCTGGCGAACCAGTTCCTCCAGAGCCTTCGCGTTTGGCCATGCTGGTGTCGGGAGTTCCAGGCGGATACGGGCATCCGTGCCGTTCACAAAGGCATCTCGAACCATCCGCAGTTCGCCGAGTGGACGCTGGGTCAGCGGTTCAATGACATTGGAAACAAGCAGTTGAAGTTGCTCTGCAGTAGGCATGTTCAAGTGAGTCTGAGAGAGTAGGTCGAGGGGTACTGAAGAGACCAGACAGGGATTTCGGCAGACAGTCCGCCACAGTCGGCGATGCATGCAATCGAATGTGCTGTCATCCTAGGTTCAATGGGCGCCAGATCAACCTGATGGCCCCTTCCAGTATGTGCGATTTGCTGAAACGCTGATTCTGTGTCAGCCATGAAAAAACCCGCGACGACAGGTCGCGGGTTCGATATCAAAGAATGATGCAGGGACACGGATTTCCGGGAATCAGTTGTTTTCCGGAAGTGCAAACGGGTCCTGAGCCAGTGGCTTGGTGATAGCCCCAGAGCGGATCAGACGAACCGGCACACGTCGTGAAACGACAGTACCATTCTCTACGACCTGAATGCGCTTCAGATTACGACGGTAAACCCGCTTGGAAATGCCGGTTGTCTTGCGGCCGTTACCACCAAGGTACTTGGCTTTGCCGCGTTCCGTCTTTTTATTGCCACGCCCCGGCTTCAAGTCGCCGTAAAGCTCTACGAGGGAGGCCCGCTTGATTCGCTTGTTCTTTTTCAGAGTACTCATGATTGTTCGAGATTTCCCGCGAAGGGTCGGATTGGGACACAATCAGAACCTGTTCGCTGCCGCAAAAAAGAGTCACAAAATGGGCAAAAACGGCCTGCCGGGCAGAACAGCTTCGGAAAGCTGGGTTGGAAGGCATACCCCGGACCGAGCAGATTATCACGGCCGGTATCGTCGTTCAATCGATAAAAGTTGTGTAAAACGCGGTTTTTTGGCAATTCCTGGATGAGAAAGGGGGCTGACCAAAGTCAGCCCCCCAACTTTACTGCTGAACAACACGAAGCCAACAGAATCACTTGGCAGCTTCAGCTGTTCCCGGAAGTTCGTTGGCCTTGATCAGGTCGCCGAAGGTCTTGCCTTCCGTTGCGCTCTTGCCAGCTTCTGCCTTCGTCAGAGCTTCCTTGATCTTCGCTTCGTCAGATTCATTCTTCTTTGTCAGAGCCTTACCGAACTCAGCGCCGTAATTATTGCGGATCTTCTTGTCCTTATCCGGATGGCAAACAGCGCAGGTCAGCTTGCCGTCAGTGCCATGCTTCTTGGCAAGTTCAGCATAGTTGGCGCTCATGACGTCCTTGTACTTCGGACGAGCGACAGCCTGAGATCCATTGGAAACGAACAGCCCGGCAGCAACCGCGGCCACCGCCACAAACTTCAAAACGTTCTTCATCGCCCTCTCTCTTTCGTACCGAAACATCCCGATCACCAGTTTAGATCCCCAGTTCCACGAGCCGCTGCGGTTGCCAGGAAATACCCGGCTATCGCAAACACCTCGAGGGTCACAGAACTCTTCGACGAAACTGCGGGAAAATCAACCGCAAACCGCGCCGAATGCCTCCGACAAACGCATATATGGCATCGGAAGCCCAGACTGTCAATCGACCATGCAGCCGGCACAACTGTGGATTACCTAAACCCTGATTCCCGGAATTCCGGACCGATGGGTCTGTACAGTTTTTGTGCGGTGTTTCTTTGTGCAGATGTGTGGCCCCCCGAGCCTGCGATGCGGCACCATCGATCTCAGGCACTGGCTCGGCGCGCCGGTGTAACGGGATAGGTACCCGTAGCCAGTTGTTCGAGCTGAACGGCCATCCTCTGCAGGACGTCCGCAACAATCCGCTGCTGCCGGACCAGTTCTCTCAGTACTTTTGCAGAATCCTCAACTCGACGATCAAGGAGGTCCAGTCTGAGGATCAGGTCGTCTGCATCCGGATCTTCGAGATCCTGTCGCGATGCGGGGGCAACCGGAAGTTCGGGAACAGCCGGACCGGATTCCTGTGCTGCTGACCGTGCGGTGGCAGCCAATTCGAGTAGTCTTTCCTGAACTGCGGAGTCCTGTGTCTTTGAGTTGGACTGTAAATCAGGCTGCTGGGCTGGCGCACAAAAATGAAAGACAGCTCGGAAATCGCCAATTTCCAGGAGGTCTCCATCATGCAGGTCGGCATGGCTGACGGCCTGCCCGTTGATGCAGAGTGCGGGTGCCGATGCCAGCAGGGTGACGCGAGCGGCACCGCCTGCGAGTTCGATTGAAGAGTGCAGCGAAGGGATGCCGGATTCACCGAGTCGCAGATCGCAGGCGGCTCCGCTGCCGATCAGGCAGTGTCCGGAGGTCAGCGGACGAAACGGAAACCGGCGTCCGTCATTGGCCAGTTTCAGGCAGGCCACAGTGTGTGGCGGCAACAGGGCGCTGAAGTCTCGCACAGTACGCTCGCATTCGGGATGGTCCGAGAAAAATCGGCCTGCAGAAAGCAGCCATGGGGAAATATCGGCAAAGTCGTCAGCTGCAGCTTCAAATTCTTTGCAGCAGGCGAGGATTACTGAAACTCCACTCAAGATCTGTCCGGGAATCGGAATTGCCGATCCTGGGCGCTGTGGTTGCGGCAGATTCCGCCGATGTCAGCGTCCGTATGTCTGCAGATAGCGTTTGAGATCCAGTTTTCTGGCGGTGCTGTCAGAGGTCATGTAGCGGATTTTCCCAAAGATTCGGCGTTCCGGGCCCCATGCTCGGTCGTAGCGTCCGAAGACCCAGAAGATACCCGAGTAAGAGTTGGGGTCTCGCCCATCGAGAGCGTATTTATTGTTGAGTTCAATCAACGAAGCGAGTGCCTGTTGCGGCTGAGGCGACCATTCAAGGACTTTCTTACCCCACAGCATACGGAGATAGTTCTGCATCCGCCCTTCCCGCAGCAGCTGCCGCTGGGCTGCGTTCCAGATGTGGTCGCGAGTGGCTGCTGACTCGAGTTGTTCGTGGGAATAAATCTCCGGGCGCGGGTCTGCGGCGTGTTCTTTCAGTGTTTTGCGGGCCCACTGTGGAAGCGAGTCCCAGCGGTCATAGCGACGGTCCTGCCAGCACATATTGAATCCCAGTTCTCGCCACGTCACCAGTTCGTCCAGAAACGATTCCGTGGAATCTGACATGCCCCACCAGCCACTGCGACTGCCGCGTGTCTGGCGGGGGTCCCCCAATTGAGTGATCGACCATTTTTCGCGTTCCGTCAGTCGGCTGAAGATTTCATGCACAGAGATATGGCCGAAATGCAGCCAGGGCGAAAGTCCGCTGGCTGCATCGGCGTCCGGTTCATTTCGCTCTTCGCCGTATCTGGCCAGTCGGTGGCTGAGAAACTGAGTGAGGCACTGCCGAGCGGTGTTCGAACCCCCAACCGAACCTGTTTCCCGAACTTCCTGATCGATCGGGATCGAATCCATCCAACTGGCCGGGTTTTCCAGTTCACTGCTGCTGCAGAGACCAGGTCGATGGCCGAAAAGAGCAGGCAATTCGGTCAGCCGAGGAATCTTTGGGTCTGACAGCGGATTTGGGTGTGGTTGAGTGGTGAGGTGTGGTGTCAGGTTTTTCTGCAGGAACCTGCGAAATGCATAGGCCGTGGGGAAAATCTGGTCCGTAGCTCGCATGGGCAGCAGGCCGTTGGAGTCTACGGCCTCCAGTCGTACGGGCAGGTGCCTCGCCGTTGCACGGACCATTTGAGGCAGAAAGAAGCAGGGGTAATCATCCGTCACAATCACGCAGGCTTTCGCAGCAAGATCCTGCAGCAAGCCACTGCCACCACCAACGTCTCGCTGCACCCACGGCACGTAGGCATGGCCGAAACGTGCTGCGGTTTCCGCGTTATCGCGCATTCCCTGAATAACAAAAGAGTGCAGTCGGCGACTGGCCCAGCGATAGTCACACCGCAGAGGCTCGAAAATCAGTAGTGGGCGGTCGAGCGAGCGGCAGTGCTCAAGGGCCCGATCGAGTGCGAAATTGCAGTTGAGTCTGCGGGAGGCCGTCGTCCAGTACAGCACAAAGCTGCCGCTGCGATGAACGTTTGCTTCGTTCATCGTCTGAATTCGAATATCGGGAACGGATTGCTGAAGGACTGTTTTCATGGGGTGGGGCTTTTCAGGAGTCAGGATTCCGGGGAGAGAAACGTTCAATTGCGTCGTGGCCGGCGAGATTGTTGTGAACGTTTTCTTTGGGGTGACGTGCACGTATTTTCGTTCAGTGATCGTTTTTTTGAATTCAAAAAAGCGTTTTTATGTAGTTTATTTTGATTTTTCCGCAAAACTGTTAATCTGATGAATCGTTCACGGTTGAGTGAAAATGAACGAATATGTATGATGTGGACGTTTCGTGGTGCCGATCTGACAACTGAAGAACGATTTGAAACGGAGCTGAGCGATGAGCGTTTGTTCTGCAAAACGACGAGTGTCCCGAGCACGAACGTCCAGCACTGTGAAGCAAGCCCAAACAATTGATCCAACCCTTGCGTTGGCGACTCGTAGAGAAGCAGAAAGTTTGCTGAAAACAGAGATCCGCTTCATTTACGCAGCGGAATTTGAGGATCTCGAAGGGGACCAGGAACCGGTCGCGGTCGCCCAGCAACTGTTGAACGTTCTGAAGGCTTCGGCCACAGAATCGGCCAGACTGGCGACTGAATCGGGCAGCGAGAGCAACAGCTCGATGTTGATGTCCTGTGACCCGTTGCTGACCTTTGCTCAGGAACAAATTCTGTTTCGGGCCATGAACCTGCTGCGTTTTCGAGCAAATTGTCTGCGAAGTCGACTGAATCCAGACGATGCGACGGCCGAACTGGTGCGGCAAATTCGCTGCATGCTGGATCTGTCGGAGCAGATTCGCAGTCAATTAGTGCGATCAAATCTGCGATTGGTGGCCTCCATTGCACGGAAATTCTCCACATCTGTGCACGATGTTGAGGAGTACAGCAGTGATGGCAGCATGATCCTGCTGGGGGCAATTGATCGGTTTGATTACTCCCGAAGGTTCCGCTTCAGTACTTATGCGACTCATTCGATCCAACGACACTTTTTCCGGGCATGGAAAGTCCGCCAGCGAAGACTGCAGCGGTTTCCTGTGACGTCGGCAGAGATTCTGACCGAGGTTCCTGAGGAGTATACTGAGCAACCAATCTGTGCTGATCCCGAGGCCGTTGTCAAGGAGCTGCTGCGTCAGGCTCCGGAAGTGCTTGATCCTCGCGAATATCAGATCCTGCTGCACCGCTTTGGTCTTGGTGGCAGTACTGGCGATGCTCGCACTCTGAGAGAGATTGCTGCTGATCTGGGCGTGTCCAAGGAACGGGTCCGACAGCTGCAGCTGAAAGCTCTGGATAAACTTCGTCCTTTCCTGAATCCGGCCGAATTTAATCTGGACTTCCTGACGGACGCGGAAGAGTCGTCTGAAATGCTGACTGCACAACTGGGTTAATCCACCGCGGCCAGTAGGTTGGCAATGGAGCCACAAAGTTGCACTCAGACGGAATTACAGGGTGCTGAATTCTGAGTGCGACGGCGTGAAGTGCGATTCCAGCAGGGAACGATAATCTGCTGCCATAACGACGATCGCCTGCGATTGGCATGTTCAGTGCGGAGAACTGTGCTCTGATCTGGTGCTTTCGTCCTGTCTCCAGTGAAACCTGCAGCAGGTGCATCCCGTCCCGCTCTGCAATGGTGTGGTAACTGAGACTGCAGAGTTGGGCGTCGGGATCATTCTGCGAAGCGGCAACGGTCAGTTTTCTGCGTTCATCTCTTTTCAGCCAGCACCGTACGGTTGCTGACTTTTCCCGTGGCGCGTGACTGGTAAGGGCGAGGTAGGTTTTTTCTGTACTTCGCTCGCGGAATTGTGCGCTCAGTCTTGCGGCAGCCTTGGATGTACGAGCGAAGATCAGCACGCCCGTCACGGCTGCATCCAGCCTGCTGACAACTCCCAGGTAGACCGCCCCGGGTTTTTGATACCGTTCAGCAATGTCTGCTTTGGCAAGTTCAAGCGCCGTTGGTACTCCCGGCAGTGCACCCATCGTCGCCAGTTCAGCGGGCTTGCTCACTACATACAGGTGATTGTCTTCATAGAGGACCTGCATGCGTCTACTCAGGGGGTGCTGCCGGGAGGGCGAACAGGCGCAGGGGCTGAGGCCCCGGCAGGTTCTTCTTCCGGCAATCCCGCGGCCTTTCGCAGCTTCACCAGTTCATCAGCCTCCGCAACGCGTTTTTCGGGGGCGAAGTACTTCGTGAGCGAGTCAGACATTTTCCCGATCAGCGATTCAATTCGTCGTTTTGCCGCAGAGTTCTTTGTCTGCACGGCGCGATCGACGGCCGGTGCTCGAATTTCATTGAGTTTCAGGCCGAAAGTTTCCTTTCCCGGCAACTCGTTCATAGCAGCGACAGCTTCGAGGAATCCGGGTCCATTTTTTGCCTCTGAGGCTTTTTTCGCGAGACTCATGTGTACGGCTTTTTCAGCTGCCATGTCGACCAGTTCGTCGCGGAGCAGATAGAGGTCGCCTTCCACTCCAAGGCGTATCGAGTCATCGGGCAGCTTTACGGTGTCCATGGGGATCAGTCCGGGTGCGTAGGGCACACGAGCCAGCAGAGTGCTGCCGCTGTAGGCATAGAGCCAGAAAGTTGGATTTTCAGGGTCAGTCTTCAGGATCAATTCGCCACGGCGATCAGTGAGGATTCGCACAGGTGGAGTTGCATTGGCGTCCGTCTGTCGCAGCTTTGCCACCTGATCGACTCGCAGGCAGATCAGTGGCCTGTCCGGTCGATTCTGCAGCACCAAACGCACTCGGCTGGAGTCGGCGATGGGTCTTTGCCGCACACCGATCTGCTGCAGATTGCGTCCCTTGGTTCCGAAGGGTACCAGTCCATGGGACAGCAGCACCCCGCGTGCTCGCGATGAATCCTGCCAGCCCAGTGATGGAGCACTTTCGATACCTTCTGCCTGAACCGCCTGCTCATCAGCCGGCAGCCCAGCGGCTCCGAGCACCTGATTGAATGCCGTAATACGCACGTAGCAGAGGTCCAGTCGTTGCAACAGCTTCACTTTATCAGGGTTCTTGCGATCCATCTGCCGCAGGAACGTCCGCAGTACATCGCCTTCGCGCAACTGTGCGGCACTGGGATCCGGCGGAATAATCATTCCTGCCTGAACGATGAATTCGAGTTCTGACTTATCGAGAGTTTGAGCTGTGTAGAGGAGGATTGGGCGAAAGCTGTCTCGACCGAGCTCGCAGGCGGCATGGGCCACGGCATCTGCGGTAAACACACTTCGAGAAATCAGTGGGGTCAATTCCTGAATCCGTACGTCATGTTCCCGGCAACTGACATCAAATCCGTCGCGATGGCATTCCACCGCGATCAGAAGCACCTTTTCTGCGTCTTTCTCGGTGTAACGAGTTTCAAGCTGGGACACTTCAAGTCGTTCAAGAGCTTCTGCAGTACCGGGAACAAACCAGTTTGATTCCCTGACAGCAGCGTTCCACATGGCTCCATACATCCGCTGGAATCCGTCGCGAATCTGGCGTACGACTTCCGATCTGAGCTGTGGGTCACCGGCTTCGGAACCACTGAACCCGACTTCAACAGTGACGCGATAGGGCCGCTGCTGCAACGGTGTTTTATCTATCGTGGCAGCAGTCTTTCCCGAAGTTTCCGCAGCTTGAGTCGCTGCGGGGGCCGCCGCTGGGACGGTCTGCGCAGGTGCAGTTGCAGCGCTCGGTGCAGTGGCTGCTGCGGGAGTTTCCTGTGCGCGCGAAACAGACAGTACTGCGCCTGAAAGTACCAGCAGAAGTGTCAGACTGACAGCAGGTATTCTCATGGCTTGATCATCCATCGCTCTGCGTTGTGGTAGACCGACATCAGTTCGGTTGGTACCCCGGAAACATTCTTTCGCATCACGGCGTACTCATCCACCTCCCACAGCGGAATCAGGAAGGCCTGAGCAGCGATGTGTCGATGGATTGTGAACAGCTTTTCCTGTGCATCAAGGAAGCTGGACGCGTAGTCCAGCCCCACCAGTTCCTGGCGCATCCAGTCCGGGTAAAGGCCCAGTCGAGACATATCAAATGTGGCATCGTTTGCCAGTACGGGCCAGAGCTCCAGCAGAGGCTCTTCCATTCTTACCTGACGATAACAGAAGTCCCACTCCGTGTCGGCAAGGGGCTTCCCTGGCTGGTCTCCCTGAATCACATCAATTTCAAATCCGATCTTACTCCAGTAGGCGACCATTCGTTCAGCAACAGCCTTTGGAACTTCCCCGGGCTCGACAACAAATCGCAGTCGAGGCAGCTTGATGTAATCGACTTTGGTGTTTTTGCGGAACAGTTCCGAATCGAAGTTGATCTTCTCAACTCGGGCTTTTTCCCGAGCTTCGTCTGTGAGTTTCATGAGCTCAGCGATTCTCAGCTGCTGCTCGGCGGCAAACCGCAGTGCATAGGCCAGTCTGAGGTTGAATCGCGGCGCCGGCTCGCGAGGTTCGGTTGCATAGCTCCGCAGATGCCACGCGGCACTGGTTGGTCTTCCATGCTTCATGGAATCATCACGCAGCACAGTCGATCGCAGAATCCCTTCGCGATTAATGGCAAATGAGAGGGCTCGGCGCGTCTGAGCGTTGGTGATGCGTTCTGATCGTGGGTTAAATACCAGCACATGCGTCATTGGCAGTGCGTATTTCTTCACCTGAAAGTCTGAAGCGAGGAATGCGTCAATTTCCCAGGGCAACAGCCGAGGAATATAGTCCAGATCACCTCGTATGAATGCCTGAATCATGAGATTGCGGTCGTCATATTTCTGTTCCTGAATCTCTGCAACGTGGTACTTGCTGGCATCCAGCCCATCGGGCTCGGGAATCCCACGCAGCCAGGAAGACTTGTTGCCCGACTCCGGCTGCCGGCCGAACCGTGTTGCAATCAGTCGTGGCGCTGTATTACTCTGGGTTGCAGTTGCTGGCTCACTGCCGGGACGTGCTGTTTCGGTGGCCGGAAAACGCAGCAGAGATTCGATGCTGAGTGGGACACGTGAAAAGCGGATTCGCAGCTGCGTTGGAGACCGGACAGATATTTCAGACACAAACGATGCAAGACGGGAGCTGTAAAGCGGGCTGCGAGCATCAATTCGATGTCCGATGGCTTCTGCCACCTGATTGGCTGTCAACAGTGGTTGAGTCTGCCATGCAGGTTTGGTTTCGCGGAGAGTAAATACGACCTCACGGCCGAGGTCTGTGGGGTCCCAGACTTCGAAGAAGCCCGAGCGGAAATAGGTCAGTTCATCGGCTGATGAAGGCTCAAACAGACTGACCTGAGCAAGTTCATCAAGGCGTTCTGCTGTTTCGAGCGGAGCCGGGTGGATGAAAGCCCCCTGCGGATCATTGATACCAACCCTCAGGACCTGATGGCGGGCAAACAACTGAGTAAAGGAAGCACGTCCATTTCCTTTTGTGGGCCAGACCGCTTCAGCGCGGCGTGCCAGCGCAGCCGCTTCCGCATGCTGCTTCTGCTGACTGCTGGCGGTAGCCTTGTCCAGGAAACTCTGACTGAGGGTTTCCAACTCTGTCTGAGCAGCGACAGCAACGTCATGCTGCGGAAAGAGTCGGAGTACACGATCAATCAGATAGCGGGCTTTTCGATAGTCTTCCTTTCCCACAGCGTCAGCGATCATGGGGCGTACCAACTCACCAAGGCGGATTGGCAACTCGGTACTTTGTGGGTTGCGCTGCCAGACCTGGTCAAGCAGTGCGAGTGCCGCATAGATCTCGCCTGCTGCAGCGCGAGTGCGTGCCTCATTCAGCAACAAACGCTCGAATCGAGGAACGGATTTCTCCCATTTCGGGAGTTCGGTTTCAACACGCAGCAGAAGTTCATAGGAAGTTCTGTAGTCTGCTTTTTCCAGCAGTTGATCCACAACCAGCAGCATCAGATCCTCGAAATACAGGATCTGATCAACCTGCTCCACCGGCACGGCGTATTCCGTCAGGTCGCCGGGCAGCGTAAACATCAGCCTTTTCAGGCTCTTCAGTCGCTTCAGCCGCTGCTCGCGATCTTTTGCGTTCTGGGGGCGAGATGCTTCCAGCTTCTTATATTCTTCGTCCTGCTTTCCCAGAATATCGGGCCGGGAATCGAGAGGATTCACAACGACGACTCGGCGGTCTTCCGGAGTTCCAGCCTTCAGGACCACCCAGTCAAATTCCTTGTCGTCAAGGTCCGCCCGCAACAGAGCTTCAGCTGACGGCAAAGGCATTTCCGCAAGCTTTGGCAGTTCTGTTTTTGCAACATTTTCGTCGGCGCGCAAGTCCAGTCTGAACAGCAATGCAGCAGCGATAGCCAGCAGCCACACGACGATGCTGTTTCGGGAATTCAGAAGTCTGAGGAATCTGCGTGTCATGAACACAAACCTGCTGTTATCGTCGGAGTGCCGGATCAACCGCGTAAATGCTGCCATCCATTCCTGTGATCACGATCTGACTTCCAAATCGTGCCGGTCCGGACTGCACAGCCTGCCCGAGCGACATGGAAACACCGGTTGGAACGCCAGCCTTGTCAAGTTTTGCCAGCATTCCATCGGTTCGTGCTACAAGCAGGCCGTCATCAACCACCAGTGGGTTTCCAGCAAGTGCAAAGCCATCCAGTGGCAGTTCAGCCGTCTGCATCAACCCACCCTGCATGCGAAAGACCTTTGCTGCCTGTCCCGCGACTTCCACTATCACTACGTCGCCAGCAGATCGCGGAGCCGCTGATGGAGCACCACCCAGCGGAGCCTCAGCGAGTATTTCGAGGCTGCCACCCTGCATCATCAGCAGCTTGCCATCCGTCGTAGCTGCAAACAGATATCCGTTTGCGGCAGTGGGAGAAACTTCGATAGTGTGAGGAAACTTTGTCACGCTCAATTCCGCAAGCTGCGGTCGTGGCGTATCACGATACTCCACACGAACAAACTCGTTCGCAGCCGTGACTGCCAGTATCTGTGTCTCTGACAGGGCTACCAGCGCCTTCCATGGCTGCTGCTTGTCCTGAGTCTGAGCGGACAGATAATCCTCGGCGGTGCGACCACCTGAGAGTCCCGTGATATGCAGTCGACCGGGTAATGCGAAGACAGCACCAGCGTTGATTGTCACAGGAGGAACCTGCGGTGCACCCGGAAGTACCCAGCGTTGTTCCAGCTGCCCCGTTGTTGTGAATGTCCACATGGAAGGCTCAGGAAGACCGGCCCAGGCAGCGGGACGACCATCGTTCAGTACCAGTCCATCAATGGTCGATGCCAGTTTATCCGGCAGCCGAAAACGGCTGACCGACTCCACAAGGAACCCCGGCTTCTGCATGTCAGCAAACGGTGCGCGATAGGATTCACCATAATCGGTGATGGCCAGCAGCGATTCTCCACCGGCTGAGGGAGCAAGTGCGACGATCCGCGACCCGATCGCAGTACGCCAGATCCCCTGCATCTGCTCGCGGTCGGCGCGAGTAAAAAATGTTGAGTCGGACACGGCCGTACGAGTCGTCAGGAAAGCGGAATCCTCCAGCAGACGAATCGGCTGCGTATGAATACCTTCCGCGGTCAGTCCAGAATCCAGCTCCACGGCGTTGGCCAGAGTGCGGAATTTGCGAAGATCTCTGCCGGCCAGCCAAACCTGTCCACCGGGACCGGCCATCAGGAACATTCGTGTCTGCAGTCCCTCTTCCAGCTGATTTGATCCCACCAGCGACAACGGAGGCTGTCCGGGTTCGTCGCTGACTCGAAACGCCGTGACTCGCTGGGGGGTGGATGGAACGAAAAGTTCGTAGCCACGCAGCAACAATGGATCCTGTACCTGGCCATCAACCAGATTCTCAGAGACTGCCGTCAGTTGTCCGGACTGTTCATCAAGCTGTAACGCCTGAACCCGAGCTTTTGCTGCGCTCTGATTGTCGCACATCAGGAAGTATCTGCCCGCCGTTACAAGGGGCACGCGGATGCTGCCTGGGCCATGAGGGATCTGAGAGGCGGCAAGGCAGCCGAAAGGATTCAGAGCGATGGTATACACCATGATCTGATTTCCCGGAATGATCATGAACAGACCATCAGGTGAAACAGCCGGTGGACCAGTGATGGCCTGCGGGAATTTGAGTTTGGCAAGTGCCCGACCGGTGTCAGCAGCAATCTGCCAGAGTTCGTTGCTTGCGGTGGTGATAAAGATTGTACCTGCGGCGACGATTGGCGGAGCGGATGGCCGGGACTCGAGAGTCTGTCGCCAAAGAACCTCACCGGTGTCCTCAGCCAGCATCTGCAGTTGCTCGAACTGAGTACTGTAGACCAGCACACCCTGGCGAGATCCTTCAACGGGCAGGGGTGCGAAGGGCGCGTTCGTGCCGACTACGCGGCGCCACCGAGGATCTCCGGTGTCAGCATCCACGGACCAGCAGGAATCTCTGCCGAATGTCACCAGAAAACGACTTTGCGATGTCAGGTCGGAAGCTGCCTGAGTACGAAGTGCGAGAGTCAGAGCGGGCAGCTGTTCGCGAGCCGGGTCAGCAGCGACCGCATCGCGTCCAAGATCTGTCCGTACCACAAGTTCCTTCTCGCGAGTCAGGATGTCGGTCAGCATCTTCCGCACATCCTTGTCCTCAGCAAGAGTCGGGAATCGCTGAATCAGTTCTTCCCGAGTTGCGATTGCGGACGCGGTGTCGCCAGCAGCCAGTAATGCTGCGATCTTTTCTGTGGTGGCCTGAAACGTGAGTTTACGAGCGATGGCGCCCTCAGCGATACGCTGCCGATCAACAAGGAACTGTTCACGGGACTGAGGAACACCGTCAGGTGTATAGCGTTTCAGCAGGTCAAGGGCCTCGCGGCTGACAGTCAACGCCTCTTCAGACTGCGTCAATTCAGCCACAATCGCCGCTGCATAAGACAAACGGTCTGTGTACCGCCTGAGCGTATCCTGCAGTTCGCTGAAACCTGGCAGTTCCCGACACTCTGACTCCAGCTCACGGAATTCCGCCATCCCCTTGATGACATCGGGAGTATCAGTGCGGATGTACTTTTCCACTCGAGTTCTGTGCAGACCGATACGAGCAGCAGCGGTTGAGTCAGTTTTGGGGTATTGAGCAATAAACTGAATGAAGCGTGCTTCTGCGTCGAGGTACTTCTGCTGTTCCAGAAAGCCCTGGGCTTCCTTCAGCAGGCGTTCTTCAACATTGCTCTGGTTGATAAACCAGAAGATTCCGGCCAGCAGAAAACAGACGACAGTGGTTCCTGTCAGCAGCAGCACGGCCGGTGACCGGGAAATCTTCTGATCTTCGTTCCTGACAGGTCCCCCGGTCAGGCGATCAGAGAAGGCGGAAAGTCGACCACGTTTGAGCTGCTGCGCGGCACGCTCAGCAAGCTGCTGCCGTTCTTTTTCCGGGTCTTTATCCGATTTATCAGAAGGTTTGTCTGCCACAGTCTTGTCCCGTCTGTGTTTTCCCGTGTTTGCTGAATGGTTTTGAATGCTGACCTGAATCAACAGGCCCCGCTGCAGGCAGGGCATTCACTACCATTCGATGATTCTGTTCCTGACTCGCGTAAATCCGGCCTGAGTAGCTGCATCGATAACGATCACCCGAGCCTCATGGGTGGAATCCGGATGCAGTTCCAGATCCACATCGGTGACATCACTGCTGGAGCCTTTTTCCTGCTTCAGCAGTTCCAGCAGTTCTCGAAAGGTCGTCGCCTTTTTGGTTTCTTCAACGAACATCGTGTTGTCAGCATCGACCTGAACTTTCACGGCCGAGGTTTCCGATTCCTGAGGCACAACAACGGCCGTGGAAACTCCGTCTGTATTCTTTGCCGGAGGCACATCAAAGGCCTTCTGCATGCTGAACGAGGCTGTCACCATGAAGAAGATGAGCAACTGAAATGTGACGTCCACGGCCGGAGTCAGGTCGATTGCTGCGCTGTCTTCGGGGCGAGCCCTGCGAGGAGGCGGGTCGTCGTCGTCCGATTCCGGCATGGGGGCAGGTGTCGGTTCAGGCCTGCGAGGGCGATCAACTGCTCGTGCTGCAGGTTCGGGGGCCGCTGCCACGGCGCCAGCGGGTGCCTCAATTGGCAGTTCACCACCATCCTCTGCTGTATCCGGCAGCTCGGACGATTGATTTCGCAGATGTCGCTGACGTTCCTGTTCGGCCAGTCGCTCCAGTTCCTCAAGTCTGGGCAGTCTGACAAGATCGAGTGACCTGCCCTGCTTCTGGGCTGCGATCAGCGTCTTGATGTCTTCCGAGACTTCCTCTGCCGACTGATAACGCAGGCTGCGCCGCTTGGCCATCATGCGATGCACCATGCGACACAATGTTCTGGGCAGCTGGGGATTTTTTTCATGCAGGGGGGCAGGAGAATTCTTCAGGTGCTGCATTGCGATCTGAACTGCCGTTGCTCCACGGAACGGTGGTTCACCTGAAAGCAGCTGGTAGCACGTGACACCGAAGGAGTAGATGTCGGAACGCGGATCAAGTTCCTTTCCACTGACCTGCTCCGGGCTCATGTAGAGTGGCGTGCCCATTGTCACGCCGTCTCTTCCCTGAGTATTCTCGCCGAGCTGTGCAAGGCCGAAGTCTGCGACTTTGACCTCGCCTTTTTTCGTCACAAGGATGTTCTCGGGCTTGATGTCCCGATGCACAATTCCCGCTCGCCCGGATGCCTTCAAAGCCCCGGCCACCTGACGCATCACGTGCAGGATCGAGGCGAGGTCAAGTTTGCCTCGTTCCCGCAGAAGAGTAGCAAGGTCACTGCCCTGGACGAATTCCTGAGCGATGTAGTGCAGGCCCTGCTCTTCACCGATCGTGTAGACCTGTACGATATTGGGGTGATTCAGACCGGCCGCCATCATGGCTTCCTGCTTGAACCGTAACAGCATGTCCTGGCCAGAGTGGGCCATCAGCGACGGCTTCATCACCTTGACGGCCACGTAGCGTTGCAGGGAAGTCTGTTCTGCAAGGTAGACTTCGGCCATACCGCCGCTGCCCAATGGCCGCAACAGGTGAAACTCACCAAGTTTTTTGTCCGTCAGATCGCTCATGGCACCGGGGATTTCAATTGTACTCTGATGTACTCTGACCGTGTTTCACCAATCTCAGACTTTCAGCCTTCCTGTCGCCGCTCCGTCGTCACCTGGCTATTCCCGTCGATCCTGCACCGCGTAGTGGAAGCCAACATTCGGGATTTCCGAAATCATCGTTTCAATTTCTCCGGTGAATCTGTTGGGCACAGCTCGGTCACCCATAATCATCAGATCGATCCCATTCGGACGTGCCCCGGCTTCCTCATTCAGTCTGGCACGCAACTCCTCCATCGTGATCGGCTTTTTGTCGATCTCCATCACCGGATCTGTGTTTTTTTCGACAGGCGCTTTGACAACAAGCTTGAAGGCAACTTTTGCAAGTTCTGTCGAACCGCCTGAAAGCGAATGAGGCACAATGGCCGGCGGATTCCCCTGCATCGTGGAAGTCACCATGAAGAAGATCAGTAACTGGAAGGTCACATCGATCATTGGAGTAATGTCGATTTCAGTGTCCTCCGGGGGGCGAGGCTTCTTCTGATATGGGGCATCATCTTCCTCTTCGGCTGCCATCGTTCTGCTCTGTCATTGGTCAGGCTGGAGTTATGTGAAACATGGAATGGTCAGGTGCTTCCAGGATCAGACGCCAGCGCGACCCTTCGCCTCAGCGAGACTGTCGAGGAAAATGCCCGTTCCTTCGTCAATATTCTCCTGCAGCTTCTTAATCCCGTTTGACGCTGAGCCCTGCAGCACGATCAGGGGAATTGAAATGGCCATTCCCGCGGCAGTAGTCCAGAGAGCAAAGCTGATGTCCGCCGAAAGTTCCTTGGGGTCAACACCAGTTGCAGCCGCACCGGCAATCTTGGCAAATGCGTTGATCATCCCGAGAACCGTGCCAAGCAGACCCAGCTGAGGAGCCGTTTTGATGCTGGTTCCCACCCATGCGTTCGTGCGATCGAGGTTTCCAAGAATATCTCGCTCAAACCGCTCACCAACCATCTGCCGAATCTTCTTCATGGGTTGTTCGCGAGCCTGAATCGCCAGCGAAGCAAGCTGAGCGAGTGCTTTGTTCCAGATCGCAGGATTGTCACAGACCTGGATGGCTCCATCAAAATCCCGACGCTCAAGGCACTCGCTGAGTTCTGTCAGGAAAGCCTGTTCCGATGCTGCACCCGGGAACTGCTTCTGCTTCACTCGACGCATCAGCAGGATCCCCGCGTACATACCACCTGCTGCACAGGCTGCAATCCCCGCCCAGATCGAGTTCTCGATGACCTTCATGAAGGTGGACGGTCCGGCAGCCGGAGCAGCCGCAGCATCCTGAGCAAGGATCCCGATCAAACTCACCAATTCAGAAACACTTGTCATAGCTGAACCCAGATTGAAGAAGTCGCCCCGGCAGTGCCCATTCCGGACTGCTCTGCCATCATTTCAGAACCTGACGATCCACAACAAACTCATAACCACTACCCGTCTTGCGTACTCGGAAATACGTGCGGCGAATCGCGGCAGGCTGCTGATTCCCATACGATACCTCGAGCTGAGCAAGCATCTGCTCTGTCGCCGTCGGATAAAAATGCAGGATCACGCCATTGCTGGCGTCCTCGCTGGCCCTCTGAAAAAGCTCCATGTCCGCTTTGATACGGTCCTGGCTGCCATCCTGCCACTTCAGGAACAATCGCTTCTCGGCGTCTCCCGTACGCACCTCGCGCTTGGTCGGCACCGGACGACTGACGTTACTGAGATAAATCAGACGAGAATCCTCTTTCAGCAGCAGACCCAGTTCGATACCAAAGAAATCGAGCTGGGCTGCGTAGCTGTCAAGGTCACCCTTGTCCGCGAATTCCACAATCCAGCCCTGCTCACGCTTGGCACCACCACGCCCCGGTCCGCCACTGCCAAGCGGTCGCCCACCCGTGCCGTCAGCACTGCCCGGAACGCCCGATGTGTTGCGATCCCTGTTTTCGTTTGGAGCCTCGATAACGGCAGCGTTTTCAGCAATCTCAACCACCTGCTCAAGCACTTCCTCAAGCTGCGTGACGTCTGTTTCTTCATTCGCCATCGATGGATCGGGAACGGCGTCTTCCGGGGACTCTACGTTAGGGGTTGCGTCGGGACTGCCATCCTCCCAGCCACCGTCACCCGCAGCCATCAATTCGACTTTCTTCGATATTGGTGCCGGCAAAAGATTCGACAGCCAGATCATCAGCATGACGCCAAACGTCAATACCGCAATCATACCAGAAGTCTGCAGGACTGAGATCGCTACCTCATATCTGGTCAGCTTGATCTGCGGCATTCGCAATCGCGAGTTGCCGGTCGATTTGACCGAAGACATGAAACTCTCCTGCTTATCCAGAGGGCGAAACTGGTGGAACTTCCTATTTTGTACAGCAAGACCCGGGGAAACTCAAAGTCCCCGCCCTTCCCCGAGCCTCGGAAAATTGGAAATGCTGGCGCAATAGCCTGTTTTGACCAATGCTCTCGGTGCCGTAGGAATGTATAGTGTATTTTTGATCACTTGTCGGAAGGGTTGATTCGGGCGGGACCATTGGGTTACTCAACACAGGTCATAGGACGCGTATCGGACTGGCGTGCCTGGGGCAATTCGCTGGAAAAAGGCCGGTTTCTGCTATGGGAGGGGATTCCGCTTTGCTGATCGTGGCAGCGGCTGTGGTGCTGGTGAAAATCGCCAATTATTCGACTTTGGGCATGTTGTGAGTGTTCATTTGATCAGTTTTAGGGCTTAAGAAGGATTGGGACCTTCCGTTGTGTGTGGGTGGGCTGCGGGGTGTGGTGAGGCTTGTGGCGGGATTGGTTTTGTGCTTGTTTTTCGCGTTTGCTGTGGTCGTGGAGTCTGACTTCTGCCATAATTCCGGATTAGGAAGTGTGAATTCGCTGGGAGGAGATTGCCGGATCTACCGAGAATAGCAGCGGCAGGTCAGGGGTGGTTCTGCTGCGGGCATTGTTCACCCAGAAGTACTCAGGGACGAGTTTCGATGAAATTTTCCGTAGTGATTGCGGCCCATAATGAGGCGGACAATCTGCCGGGTCTGTTGCAGGAAACTGCGGTGGCCCTGGCTGGTTTTCCGTCGTGGGAAGTTGTGGTGGTGGATGATGGCAGCACGGATTCCACTGCGGAAGTTCTGAAGAGCCTGCAGACTGCGATGCCGCAGTTGGAAGTCGTCAGGCATCGCAGCAGTTGTGGCCAGAGTCAGGCCGTAGCGACGGGTGTTGATGCAGCTCGAGGAGCGGTCATTGCAACTCTGGACGGTGATGGCCAGAACGATCCGGCGGATCTGCCGGCGATGTACCAGCTGTTGACTGAAGATGCGGGCTGTGGATTGTGGATGGTTGCCGGGCATCGTCAGAATCGGCGGGATTCGGCGTGGCGAGTTTTCAGTTCGAAAGTAGCGAATGCTGTTCGCAGTCGCATTCTTGGAGACAACACTCCGGATACCGGCTGTGGGATCAAGGTGTTTTATCGAGCGGCATTTTTGCAGTTGCCGCGTTTCAATCACATGCATCGGTTTTTGCCAGCGCTGGTGGTGCGTGGTGGTGGGCGAGTGATTTCTGCGGCTGTGAATCATCGACCGCGTCTGCATGGGCGATCGCACTACGACACTCTGCGGCGTCTGCTGGCAGGGTTGGTGGATCTGGCTGGTGTGGCCTGGCTGATTCGCCGTAGTGCCGTGGTGGTGTTGGAACAGCCAGAAGGGGCTGAGCATGAGCGAGAACTACTGGATAGCCTTCGGTTTGATCGGGCAGTTGGTGTTCATGGGGCGGTTCGTCGTTCAGTGGCTTAGCAGTGAGCGACGTGGTCGCAGTGTAATTCCCGTAGCTTTCTGGTATCTCAGCCTGCTGGGTGGCGGGATGCTGCTGGTGTATGCGATTCACAAGCGGGATCCGGTTTTCATGCTGGGTCAGAGTCTGGGTTCGTTCATTTACCTGAGGAATCTGCAGTTGATTTCGAAGGAGCGGCGACGTCAGGCTGGTGCTGGTGCGACGGATTCTGCGGTGGTTGACTCACAGTCATCGCGACCGTCCGATGCACAGCCGCCCGCACTGCGATCAGCCGGCTGAATGAAGCGATATGAAATCTCCGGCAGTCGCCATTGTTCTGTCTGCTCTGTTGTGTTGTGCGGCCATTCTGTCGCGTCCTCTGCTGCCACCTGATGAGACTCGTTATGTCACAGTGGCGTGGGAGTCTCTACAGCGAGGTGACTTCCTTGTTTCGCATCTCAATGGTGCAACCTACGCCCACAAGCCTCCCCTGCTGTTCTGGGTGATCAATCTGGCGTGGGCAGTGTTTGGTTCGAGTGATTATGTGGCGCGCAGCGTGGCTCCGCTGGCAGGGCTGGTGAGTATCTGGTTGACCTGGCGACTGAGCCTGCGACTCTGGCCGGGGCAGCTGGAGCGTGCTGGCATGGCATCATTGATTCACGCATCATGCATGCTGTGGATGTTTTTTTCACCTGTAACCATGTTTGACACGCTGCTGACGGTGTGTGTGCAGGGAGCTCTGCTGGGGGCCCTGCGTGCTGCAGGCGGCGACCGCCGAGGCCTGTTTCAGATGGCGGTGGGTATGGGACTGGGGATCCTTTCCAAGGGCCCCGTTCTACTGGTGTTCGTACTGCCCGTGCTGCTGGCCGGACCAATCTGCCTGCCGGTGCAGAAACGCGGACCATGGTTGCTGCGAGTGGCGTTGAGTGTTCTGGGGGCAGCGGTCGTGGCCCTTGCCTGGGCTGTGCCTTCCGCATTTTCCGGCGGTCAGGAGTATGCCAACGAGCTGTTGTTTGGTCAGACGGCAGGCCGGATGGTGAATTCGTTCGCACATCAGCAGCCCTTCTGGTTTTATCTGGCTGTTCTGCCTCTGAGTCTGCTGCCGTGGTTACTTTTCGGAGCTGTCTGGAGGGGAATGCGAGGAATCCTGTCTGATGGGGGAGCTCGGTTTGCTGCTGTCTGGCTGGGTGGTGCTTTTCTGATTCTGAGTGCCGTCAGCGGGAAGCAGCCCTACTATATTCTGCCGGCGATACCTGCTGCTGCACTGCTGCTGGCGGCAGCAATTGATCGTCAGGGAAACCTGTTGCAGGGGCTGGAAATTGTTCCGGTATGTATTGGAACTGTACTGCTGGGTGCGGTTCCGCTCGTGGTCAATACGCTGCCGATTTTTGCGGGTTCTGGTCTGCCGGGGCTGGTCAGTACAACGGAATCTCTGCTGTTGATGGCAGTGGCCCCGGGTTTGCTGTTCAGGCGTCGTGGCCGCCCGCTGGGGGTTGTCACTGTGACAGCGACATCGGCGGTGATTTTTCAGGTGATCCTCGTCAGTGCATTGTCAGACACTTTGTGGAGTGGTTTTGATCTGCGTCCGATGGCTGCGTTTGCTCGGGAGACTGGCAGGCCGACAGGATGGTTCGGTGGCTATCACGGTCAGCTGAATTATCTGGGCAGAATTCGATCTGTAGCAGAGTTGATGGAGGAGCAGGATGTTGCAGCGTGGCTCCAGGAGCATGCAGCCGGTCAATTGATCGTGCGTCTGAAACGCGCTGAAAATGAACTCGAGCACGGATTGTACGGGAGGCTGCAGGTTCATGATCGGCGAGCAGTTCCGGCTGAGCAGCAGGCGATACTGGCCACGGAACTGAAGAGTGTCCTTGATCTGCCGCTGGAGTCGCGATTGAGTCGGGTGGTCTATGCTCAGTGGGTTCGTTCGGGGCTGCGTGTTCAGCCGTATGTGATTATTGAATTTGAGCCTGAGCGGTGATTGGCCTGAGGAACCTGCGGGGGCCTCGTGTTGTCTGTGGACTGTGAATCCTGCAGATGCGGCGAAAACTGCAGATTTCCGAGCGTCCCGGCCGTGTGCGAAGTGCGGACTTTTCGAGAGCGGCTGAAAAACGGTCCGGTTCGGGCGAATGGGGCTGCAGTGGTTTGCACATTTTGCGTATGTTTCGCATTGTCCCGAATGATTTCAGTGAGTTTTTTCTGTTCGAGCATGAATCATGGAAATCCGTTTTTTCAACACGCTGACCGGAACTTCAGAAGTCTTCCAGCCCGTACACAGCGATTGTGTGAGGATGTACAGTTGTGGTCCGACGGTGTATGACTTTGCTCACATCGGCAACTTTCGGTCCTTTCTGTTCGCAGATCTGATCCGTCGAACGCTTGAGTTCTTTGGTCATCGAGTGCATCACGTAATGAATATTACGGATGTTGGTCACATGACAGACGACGCCAGTGCCGATGGCGGTGGCGAAGACAAGATGCAGGCTGCTGCTCGACGGATGAAAGAAGACAAGAAGTCGGGGCGTGTGCCTGAGGGGGCGGTGCAGAATCCAGACGATCCCTACCAGATTGCGAAGTATTTCACGGATGCTTTTCTCGAGGACGCGCGGACTCTGGGAGTCAAGGTGGCATTTGAGTATCCGGATAATGTGCTGCAGGCCACGCAGCATATCGATGCCATGCAGGAGATGATCAGTCAGTTGATTCAACGCGGTCATGCGTATGTCGGGCCGGATGGAGTGGTGTATTACAGTGTGGAGAGTTTCCCAGCCTATGGAAGGCTCAGCGGGAATACACTGGACCGTCTGATGACGGGTGCCGGTGGTCGTGTCAGTGAGGAGAACCAGGCGAACAAGCGGCATCCGGCGGACTTCATGCTCTGGAAGCCGGATTCGTCGCACATTATGAAGTGGGATTCACCATGGGGGGCCGGTTATCCGGGCTGGCATATTGAATGTTCGTGTATGGCTCGGAAGCGGCTGGGTCGGGATGTGATTGATATTCATACGGGTGGTGAGGATCTGATTTTTCCGCATCATGAGTGCGAGATCGCTCAGACCTGTGGAGCCACCGGTGAAAACTCCTTTGCTCGGTTCTGGATGCATGCTCGCTTTCTGCTGGTGGAAGGTGAGAAGATGTCCAAGAGTCGTGGTAACTTTTATACGGTGCGGGATGTGCTGCAGGGGCGTGTACGGGATGAAAAGGGACAGCCGACGGGTGTGTCGGTGCATCCCGCAGTGCTGCGACTGGAACTGTTGAAGTCGCATTACCGTGGCAACATGAATTTTACTCACAAGGGACTGATCGATTCGGCAGGTGTGGTGCGCAGGCTGACGGAGTTCCGTGCGCGACTTGAGGCGGCGAGCGGTGGGCGGGTTGAAGCGGCTGTGGATCTTTCACATCCGGTGCTCAATGCCTTTGCGGCCGCGCTGGCGGATGATCTGAATATTGCTGGTGCTTTGGGGGCAATTCTGCCGTGGGCCACGACAACGCCTGCGGATCCGGCGGTGGCTCTGGGAGTCCTTGAGCGGGTGAATGATGTGCTGGGGGTTGCTCCGCTGGCGACCTCTGGTGGTGAGCAGGCATCTGATGAGCAGGCAGAGATTCAGCAGTTGTGTGCTCAACTGGATGATGCTCGCAGGAGGAAGGATTTTGCAGCTGCCGATCAGATTCGAGGACAGATTCAGAAACGTGGCTATGATGTGAAGACGTCTCCGACCGGGACTATGGCAGAGAAACGCCTCGCCTGACCTCTGTGATACCCGGTTGGCTGGGGATTATTGAGCGAGGGGGCTGGAGCCGACCGGTGTCTGCGGATGTCATCATGGTTACTGCGGCGGCAGCTGCCGTCTGGGCGGTTGTCGTATGGGCGCTCAGTCTGGCTGTTGGTCGGTACTGCATCGTGGATGCATTCTGGGGGCCGGGTTTTGTTGTGACCGGTGTTGCGTCGGCAGCAGTTTGTGGCTGGTCACAGTTGAGCCTGCTGCAACTGATCCTGTTGGGGGCTGTTGTGATCTGGGCGGTGCGGCTGGGGCTGCATCTGAGTATTCGTATTCTGGGTGATCCGCATGAAGATCGCCGTTACGCGGCCATACGTGATCGCAATCAGCCGGGCTTTCGCTGGAAAAGCCTGTTTCTGGTGTTTCTGCTGCAGGCATTCATCATGTGGTTTGTGTCACTGCCTGTGCTGGCGGCTCTGGGGCGGGTGTCGGCCACCCATCATCTGATTCCGGCGATAATCGGTTTCCTGCTGTGGCTGACCGGGTTGTTTTTTGAGTCTGTTGGTGACTGGCAACTGGCGGCCTTTCGGGCTCGTCCAGAAAACCGTGATCAGGTACTGCAGACGGGGCTTTGGCGACTGACACGGCACCCGAATTACTTCGGAGATTTCTGTATCTGGTGGGGTTTATGGTTATTGGCCATCAGTTGCGGTGCACCGCTCTGGACAGTGCTGTCTCCGGCCGCCATGGCTTTTTTCCTGATGCGGGTGTCCGGAGTACCGATGCTGGAGCGGGACATTGCCGAGCGACGACCGGGCTATGCGGAGTATGTGCGTCGTACCAGTGCGTTTTTTCCATGGCCACCACGATCCTGATCTGTGGCACTGTCACTGGTGAAGTTGCCGGATGTCGTGGATGAATTCACGAGGATGCGGCATTGTTCCACATTGAGCCCTGCCACCGAATTCGCGCATCCCATGCCGCCGGGCGGCCCGACCGCCCCTGCACTGACCACTGAAAACTGATCAGGTAATGGCGGCGGCTTTGGCGAGGTCATCGTCCCGCCCGGCAACGATCAGAGCATCGGATTCCTTCAGGATCGTATCCGGATCAGAGGCGAATGACATTCGATCTGACAGCACATCGTGGATGGCGACGACGGTGATCCCGAAATTCTGTCTGAGTCCGAGAGCACGCAGAGTTTTGCCATTCCAGCTGGCAGGGACGCCCATTTCCTGGATGCTGAATCCGGTCCCGATCGACACGTAATTCAGCAGGCCGGACCCGGACATACGTTTGCCGAGGCTGATAGCGGATTCGCGTTCCGGGAAGATGGTTTCTGAAACACCGAGGCGTTCCATGACGCGGGCGTGGTCTCTGGAGATGACCTTCACGTAGACATCGCGAACGCCCAGGTCGTGCAGCACCATTGTGGTCAGGATGCTGGCCGTGATGTCATCTCCTGTGCTGACGACTGCAGCATCGGCACCGCGTACTCCCAGTCGTTCCATCACCTGAATGCTGCGGGCGTCACCGACGGCTGCGCGGGTGGAATAGGGGGCAATGCGATCGACCGCATCTTCGCTGGTATCGATGGCAATTACTTCGTGTCGCTGACTGAACAGTGCCTCAGCCACACTGGATCCGAAATTTCCGAGTCCCACAACGACAAAACGCTTCATGATTTACCCCACAACCACGTCTTCGTTGGCATAACGAAACTCATTGGCACCTTTTTGTGGAATTGTCAGGGCCGCAGCAACGGTGAGCGGTCCGACACGTCCGAAGAACATCAGCAGTATGGTGATTGCCTTACCGACAGCGGACAGTGCGGGTGTGATACCCATACTGAGTCCCACAGTATTGAAGGCACTGATCGCCTCGAACATGCAGACGCGCAGGTCACTGTTTTCCGGGGCGATATTCTGTTCAGAAATTGTCAGCAGGAGGATACCAAAGACGGTGACCGCCATTGTGATGGTGAACAGCCCAACTGCTCGTGATGTGGTTGCTTCGGGAATCGTGCGATACCAGACAGTTGTGGTTTCACGTCCGCGAAGTCTGGAAACCGCCATCATGAAAATCAGAGCAATGGTGGTGGTTTTGAGTCCACCGGCAGTTGAGCCCGGGGAACCGCCTGCCATCATCAGCAGCATGGTGACGAAATTACTGCTGTCTGCAGCCTGATTGTAATCAATGGAGTTGAAGCCGGCCGTGCGAGCTGTGACGCTCATGAACAGGCCGTTGATCAGTCGATCGATGGTCGGCAGGCCTGCCAGTGTATGTTCCCATTCGAGCATTGTCAGCATGACCCAACCAAGCAGCAGGAGCACTGCCGTGGTGACCAGCACAATGCGTGACTGAATGGACATTCGGAAGGCGCGGCGACGGCGGCGGGATCGAATGGATTCAAGGATTTCTTCGTGAGTCAGGAACCCAAGGCCACCGAGGACAATCAGGGCTGAGACCGTCAGTAGTGTGCCTGGGGAGTGCTGAAAGTCCATGAGGTTTGTGGTGAATGTGGAGAATCCGGCATTACAGAATGCACTGACAGAGTGGAACACGGCAGGCCACGCTGCTGCGGTCCAGCCCATTGACGGGCCCCACAGCAAGTACAGGATCAGGGCACCTGCGGCCTCGAAGGCAAGGGTGTAGCGTATGATATTGCGGGTGATCTGACCGGGTGTCAGGTGAGGAGCGGCATCGGAGGTGAAAATGCAGAGTGATTCTTCACGTATCGACATTCTGCGACCAAGTGCAGTGATGATGAGGCTGGTGAAAGTCAGGATGCCAAGCCCACCGAACTGGACCAGCAGCAGCAGCCACGCCTGGCCGAACAGTGTGAGTTTTGTTCCGGGGTCAACCACAGCCAACCCGGTCACGCACACCGCGCTGGTGGACATGAACAGAGAATCGATCCATGTAAGCGACTGCTGAGTCGAGATGCCAGGCAATAGTCTGAGCCCGGCAGCACCTGCAAGTATCAGCAATGCGAAGGACGCTGTGAAGAGTTGCGGTGGGGTCAGTCGCTGCCAGAAGCTCTGGCGAGCGTTCTGGTTTAATTCCCATCGCGACCAGGCAACAGGACGATACATAGAGAAGCTCTTGGACCTGCACACTGGGCCGCAGCAAAGTCACCCTGACAGCGGTGCTGCAGGGGTGTCAACTGTGGAGGCAATGTCGGGTCGACAGCCGCCTGCAAGTGCTTTCCGAACCCGTTGTCCGGCGATTCGACAGCGGCGGGTACCGATGCCTGACACTGCTGCGGCGGCGAATCATTGTCGACAGCGCAAACTGTAGACGGCCGGTATTATCCCTGAAGGGCGAGCAGAAATAAAGCGTTCTGAAGGTGACGCGTGTGATTTCGGGTGAGATTGCTCGAACATGCGGATTTTGCAGCCTTTTCGCTGTGAAGATGGGCGCCGATTCAGGCTCTTCCCATGGTGACACAGGCAGGTTTCTGCGGTAAACTGTGGAGGATTGCATACGCAGTCGCGAATCCTTCGCCACTGTTTGTGCCACTGCCACTGTTGATCTTTCGGTTTTTTGCGTTGGAAGCAGTCTTGCATGTCAGCGTGTCTTGTTCAGGAAATTCTTCAGCCACTGCAGGCTTTGCGGTTGATTGATCCGCATACGCACATCAATCCCCATCAGGCGGCATCGCGGACGCTGGCGGACATCCTTGGATACCATTACTACACCGAACTCGCACACTCCGCCGGTCTGCCGAAGGAGCAGATCGAAGAGCCTGGAATCGAGCCGCGGGAAAAGGTTCGCAGGTTAGCGCCGTGGCTGAAGCATCTGGAGAACACGGCTCAGTACAGCTGGCTTCTTGAAATGAGTCAGCAGCTGTTTGGTTTTCAGGGCGAAAGGATTGATGAAACCAACTGGGAGTCACTGTACGAAGCATCGCTGAAGTGCATGTCAGCGCCGGACTGGGAACAACAGGTGCTGCAGAAGTCAGGTTTGGACCAGGTCTATCTGACGAATGATTTTGACGACCCTCTGACCGGCTTTGACACATCGTTTTACGTACCGTGTCTGAGAACGGATGATCTGGTGTTTCATCTGTGTCGACCGGCGGTTCAGCAGCGACTTCAGCAGGCTGCGGCGACCTCTGTGACGGATGCAACATCACTGCGTGATGCCGTGGGGCGATTGTTCGAGCATTTCACAGCGAACAACGCGCGGGCGTGTGCGATTTCTCTGCCTCCCACGTTTTCACCTGCTTCCGTATCGGCTGTGGCAGCAAATCACCTCGTTGCCAAAGCTTTCTCAGGTGGCGAGTTGTCAGCGGAGGAGCAGAATCGCCTGAGTCAGTTTGTCTTCTGGATGCTGGCAGAGTTCTGTGATCAGTACGAGCTGCCATTTGATCTGATGATTGGAGTGAATCGTCGGGTGTATGAGCAGGGTGTGTATCAGGGACAGGATCTGTTTGATTCCCGAGTGTCCCTGGTGCAGTATCGAGAACTGTTCAATGCATTTCCCGGTGTGATTTTTCCGGTTTCGGTGCTGGCCGAGACCAGTAATCAGGAGCTGGTCAGTTTTGCATGGATTTTCCCCAACGTAATCACCTGCGGGCACTGGTGGTATTCAAACATTCCTGTGTTCATTGAACGCGACACTCGTGCTCGATTGCAGGCCGTGCCGGGGACGAAGCAGGTGGGATACTACAGCGATATGTACAAGCTGGAGTTTGCACTGCCGAAATTTGCGATGTACCGACGAATTCTGGCGAGGGTGCTGGCGGAGGATTTTGTGGGTGCTCGTGGCTGGAGCACGGAGCGAGCTGTGGAGCTTGGGATTCGAGTATTGCGTGGCAACGTTGAGTCAATTTTTGGTGGTATTCAGCGCTGAGCTGTTGTGTCTGCGGAAAAAATCGCTGACGGGGGACAATGGTTATGCCCAGAATAGTTGTGCTGCTGGACGACGAAACTTCGTACGAGTTGAAGAAGTTCCCGGTATTGCTGGGGCGTGAGCACGGGACGTGCGACATTGTCGTGGCAAATGCTCAGGTGTCCCGCAAACATGCTCAGATTGTTGAGCAGGGTGGGCAGTATTTCGTGGAATGTCTGGGTGCGGCAAATCGTACGGCGGTCAACGGGAAACTGATCGAGCAGAATTCTCGTTGTACGGTTCCACTGGGGCATGGCGACCGGATCAAACTGGGGCCGGTAAAACTGCGGTTTGAATCGGAATTGCCGGTAGTCGAGGATGTCACAGCCACGTCCGGCGGTTTTGAAGTGACCGAAAACAGTTCGGCCACGGTGATGGGCAGTGCTGCGGCGCGGGGATTTGGTGTCTTTGAGGTGCGTCCTGAGGAAAAACTGCGCGGTATTCTGAAGATCAATCAGAGTCTGGCCGGGCAGGTTGAACTGACTGAGATTGCGCCACGAATCCTGGATGTGCTGTTTGATATTTTTCCGCAGGCAGACCGTGGAACGATTCAGATACGACAGGTTGGGTCAGATCGGCTTGTGCCGGTGGCGCAGAAACGAAGGGCAGAGGGTGATGACGAGTCTGTTCGGCTGAGCCGTACGATTCTGATGAAGGTGCTGGACGAAAGAATCGGCATTCTGTCCGCCGACGCAGCAAACGACTCCAGATTCAGTGCCAGTGAATCCATTTCCAGTCTGAAGCTGCATTCAATGATGTGTGTGCCGATGCTGGACCTGCAGGGCAAGCCATTTGGCGTCATCAATCTGGATACGCAGAACCCGATGAAGCGATTTACGGATGAGGATCTGGAATTGCTGCTGGCGGTGGCCAGTCAGGCTGCGAATGCGTACGAGAATGTGCGTCTGCTGAAAAGTCATCTCGAAAAGCAGAAGCAGGATGCGGAGATGAAAATTGCGCGGTCAGTTCAGAAGGCCCTGCTGCCCGATGTGCTGCCGGAAGTCTCCGGTTGGTTCTTCTACGCTTCGTATGACGCTGCACAGGCGGTGGGTGGGGACTACTACGACTGCTTCAGAATTGGTGAACACAAAATCTGTTTGTCGTTTGGTGATGTCGCAGGGAAGGGCGTTCCCGGCGCGCTGATCATGTCCCGAGTGTCCAGTGTTGTGCAGAACACGATGACCTTTACGGATGATGTGGCTGTCGCTATCGGTCGGATCAACAGGCATATGTGTCACAACATGGTGGCTGGCAGATTCGTCACCTACACGCTGGCGGTGATTGATCTGCAGTCAAATCGAATGTCGATGGTGAATGCCGGGCACTATCCGCCGTTGATTCGGCGTGAAGACGGCTCACTGGAGGAATTCGCGGGTGGCCAGATCGGCATACCGATTGGTATCATGGACGACTATGAGTATGAAGTCGTGGAGCGAGATATTGCGCCTGGTGATCTATTCCTGCTGAGAACAGATGGAGTAGATGAGGCGATGGCACCCGATGGCAGTCTGTACACGACGGACAAGGTGGTGGAGTTCTTCCGGAAGAGTCGTGCCAAAACCGACCAGATCGGCGGTGAACTGCTGGCCGATGTGCGAAAGCATGCCAATGGCCGCGAGCAGAATGATGACATCGCGATCATGACATTCGGGCGTCGTTCGTGATTCGAATCTGCCTGCAGCTGGACTACTGTTTCTGGCGACCAGCTGAATTCTCGGTGGCCTCGTCCAGTTTGCGGTACATCGGCAGGTGTCGGTAATAGACCTCCAGTGTCAGTACACTGAGTGCCGTCTGGTAGATGCGTCCCCCGCCTCCGCCGTGCGGATCGGTGACGTCCCAGCTGCCAGCACCTGGTCCGTCACGAAGCTGGGTTGTGACCAGTTGTTCTCGCATTCTCAGGTTCCATTTGTCCCACAACTCACCTCCAAAGTGATGCAGTACCTGCGTTGCGTAGTAGTTGTAGTACATGTTTTCGCGACTGGGGCCCACCTTTGCGAGGTGCTCAACTCCGGCCTGCAGTTCCGGGCGATCCTTGCGCCATCCCATGTACATCTGGCAGAGCAGGCCGACCGCGGTCATGGTATCAGTCGGTCCGCCCCGTGGCATGTAGGCATATTTTGCTCCGTTTTCCACTGAGACAGAACGCAGAAACGAGCGAGCGTCCTGCATGGTATCCGCGCCGACGGAAATGCGATTGGCCTTGGCGCTCTGCAGTGCCATCAATTGCCAGCCAGTAACTGACGTGTCACCCGGTTGATTGGGTGTGTAACGCCAGCCACCGCCCAGACGGTCCTGAGACCTTTCCACAAAGCGAATCGCACTGGTGGCCGCACGCTTCAATGCGCGGTCACCAGGGCACAATGCAGCAGACTCACACAGGCAGATGGTGGCGATCCCCTGCACGTAGAGTCCTGAGTTTCCCTGTGCGGTTCCGCGGAGGTCAAGACCTGATGAAGTGACTTCGGCCTTGCTGAGCAACCAGTTCAAACCGCGAGTCACTGTTTCCTGGTATTCTCCCTTGATCTCGTGCGTATGTCCGCCACCAAGGAATGTCAGCAGTGCAAGTGATGTGGCCCCCATGGGAGTAGCCTGCAGCGAACCGCCCTGCCCTGCCGGACCTACGGCCTCGAAGCTCCATGAGCCGTCCTGTTTCTGCACCTTCTGCAGCCAGGTCAATCCGGCATTGACCGCCTTTTCACTTTCCGCGCTGCCACCAAACCGTTTGACAGCCGCTCGTCGACCAGCCTCAGAGCGACCACCAAATTCCCCTTTGATCACGGGGATCTCAGAAAGATCCTGCAGATTTTCCACCGGCAGCGTCAGATCCTCGGGACGAGGAGAATTGAGGTTCATTCTCTGAGTCCCACGATCCAGTTCAGACAGCATCTGCTTCATGGTGCTGTCAACCTTCAGATCCTGCATCGAATCCGGCTGCACAATCTGAGGAATATCGTCCGGTTGAATCTGTTCTGCTGCGTCATCTACGGCTCCCAGCAACCGCAGTACACCATCTGTGGTTGAATCGGGCATCATCCAGACCGCAAACATCAGTCCGATCAGAAGGTGTACGGCAAAGCTGACGACAACTGTTGAGATTTCGCGGCGACGATCGCGGAACAGGTTCGGCAGTCCTGTCCGCAGGAACACCTTCGCTACCCGGATCTGCTCTGCCAGCTTCACTGCCCATGCAGGTGGCCTGCGGCGACGCCGAACAGGCTTTGTGCGTGACTGCAGCACAGACTTCGCACTGCGATCGGCGACTCCCGGATCTGCCGGGAGTTGGGTGGGGGGGATGTCAGTCCTGCTGTCAGACGTCTCTGCCATTACAGGCTCGTCGGGGCACAGAAAACTGTGCAGGAACGTTCTGTCGGTGTCCGCCGGACCGGACTCCGCCGGGCAGTCCGCCGGAGCACTGAACATTACAGCAGTGAGATGGAGTCAGGGCAAGTGACAGACCGTGGTCAGAGTTGCTGAGTTGCCCATAATCGCAATTGTTCTCGGTTGATTTTTACATTGTGCCGCGTGTCAACAGGGAAGGATCGATGAAACAACAGCTGTCGGATGGAGGCCGTGAGCGGGTTCTGGGCGCCGAGGGCAAGCAATTCGTTGCGGAATTCAGCGGCGGCAGCAGGCGAATCCGGGAACTGCCCCTGTTCGGGCTCCACAATGATCACCGGCACTTCACCGTCACCACCACCGGAGCTGTATCCGATCAGGGCAGACCGATAAACCCGCGGATGTTCATCAAAAATGGCCTCACAGCAGACTGAATACATGGGTCCGCTGCTGGTTTGCACGACGTGGGCTTTTCTTCCGCAGAACCAGAGTCTCTGCTGATCATCAAGGAATCCCACATCACCCATGCGGTGCCAGAATGTGTCACCGTCACGAATTTTGGCAGCCGCAGTAGCGGCTGGTCTGCGGAAATACTCACGCGTTGCTGCGGGGCTGCGGACAATGATTTCGCCAATCTCTCCGTCCGGCAGAATCTCAGCCTGATTGATTGTGGTAATAACGGTCTCAACTGAGCGGATAATGCGAACTTCCACGCCGGGGAAGATCTGACCGACACAAGTGCCGCGACCACCTGCCGACAGGGCTGCGGTTTCGGTCAGAATCCGGCGGCCTCCGATTGAAGCCACCGGCAGGCATTCGGTAGCACCGTATGGTGTAAAGATATCGGCGTCGGGGCGCAGCACGGACGTCATTCTTCTAAGGACATGCAGCGGTACTGGAGCACCCGCCGAGAGTATTCGGTTGAGACGTTCCAGTCGGTGTCCGGACTGTTCACAAAAGCGTCCAACCCGGTTCCACATGGCTGGCGAGCCATAGGCCTGGGTTGCCTGCTGCGATTCCAGACCTTCCAGAATCTTCAGGGGATCGACGGCTGCTGGTCGTGTGGGGTCCAGCTCCGGTATGACTGTCGTAACCTGCATGGCGAGGTTGAAAAGTGCAAACAGGGGAAACCCCGGCAGGTCAGTTTCACCCTGTGAGATCTGATAAAAGTTTCGGATCAGATCAACCTGAGCATTGAACATCCCATGTTCGAAGACGACGCCTTTGGGCGGACCTGTGCTGCCACTGGTAAAGATGATGGCAGCCGGGTCTGTTGCCAGAGTCTGTGGCAACGGAGTAGAGTCTGTCGCCCGATTCATCAGACTGGTCAGAGATTCCAGCCACGGAAACAGTCGCCGATTGCCGGTATTGATGTTTATTCGGGCGTTTCGATATCTCCACGGCATCAAAGTGCGGATCAGGTGCACAAGCGGGATAGCGATGAATCCATCCGGCTCGGTTTCATCCAGACACTTCAGCAGGCTGCTGCGTCCCATGCCGGGATCGATCAGTACACACACAGCTCCCGTGCGAAAAACGGCAAATACGAGGGCAATGAATTCGATTGATGGCCGGACCATCAGGACCAGTCGATGGCCGGGCCTGACTCCGAGGTTGATCAACCCGCGAGCCATTCGATCGACGTCGGCGTCCAGCTCTGCGAATGAGACATGTGTCCACGCCATACGGCCGCGCTGGTCACGACATGCCGGAAAGACCACAGCCCGCTGACTCGGAACTGTTTGTGCCGAGATTCGCAGTCGATCGGCGATATTCAGCGGTTGTGGCATGAGCTTTCATTTCGCCCTGAAGAATGTGGGAGTCAGGATCCCGTGGTCAGCAGGTTATCTGAGTGCATTCTGACAGCTCGAGGCCATTTTCGCAGCCAATTTCAGCTGCCATCCCTGGGGAACTGCGGATCAGATTACAGCAGTTCGCAAAACTTTTCATATGAGGCAGACCCTGCGGGTTCTGCCGAATTCCCAAAACGGGCCAGACTGGCTCCTGTCTGTCGGCATTTTTTGCCGGAACCCTGCGGCAGGACAGGCTGCGGGATTGACGATGCACAAAGAACCGTTGTCTGAATTTACAACCATGTCGGAATTCAACGCAGTTTCGAAAATGGTTTCAGATATTTCCATCCGGAAGGGAGTCCGGTCTTCAGAGAGGCAATCGACCGCGGGCAGGTCGATTACCGTACTGGTGACATACGATGTTTGCTGCAGCGATGGACTTGCAGTGACATCGTTAACCTGAGGCTTCTGCACGATGGCGAATACTCCGAACTACCGCTCTGATCGACGCTGGAACGCGGCTGCAATTTTTGCAGTCAGCGCTTCCTCACTGATTGCATTTTCTGCCTTTGATCCTGTGCCGGCGGGTGAGGACCCGGTGCGTGAGGTAGCCGTCGGTAATACGGTCTCGGATGTGCCTTTGCCACCGGATGCCGGGACCACGGTTCCCCGTCGACTGGATCTGCAGGGGGCCGATACGCTGGGTCCGGTGACGACTCTGAGTCAGGAAGAGTCGTTGAAGTTCGCACTGCTGCTGCTGGAAGATGGGGCCCGATTTCTGCGGAATCAGGGTCAGTACACAGTGACGTTCCAAAAGCGGGAGCGGATCGGTGGAGACCTGCGGGGGAACGAAAAAATTGAAATGAAAGTCCGGCACACCCCGTTCTTCGGTGTATACATGAAGTGGAAGGTGGGTGAGGTCGGGCAGCAGGTCGTTTACAATGTGGAAGCCAATCCCGATCGCATGGCGGTGAAATTCGGTGGCCGGAGGGCCTTTATCCCGGCTATGAAACTGGATCCCCATGGGGAGACGGCGATGAAGGAAACTCGCCACCCAGTGACACAGGCCGGAATTCTGGCGATGGCCGAACGAATTATCATTCATCGTCGCGAGGAACTCGACGGCAAGGTGCCGGTCGTCTGTACCCGTGAAGAGGATGTGCTGGTCGATGACCGTCCCTGCTACTGTTTCCGGTTCGACTATCCTTCTCAGGAAAGCAGTCCGATCTATCGAAGCAGTCGAATCATGATCGACACCCGTTATCACATTCCGCTGCAAGCCATCAATCACACGTGGGCAGCAGAAGGCGAGCAGTCGACTGCAGAACTGGCGGAAGAGACGCTGATCGAAGAGTACATGTTCTCACAATTCAATTTTGGCGTGGAGATTGCCGCTGAGGCCTTTAATCTCGATTTCACCCGCTCACGCAACTGAACGCGGAAGCTGAAGTACATCGTCTGCAACCCCGGTCCGGAGTTCCCGGTCCGGGGTTGTTGCATTCAGGCGACCCGCAGATCCCGACTCAACTGGTTTCGTCCAGGCTGCTGACAATACCACTGCAGCATACCCAGCAACTTTGCTCGCTGTTCGCTGTCCTGACGTGATAAAAGGAGTCTCTGCAGCAGGGGAATGGTGGTGCGATTTACGATTGGCCGCAGCCACCCGGCAAACTCCACTCGCTGACCGGTGGGCACCTTGTCGAATCCCATGCCCGTTTTGAACTGATCCAGTGAATCGAGCCCTGCCTGAATGGACTGGTAGCCATAACTGACTGTGCGGATATCGCCCTGCCGCAATCGTGAGTGTAGATAGGTGTAGATCAGCGCGTTATTCGGAAATGACTCAAGATACTGCAGCGATGATCTGACAATCAGCAGGTTGGATACATCTTCGATTACGAAGGCAACAAGACAGGCTGCCATCTCGCCGTTGACATAGGCAGCCCACGCTTCAGCGCCGATTGTGCGTGCGGCTTCGGCGTAATAGCGTCGCCATGTGCGTTCCAGATCATCCGGGATCCTGCGTCCCTGACGCTGCAGAGTATCGGCATGCAGAGCGATGGAGTCTCTGGAGAGATCTGCAAAGTCCACGCGCCGCACTTTGCAGGCCTCAAGTCCACGTCGTACCTGCGTTCGCGTGCGACTGCGCAGACTGGGGAAGTCATAGTCGGGATCCGAGCACATGACCCGAAAACTGGGGGTCCCCTGCTCTGCCGGACAGCCAAACCGCAGCACAAGTCCGTCAAGACCCAGAACTTCGCCGACCTGGACAGTACTGGCGTCGATACTGCGATGAAACGGAAATGAAGTGTATACCTGATTCTGAACGTCGAACCACCAGAGTCCGCCCGAGCATCTGACGTGATGCCCCATGCGTTCCAGAAATCCCGCGTAATGTTCAGGACTGACAGACATCCTTGCACCGCCCGTTGACCAGTGATCCCGTACCCGGCTGAAGGGGAATTCTAAACTGATGAACGGCAAGGGCTCAAGATGGACCCGCAGCAGGTGGAATTCAGCGTCCACCAGCCCCGTCATACTCGTCCAGAATTGACTGATAAACGGTTCGAGCCTGCTGATAGGCGGCTTCTGCTGCCGGACGCTCGCTTTCCCGAATTCGCTCACGCTTGGCGTTCCAGCAGACATCTACGGCGGCTCGACACCATTCCGCACTGCCGCGACCACCTCGGATCGGTTTGCCAGCGACATGCGCGAAGATCGGATTCGTATGGACGGATGGAAGAATACGGGCAGCAATCCACGCGGATCCCTCCAGCTTGATCGGAATCCGGAAAGATTCGAGATGGCCATCGGCTGTGAGCTCTCGTACAGCAACCGGCAGTCCATTGACGATGACTTCCACTGGTACTTTGCGGGATGTTCCGATGCGACTGCGCTCAATGTGCCAGTAGGGCTTGTCATCCATGCGGCGATTACGGATCGACTCCGTCAACTCGTTCGGCTCAGGTTCCAGCAGGGCAGCCGCATCGAATGTGACCTCGACCTCGCCCGGTTTTTCAAGGTCCAGCCGGCTGACCCCGGCTGCAGTGCGCTCCCCGACACCTGTACCATTCACTTTCAGATCAAGAATGTGACTGAGTCCATCCCCACAATAGCTGCGGCCGTCTCGCAGGCCCTCAACCCATTCGTCATACGTCAGTGAGCCGGATTTCGGCAGGCTCACATAGACTCGTCCAAGTCCCACACGGTCACCGTAAATGCAGGGAAAGTCCGTCTCACCGCTGATCCGAGTGGTCATGCCACAGTTCAGCGTGTGATACCAGATATTCAATTCCCAGATCGCGGGAGTATCCACTGCGGAGATGAAATCACACGCACCATGCACGGTTGTCACGACAAATTCATTGGCCCCGATACCATCAAACTTCGGCATTGCAGGGTCTGGTAGTTTTGCTGCTGCCTGCCCCTGCCAGCCTCGTGGTGCACCACCCCATGGCTGGCCATGAAACTGGCGACTTCCATCCGGCATATAATCCGGGAGGGCCAATCCCCACCCACTGTGACTGTATCCCACAACTCCACCCTGCTCACGGCCCCACTGCAGGACAGGCAGAGTCCAGCTGGGCCACTGTTCAAGACGAGTGGTTCCGGGAAAATCATCCTCTTTCAGTTTCAGCAGGCACAGGTGCCCGGCGTGCGACGAGGGAAAGCCACTGACTTCCACGTCATAGCGCATCAGCGTTCCGGACTTCGACAACTGGGAAACAGCGCCGTCAAAGAACTGTTTCTGTGTGTACCAGCAGGGCCCCCAACTCAACACACAGCCAACATTCAGATCTTCACCAAGGATATGTCGCATCATGTCTTCCGGTCCGACACCCTCTGTCGGACTGTCATAATGCGCACATCCTGCGGCGTGGACATGGTGATCGCCAGAGAACCAGCCGCGCTGGGCGATGTGAATCCAGCGTTTCAGATCAACGGAAACCTCATGGGATTCAGCTTCCGGTACCGTTACGGCGATCCGCTGAGGCATGTACTCCGGACCACGATTCACCACAAAGCTGTATTCACCTGGTGGCAGCATGACTGATTCACCATCAGCTCGGTAGACCTGATCATGAAAGAAAAAGTCCGGGGCAAGTCGACGAGATGGCAGTGGATAGATCCGGCCCATCTGATCTCGAATGACAAAGCTGGCGGTGGTCGGTTGACCATCCGTGTCGCGGATTTTCAGCACCACTCGAGTAGCAGGTCGACAGGTAAAAAGCACCGGGAGAGCACTACGGAAGCCCAGATCCTGCGTTCCCGCGCCGATGTGAAAACTGAGCTGTGCTTCACGTTGTCCGGCGTCACGACTGAACAGCAGGACCACGCGGTATTCCAGCAGCAGTCCGGAAAGCCCCGGTTTCAACGGTTCACGCTGCAATACGGTTAAATCGAGGAATCGATCGGGGATCTCTGCTGGGTTTACCAGCCGTTCTTTTGTCCGCGGCTCTTCTCGAGCACCCCGCCCCTGCTGATACATCGGCAACGCGTTGGGACTTTCCAGATGCAGCGGTGGATTGATCCCCGCTTCATTATGCACCTTCACGAGAAATGCCCGCCAGCCCTGCTGAATCAGTTCTTTACGCACCGGACCCTCAGCAACCTTGACCCGGCTCTCCGGATTAATGTTGATCATCGCAAGGCAGAGCGGGTCAAGCACGCTTTGCACGGCAGCCACAGCTTCGCGATCGTTTGGATTCGCCATGGCACTTTCAAGTGCAGCCAGGGCAGATGGCTGCAGTGGAGCACCGGCAAATGCAAGAGCCTCTGTGAGCCGCCGGACAGAAGCCATCAATGGCTGACGCTCTACTCCCGTGATCAGCGGAAGTTCCTGACCGATACTGATACCGGAACAGATCATAACGAACGCCACGACGACCAGTGGCAGACGACCAGTTAACAGCAGAGTGCGCATCGGATAGGCCCCGGATGGCCGCAGAGATCCTGCCAGCAGATCGGCCAACAGCCGATCCTGATTCCGAGACACGCCGTCAGGTGAGTCCACGACCGAAGATATTCTGCGCTGAAACGCATTGCGAGTCGAGTCAGCAGACGCCTGGTGATCAGGACAATGGGATTGGCCAGTTCCAGCCAGCAGAGAAACCGCCGTCAACGTACAGGGTCTGACCCGTCATAAAGGCCGAGGCACGCGAGGCCAGAAACACGGCCGTGCCCGCCATGTCCGCCGGCACACCCAGTCGTCCCAGAGGTGCGTTTTCACGATTCCATGCCTGCATACCTTCGTCTGCCCAGAGACCCTTCGTGAGGTCTGTCAGGACAAAACCCGGAGCAAGACTGTTGACTCGAATCCCGTGACGGCCCCACTCCAAAGCAAAGCCTCGCGTCATTCCCTGCATCCCGAACTTGCTCATGGCATACGGCAACACCGCTTTGAGCGGCATCCACGTATTCAGTGATTCGATGTTGATCTGCACACCGCCACCACCACGCTCAATCATGTGACGCCCGACACGCTGCGACATCAGAAATGCACCGCGCAGGTTAGTATCCAGAATAAAGTCGTAGTCTTCCGTGGTGACCGTTTCAGCACGCTTTCGGCGATTCACACCGGCCACATTCACCAGCGTGTCAATGCGACCACGCAATTCCAGTGCCGCAGCCACCGTCGAATCAATCTGCTGCTCATCAGCAACGTCACAGACCAGACCATCAACTTCGAGACCACCGCTGCGCATTTCTTCGAGCGCCTGCCGGACAGAGTCTTCGCTGCGACTGCAGATGACCACAAGAGCACCACGGCGACAGAACTCTTCCGCAATCGCTCGACCAATACCACGACTGCCGCCGGTGATCAGTACCGACTGTCCTGAGATGGAAAACAGTTCGTCTGAGTCCGGCATCAGTCACCTCCCCCCGATTTACTGCTCTACGATCCGGAATCTGCCGACTTTGTCGATCCGGAACCGCTGCCGCCACTGCCACCACCGGAACTGCCACCGTCCGAGGCCTTTTTTGCCGCCTCGGCGCCTTTGCGATATGAGTCGCTGCGGTAGTCCGTCTGGTAAAAACCAGAGCCTCGAAAGATGATCCCGCCACCCGCGCTGATCAATCGCTCGGCCTTCGCACGACCACACTCCGGACACTTTTTTGTCGGCTTCGCACTGATCGACTGAAACTCTTCCCACTTGTGCTCACAGGCACCACACTGATATTCATAGGTCGGCATTTCAATTCTCCGGTGATTCGTTCAGCCCTGCGGTGGGGCACAGGAAACAATGACACGAGCAGGACGCACAACGCGGTCATGCATCCGGTAACCGACCTCAACTTCCTGCAGTACTGTCATTGGCTCATGATCGGCC
>CAXBSH010000004.1:0-45596 GCA_963977705.1 uncultured Planctomycetaceae bacterium
TTTTTTTTTTAATGATACGGCGACCACCGAGATCTACACTCTTTCCCTACACGACGCTCTTCCGATCTGACCGATCGTCGGCGCCGTCGCTCGGGGGGATGCACGGTCAATGAAACGCCAGAAGACAAGCTGCAGCCACAATCGTCGCGAAACAGTGACATGGAATTGCAGTCCTCAGAGTCAGGCACGATCAGGGCGACGTCCGACGGATTTTCAAATCGTGCTTCGCCCTACAGAATATCGGAGTCAAACGTCCTTTTCAAGTTGGCGGATTCTCGAATTGTCGGGATCATACGATGAGCGGTTGAGGTGGACTTCCTGTTTCACCGCGGCGCGGGGGGCTGCGATCGGAGGCTGATGAGTGGGTCGCTTTCGTTTTCGGACATGAGTCGATTTTCCCGCAGAGACGCTGAGGCGCAGAGAGGTTTTCTTTGTGTTTCATTTTCGAATCAACAAAAAATCAAATTGGCAGCTGCAAGTTGCAGTTTGATGTGGATGGCGGAAAACGCACTGGATTCTGCTTCCGTGCCGGGAAAAACACCACCGCTCAGATGCAAATGACAACACCCGTCAGTTTCCGCGAACGGCTCGCCTGTGGGGGCTTGAACGCGGAGTACGACACGGGCTGAAGCCCATGCTACGACCACCGCGCACCAACTCGGGCAGAATGCCGAGGCTCCCCTTTGCTTGGTGGTTATCAGCGCACGGAATGGCTGAGCGACGGGCAGAGGTGAGCTGCGTCGCGGCTTTGTGTGGGCAACAGACGGCCGGGCAGGAATGCCCGGACTACGGTTGTGGGCGAACAATGACAACTGATCACTGACCACCGTGTCCTTCGGTGGTGAATAATCACCAACACTCAGACGGCACAGCATCACCGAGCACAGCAGTGTACGTAGAGCCTGAAAAATCGGGATGACTGGACATCTGCGTCAATCGGGTTCTACCAATTGTTCTTTCCCCGGAATGCTCTTCAGTCAGGGAATCTTTGCCAGCAGGAGCAGGATGCGAAGAGTTCGTTCGTCGATGAAAATGCGCAGTATGCTGAAAACCGCCGCAGGCGAGCGAGCCTTGCGGCGTCTGGCGAGTCAATCTGCTCCCGCGCTGGTGGCGTTGTCGATTGAGACCTGTTGCCCGACATCCTGATCACCCTGCCGAAACTGCGGGCGTAAATGCTCCCTCATTCCTCGCGTCTGATGGCCACGAAGCGAAAGGCTGATCCCTGAAATGGCATCGTCGCAGTCGCAATGTGCTGTGACGATCGCATCTCACCTTACCTGAGTTGATTCAATAGGACCGAACAACGTGGGCATGCAGCTGAAGTCACGATGGCATGACGTCTGATCTTTGATCCCGTCCGCAGCCGTTGCTTTCAGCTGTTTGGGGACCTATATTGTCGATCGAGACAAATCAACGACCGGAACGAACCTGCAAATTCCTGCCCGCGGGTACCGATGCCTGCTCAAGGTTGCTGCATGCTGGCAGAATCGCAACAGAACACAGCAAGGCGATATCGACATTCGCGGCATATGCTGGAAATGGGACTGGTCTCGGTTGTGGTCTTCAGCCTGATGGGATCTGCCAGCGTCATTGTGGCGATCCTGAATGTTGATGGATCCTTTCGCCGGCCGCTCCTTGCGGCGTGCATATTCGGCGGTTTCTGGGGTTGCCTGTGTCTGGTCGGCGTGTGGATGATTCTGATCTACCTGCGGCACGAATTGAACATCGATTCTGGAAACGTCAGGCACCGCGGGGGTCTGTTTTCAGGCAGTGTTTGTGTGTCCCGTCTGACTGCTGCAACGTGGAAGTCGTTCACCAGAGAAGGCAGCCTGACACTGCATGAAAGTTCTGGCAGCGTGAAAGTTGCGTTTGGTAATTATACGTACGAAGAGCGACGGGAGTTAATCCGGTTTTTTCGCGAGGCGCTGGTTGCCTGTGACCAGCAGGGGTGGGAGCAGTTTGAAAAACGATGTCTGCCACCACAGGTCGAATACAGGGTACTGCAGAAAAAAATTCGCGGTCACCTTCGCTTCGCAGCGACGGCCTTTGCCTTGGCAACTCCGCTGATGTATGGCATCCTCATCTGGCAGAAACTGAATGGCGGCCTGCAGAACCACAGTCCGGGCGTCATTGTGGCTCTTCCGCTGCTCATCGCCACTATGCTGCTCGGGTGCATGTGGTTTGCTGCTCGCGAGGACTTATCGCGGGCAAAAACCCGGGATGATTGAATGTTTCATCACTCAGGCTGAACGCCACTGACAGACGGTGTCCCTGCAGTTCCTGGTAGTGACCATCTCTGTCCTGCGAGTTGCAGACAGAACCCGTCGAGAGGTGCGGCGTCTGGATTCGGTCATATTCCAGGACTCAAAGTGACTGATTCCTCTCCGTCGACGATTCAGGGTTTCTGGTTAGACGCCGAAACACATTGCTGCCGAACCTGAAGAACAGTGCCGGGGTCACCAGTTGATCAAGAACCGTTGATGTCAGCATTCCTCCGAAGACGACCAGGGCAAGGGGGTAGAGGATTTCCTTGCCCGTCTGTCCGGCACCAAAGAGCAGGGGAAGCAGGCCTATAAAACTGGTTGTTGCTGTCATCATCACAGGGGCCAGTCGTTCAAGACTGCCACGAATGATCATGGCTTCACAGAATTCCTCCCCTTCGTGTTCCATCAGATGAATGTAATGAGAGATCATCATGATACCGTTACGACTGACGATACCAATCAGAGTGATGAAGCCAACCCAATGGGCGACACTCAGGTTTGTCGCGCTGGCCCACACAGCAGGAATCTGCCACCACTGGGCGTTCTGCAGTGCTTCGGGAGTCGGATGATTGACAATCAGTAATGTGAGGACCGAGCCCAGGGCTGCAAGGGGAATATTGACCAGCACCTGCATTGCTGCCCGCCACGAGCCAAGGCAGCGTGTCAGCAGCATAAACACAGCGACCACGGAAACGCTGCCGAGTATAAGCAGTCTCAGGTTGGCCTGCTGCTGAGCTTCGAACTGGCCACCAAATTCCACGTGATAGCTTCCAGGAAGGCTTTTCAGGCGTTGTGCAATCGGTTCGCAGCGCTGGCGGATTTCCTGAACAACGCCTGCAAGGTCGCGTCCTTCAACATTGCAGGAAGCGACAATGCGTCGCTGTACGTGTTCCCGATTCAGTGTGTTTGGGCCCGTTGTGTCAAGTACATCCGCGACCTCCCCTAACGAAACCATGCGTCCGGATGGCGTTTCCAGAATTGTCTGTTGAATCACGTCCGGATCGTTACGTGACGCCTCGTCGAACCAGACCACGAGTCCGAAGTAACGATCTTCGTCAAGGACCTGTGAGACAACTCGGCCCTTGTAAGCGGTCTCAAGAAGTGCGGCTACGTCTCCCGGGGCAAGTCCATACCGGGCAGCATCTTCACGACGAACCTGCAGGCGAAGTTGTGACACTTCGACCTGTGGTTCCAGCTGCAGATCAACTACGCCCCTGACCTGACTCATGGCCGTGTAGAGATCCTGACCAGCATCTCTTAATTCTCGCAGGTCACTGCCGAAAACCTTGACAGCAATCTGGGCTCGCACGCCCGACATGATGTGATCAAGTCGGTGTGAAACAGGTTGTCCAATATTCGCTTTGATGCCGGGGATGGATGAAATCCGATCTCGAATGTCAGCCAGCACCTGCTCACGAGGTCGACCGGTGGTTTCGTATCCCCAGAGATGTGCTACTGGAATGAGTCGAATGATTGCAGCCCTGATGCCAGGGGCGGGGCGACGATGATCCTTTACGAGGACATCAATTTCAGAGGAGTTTACACCTTCCGCGTGTTCATCAAGTTCCGCTCGCCCGGTACGGCGTGAGACGGCACTCACTTCAGGGATTTCCATCAACAGCATTTCGGCTCGCCGGGCCAGACGCTGACTTTCGTTCAGGCTGGTCCCGGGTTCTGTCTGAAAGCTGATGGTGAATGTGCCTTCGTTAAATGGCGGTAGAAACTCGCCTCCCATCCAGAACAGTGTTACCAATGCGACACAGACCACGACCACCGTGCCTGTAAGTACGATGTTCGCATTTCGCAGTGTCCAGCGGAGAATGCGTGAGGTCACCAGTTTCAACATCCGAAGAACTAACGGGTCACCGTTCTCTTCAAGAAACCCTGCGTGGGGCAGCAGGAACGATGCCAGAACAGGTGTGATCGTCAGTGACACAATCAGTGATGCAAGCAGAGACGTCATGTATGCCACTCCCAGTGGTGCAAACATGCGTCCTTCAAGGCCGGACATGGAAAACAGGGGAAAGACCACCAGTACGACAATCAGCGTGGCATAGACGATCGAGTTGCGAACTTCACAGGAGGCGTCATAGATCACCTTCAGGGCATCTTCCGGAACGGCTTTCTGACGATTTTCCTTCAGGCGTCGATAGATATTCTCGATGTCCACGATCGAATCATCCACAAGATCACCGATGGCCACCGCGATGCCACCCAGAGTCATGGTGTTGATGGAGATCCCGAACCAGCGAAATATGAGTACAGTCAGCAGGATCGACAGCGGCATGGCTGTCAGTGAGCTCAGGCTGGTGCGAAAATTCCACATGAAGATAAACAGAATGACAACAACCCAGAGTGCACCGTCACGAACGGCTTCGATCACATTCTCGACCGCCGCCTGAATAAAGTCGGCCTGTCGAAAAATTCGCTTTTCAATGACAAAGCCCTCGGGAAGATCCTGTTGTAATTCCGTCAGGACGGCCTCAATTTCTCGATTCAGTTTCAGGGTATCTGCGTTGGGCTGTTTCTGCACAGCCAGAATGACTGCCGCTCCGCCTTCAATACCCTGATCAGTCTTTACCAGCACTGAGCCGTCGCCGCGTTTCACGGGGCCTCCGAACTGGACATCGGCTACCTCTTTAATCAGAACAGACCTCTGATTTCTCCAGACAATCGGGGTGTTTTCGATTTCCTCAAGTGTCAGGCTCTGTCCACTGACTCGGATCAGAGATTCGCGAGGCGATCGGACAAGGATTCCGCCACCCACCAGAACATTGGCTTTTTCCGCTGCTGCAGTGAGCTGATCCAGTGTGATATTCTGCGCGGCCAGTCGAGCGGGCGATGTGACAATCTGATACTGCTTCAGAGTGCCACCCATCACAGTGACCTGGGAAATACCTTCAATCGCCAGCAGTCGATTCCGCAGAGTGAATTCGCTCAGGGTTCGAAGTTCCATCGCCGTTGCTTCTTTGTCAGCGCTGTCCGTCTCCTTTCTGCTGGATCTCAGGCCCAGCAGCATAATCTCTCCCATGATGGAGGAGATCGGGGCCATAACCGGATTGACATCTCGCGGCAGCCGTTCGCGCGCAATCTGAATCTTTTCCGCGACGATCTGGCGGTCACGATAGATGTCCGTGCCCCAGTCGAATTCCACCCAGACCACAGACAGGCCGACTCCTGAAGCCGATCGCACTCGTTGCACACCAGTCGCACCATTCAGCAGATATTCAATCGGACGCGTCACCAGCACTTCAACTTCCTCGGGGGCAAGCCCGGGTGATTCCGTCATGACTGTGACGGTAGGCCGATTCAGATCCGGGAACACGTCAACCGGCATGCCGATCAGTGTCCGGGTTCCGAAGATCAGAATGCCGACTGCTGCCATCAGTACAAGACTGCGGTTCTTCAGCGAGAAAGCAATAATCGAGTTCAGCATGTGTCACTCACTCGGTCTATACAGCGTTCGATGGGTTTATTTCAGAGCCGCATAGCCAGTCTGCAGCGCAGAGGCACCAGCGATGGCTGTCAGGTCACCCACTGACAATCCGCGAGTCACTTCAACAAAAAGGTCATTCGAGATACCCAATGCCACGAGGCGACGTTCAAAGGTGCCATCTTCGGTCTGGACAAACACGTACGAACGTATCCCCTCGCGGACAACTGCGGAACGTGGCACTGCAAGTCGTTTGCGGGCAGCAGTCGTCTCAATAGACAGGCGAGCCATCATATTGTGCAGCATGGCAACGCGTGGTTTTGACTTCAGCTCAACCCAGATTGACGTGGTACGGTCTTCTGTTCCGATAGTGCGACTGCTTCGAACGACCGTACCGGTGACAGGCTCGGATGCGTCAGAGACGAGTCGCACTCGGACTGTCTGTCCGATTTCAACCTGGGCGAGATCTCGTTCAGATACGAATCCCTGTATCCAGATTGCGGACAGGTCATGGATTTCGAAGACAGGTTCGTCGGGTTGTACGATATGGCCGAGAATCTTATCGAAATCCATCACGACCCCACTGATTGGCGCGATGACGGGCAGTGTTGGCATGAGTTCCCGGGTGCTTTCGAGCTGAGCAACCTGGGAAGCATTGACGCCGGCTATCAGCAGTCGCTGACGAAGGCTGGCACGAACGCCGCTTGCCTGTTGCAACTTTGCTTCAGCTTCCCATAATCGTCGCTGAGAGATGGCGTCTCCTGCTTCACCCAGATTCGTGATCACCTCCTGCTGCAGTTCTGCATCCAGATGAGCCCTGAGTAGTTCCAGTTGCAGATTCTGGAATTCCTGGCTGATGATCTCGGCAAGCACCTGTCCGGCCTGAACGTGTTGGGCGCGATCTGTAAGGATCCGAGCGATCGTGCCACCAAGCTGCGCCGATGCGATAGTTCTGCGAGCTGGGGGGACATCCACGATACCATCAACGGTAATCGTTTCGGACAGAGCTGTTTCTGCTGCTGGTTGTACATCAAGACCAATGTCTCGCGCTGTTTCATCGCTGACTCGCAGGACCCCCTGGGTAAAGTAGCCTCCCAGCTGATGACTGCCCTGCGTTACGACGCGATCGCCGGGAAACAGGCTTCCCGCTCGCAGTTCGATATACGGGCCGACTCGCTGTCCAAGGGCAACAGTTTGTTTCTGGAAAGTGGAGATCGCCTGAGTCCGTTCCTGTTCCACCAGCACAAAACGTTCGGCTCCATCGCGAATCACTGCGTCAGCCGGAACAGCTATTCCTGCCGTCACGTCACCGATCTTCAAGGCAACCTGACCTGACATCCCTGGTATCAGTAAAGGGCTGACAGAGGGATTATTGGACAACGTTGCCCAGACCGTACCCAGATGCGTTACGGGATCCAGCCGTTGTCCCAGCACATCAACTGTGGCATCCAGTGTCAGATCCGGCCAGGCGGTCAGTCGGAGTTGCAGTGACTGGCCAACGGAAACGCGGGAAAGGTCCTTCTCAAGTACGCCAACCTTCAGCCAGACTTTGGACAGATCCAGCACCTCGAACAGATGTTCGCGTGCATTAACGACTTTACCGACGGATAGATCAGAGTGCGTCACTGTTCCGGAGATCGGGCTGAGCAGGGAAAGCTTCTGAGGGCGCGGATCTGCCGGCGATCTCAGCATCTGTTCCAGATCCTCCTCGGGCAGCTGCAGGCTGCGCCATTTGGCTCGAGCGATTTCCACTGCAGCTCGGTGCAGCTGTACCTGATTCCTTGCTTCAATCAGGCGGACTTCAGGTATCGCGCCGGACTTTGCAGCGACTTCAGTGGATGCAAATAATCTGACCGCCAGGTCCAGTGAAGTCTGAGCACTGCGGACTTCCAGTTGCAGGGCCTCGAGATCAGGGCTTTCGAGTGCTGCCAGTACCTGGCCCGCATGAACTGTTTCGCCGGGTGTGACGAGCAGATCGACGATGCGTCCCGACAGAGGTGTGCTGACCAGAGCATGGTGATCCCACGGTGAGACCAGAGTCCCGTAGGCGAGGAGAGCGGGAGAAACATTCTGCGGTCCGATCTCCGTGGTCTGCACGTCAAGAATCGACCTTGCGACATCGGTCAGGGTCATCCGACCTGTTTCAGAGTTGACTTCCATTCCACGGGTTGGAAGTGGCTTGTGGCCTTCGTGAGCCAGTACGATTGCCGTAGTCAGAAGCAGGCCGACCAGCAGGGCTTGATATTTCATGCTCATGATTCCCTCCGACTGAGGTGCTGTATCGAAGCGATCAGCAAAAGCCAAAGATTTCGTGTGCTTACGGGGTCTTACAGCGGCGGCAGCACGGGGCAATGTCTGCTGGGGCGCGTTGTGAAGACAGGATTTCATGCTGTTCTGGCGACGTTGCCGAGCAGGTGGACAGCGCGGGCGGGCCTGTCGAATTACTGTCAGTGTCTGTCGAACAGACCGTGATTTTCGCACAAGTCGCTTGCGCAAAATACGACTCTGCGCCGGGGAGCTGCTATTCTGATTTGATAAAGGATTCCGGTGGTAGCAACTCAGCGGGCTGTTCTTTCGCCATCCTGACGAACTCATCAACACAGGGTGGGCAACAGAACTGATATGGTTTGCCATCGATAATCCAAGTGAACTCTGGATTTGCTTTGGTCAAGCTGACAGGGCAGATGCGATCGCCGACTTTGGGTTTGGAATCATGCTTTGAAATCAGGCCTTTAAACTTCTGTGAAGCCGTTGTGTTGCCGTTGGCCTGGATATCAGCGTCCGTGTACTTTCCTGCCGGTGTCAGGTACAGCTGTTGCTCTTTGTCAGCGGGCAGGCTGGTGGGCATCGTCTGGTCGTGTGTGCTGGTATTGGTTGTGAAGCCGATACGGAACCGCTCGCCACCGATGCGCAAATTGGGAATTGTGATGTCAAGCTTCCGTCCGCGGGTACTTTCCGGAAGCCGGCCCATGAATTGTGACGTTTTGTCAGCAGCATCTCCGTCCTGAGGGACAGCAGCCAGTTGCATTGCAATTGCGCCGGTATCTCCTTCCGCCTTTACGTAGGCTTTGATGGACTGCTTTTCGACTTCAAGCAGGCGAGTCTCATCTTTCTGCAGCATCAGCAACCGGAGGTCTCCGGTGGATTCAATGACAGCCTCCGCATGGTAGCTGTCTGACCCGATTGGAATGATGATGCCTCCATGAGTGCCTGGTTTATGGGCGTGTTCCTCGTCCTGGCCCGGAGAGCCAATCGTGGAGGTGACAACGGTGGCAGAAGAGGGTGTGATGGCTGTGGCGGTCGATTTTCCAGACTGGCCTGACTGCGGTGCAGAATCAGTGCCGCAACCAGTTAAAGCGAGGCAAACGCCAGCGATGGCCAGCAGTTGTGAAATGCCATATTGAGTGAACAGGTGCATGATATGATCCTTGCTTGAGGCTGTCTGCTTTGCAGAAGCAGAGCGATGCAACTCACGGAGAGCCTGCCGCGCGGCAGGTACCAGATCGGCGATCTGGCGGACGGTGAACCCTGCAGTGGAATTGGCGGACACGCGGGTGCCGCACAATGAACTCTTCCGAAGGCTGCTAACAGCGATTGATACAAAACAGAATCAATAACGCACCGCCATCTGCGGACGATGCTGAACAGCCAGATGCAAAGGAGGCCTGTCGACTTCTGCAGAGAGAAGCTAATGCAGAGCTGTATGGGGAAATATCGGCTGCGACGATAAAAGATCGTAATGCAACCGATCCCTCGGAAAGCCGAAGTTCGGCTGAAAAGATTCGCGCGTCGTGTTGCCTGGTACAGGGGCAGCGATCATCCGGAGCCTTTTCTGGATCACCGGGCTGATCTGCTGATGAGTGTACAACCCCACGACAGCACGAGGCTGATGACTGGCTGTGATCCAGTGAAGAGACGGCGCAACAGCAGATCGAAGCCCCGGGCAGGGTCACGACGATGAGCAGTATGATGAGCAATCGAAACATGTCGCTCGGCCTCCGAATCCGTTGCCAGCATTCTATCAGCCGCCCGTCGTTTGATCCAGTTCAGAACAGGCACAGAGAAATCAATGCTGCGGACGGATACTTCAAACTATGGCATGACTGTGCAGCTGGCAGCATGCTGGTGATTCAGCGTGGGCGGCCATAGTGATTGTCACGGTTGTCTGATCGGCGTTGTTTGAACGAGTTTATGGAGTGCGGGGGAGCAGAGGGTAGCAGCGCAGCAAATCTGTGGTTTTCAACCGGGGTTGGATCATTTCCGTTTTGCTGCTTCGCGCAGCAGTCGGGTCAACAGGCGGTCCAGTTGATTGGCAAAGTCCTGTCTGTTTTTCGCGCTGTAGGCGGCCGGGCCACCGGTTTCCAGCCCGGAACCACGGAGTTCGTCCATCAGGTTGCGAACTGCCAGTCGGGATCCGACGGTTTCAGCATCCAGTACAACACCTCGAGGATCAAGGACTGTTGCACCTTTTGCGACCGCTGCGGCAGCCAGGGGAATGTCGGCAGAGATCACAAGATCCCCGGCATTCAGCAGTTCCACGATGCGTTGATCAGCCACATTTGCACCGGCGCCAACAAGTTCGAATCGGATCAGGTTTGATCGCGGCACAAACATCATCTGATTGGCAACAAGCGTTATCGGGATCTGCAGTCGCTTCGATGTTCTGTAGAGAACATCTTTGACTTCGCCAGGACACGCATCGGCATCAACCCAAATTTGCATGATTGGGCTATCTTCTTCCTGCAAAGACCATTTGAAGGGTGTCAGTCAGCGGAATTGTCAGAGAACTGCTGCCGAGTTTCCAGATCAATGCAGCCCTCGAGGGACAGTGACCTGAAGATTGGAAAACAGGGTCGCTCACTTGTTACTACGACCCAACTGCTGCCTGTGCGGTTCCTGTTGGGACAGGTTGTATTGAACTGCGTAGCGCTGTTAGCTGAAGGGAGTCAGTGGCAGGGGCGTCAATCGTCATTCGGGTATGTTCTGCAGGGTGTGTTTGTCTTCTGTGAGTGGCTGTGTCTTCGTTTCTGAGTTGTGCTGAGTGGCAGTGGAGCCTTATGATCGGCCTTTCGTTTTGCCCCTGCCTGCCGAGAACTGTCGATGATGCGACTACTTTCCCTGGTCATGTTTTTGGCGGTTGTGGTTGGCATGGGGTCAGTCGTGGCGAAGGATGCTGCGAAGCCGAATATTGTTTTCGTGCTGTTCGACGATCTGGGTTGGGGCCAGCCACAGTGTTACGATCGGCAGTCATCACTGCGTACGCCGCATCTGGACAGGCTGGCATCGCAGGGCATGCGTTTTACGGATGCGCATTCTGCCTCCGCTGTCTGTACTCCCACGCGTTACGGGATCCTGACGGGGCGATATCCATCCCGGATCGGCCAATATGGTGTGCTTGGTACGTGGTCGCCTCCGATTATCCCGCGTTCGCGTGCGACGGTGGCTTCGATTCTGAAGCAGCAGGGATATGACACAGCATGCGTTGGCAAATGGCATCTGGGTCTATCGTGGGAGCAGCGTGGCGAAGGTGTTCCGCAGATTGGTATGCGATTTTCTGGTGGGCCGAATGAGCTGGGATTCGACTACTTCTGCGGATTTACTCATGCGGCAAATATCGGAACAGTATTGGAGCAGGATCGCGCCGTTGCTTCGGTGAAGCAGGAAGAGAATCAGCCGCTGATGCTGCGCAAAGCGGTGGAATGGCTGGAGGGCCGTGATTTACAGAAACCATTTTTCCTGTATTTCCCTATGTGTCCTCCGCATTACCCCGTAGCACCGGCAGCTGAATTTGCGGGCCGCAGTGGCGGGGTGGACGTAGCTGGTCAGGGATTACAGGGGCAGGCGGATCCGGCACGGTATCCTGACTGGTTGTATCAGGGTGATGCGATGCTGGGTGAAATCATGCGTGTGCTGGAAAGTCGTGGCTTAGCGGACAATACTCTGTTGATTGCTACCAGTGACAACGGTGCCGAGCATCGTGTGTATGCGCCGTTGCGTGAATCGAAACGCAGCATTTACGAGGGCGGTCATCGGGTGCCATTCGTGGTGCGATGGCCGGGCCGGGTACGGGCCGGAGCCACATGGGACCATCCCATCTGCCTGAACGATTTGCTGGCGACAGCAGCCGAATTGAGTGGTGCTGTCGTGCCGGCAAATGCTGGTGAGGACAGTGTGTCACTGTTGCCGGCACTGCTGGAAAAAAGTTCTGCGGGTACGCGTGATGGGACAATTCATCAGTCGATGGCCGCAGATCTTGCGATTCGGCAGGGGCCGTGGAAGCTGATTCTCAGGAAAAATGGAACTCGTGAGCTGTATCAACTTGAGCAGGATCTGAGTGAAACGCGGGATCTGTCGAGGGACAATCCGGCGATGGTTGAGCAGTTGACGACGCTGCTGCGGGGCTACATCAAGGCGGGACGCAGTACTCCCGGAATACCGCAGGCCAACGATGCTGTGATTCCTGTCGCAGGCACAGCGAAGGGCGGGACGGAACGAAAGGCGAAGGTCAATGGCAGTAAGCAGGACTGAGTGCGGGTATGTTCCCTTGATTGATTCTCAGCTGCGGGTTCTTTTAGTAAGTCTTTGCAGCAGATTGGGATCCAGCTTTGGATCGGCAGTATCGGCAGTGTCTGACTTCAGGTTCAGGCTCGTCAGGAATTTGGCAACTCCCGGCTTTTTGAGAGTTCGTTTGATACCCGGCGGAAGTAACCGAGCAGCGACGTGTGACCACCAGCGAGTACCGGTGCTGCTGCCTGCATCAGCGGTCTGTGAAACTGGTGGGGTGCTGGTCAGTGAGTCGATGGGCTCGCTGAAGACTCGATCGATGTCAGTCTGCTGAGTGAGACCTTTGATTTTCCTGGAATTCGGGACTGCGGGAGTGACGATTTCGTTACTGTTGGGCGGTGATGTACTGATTGATGCTGTGCTGCTGTAAATGGAGTGAAATGTTGCGCCATTGGAGACTGGTGGATCAGCAATTCCCTGGGGGTTGGTGTTTGCTGCATTCAGGGCGAAGAATCGAGTGGATGTCTGGGTACCGGATATTCGGCTGCGGGCATTCGCATATTCGTAAACGCGTTTCGTCACATCATCAACGATCCACAGGCTGCCGGTGGTGGCTGCTGGATCAATGGTAATTCCGACAGGCGAAGTATTTCCGGTGTCGATGCCCCAGTTACCGAGGGCCGTACCGTTGCTGGCCTGATAGACAAAGACCTTATCAGCGGTACCGGACTGTATGACCCAGACAGTGGTTCCATCGGTCACGAGGTCCTGGGGATTATTGTTGGTGGTACTGAGGCTGAATGATCTGGTGGCTGTTTTGGGGCCCGTGTGTGTCAGTGCTGCGTTGGCATAGACAAAGACCTTGCGGACGCCACTATCGACGATCCAGATGTCATTACCTGATTTCGAGATACCCGTAGGAGTGGTCAGTCCGCTGGCGACCCATGAGCCGACGGGTTGTAGTGCAGAGTTGTAGACGTAAACGGTCTTGTTGGAGTCGAGTACCCAGAGCAGGCTGGCGGTGGCATCTGTGGCAATTCCGCGAGAGTTCAGATTAGCGGAATTCAGTGCATGATTTGCGAGGGATGCTCCGTTGGTGTCATACCGGAAGGTTTTATCAGCTGTCTGATCGACAACGAAGAATTTTGTCGGTATCAGCTGTACAGAAAGGACGGCTTCTGAGCTGGTTATTGTGCCTGCAGCACTGGAAATCCTGACAGAGTAGCGTGCGAGGTGGTCGGCTGCAGTGACATTTGCAGTGGTGAAACCGGGGTCTGTGGCCCCGGTAATTGCGACTCCATTGCGAAACCATTGGTAGGACAGGCCGGTGGTTCCGGTGGCTGAGACCTGAAAGCGGGCCGGGGTCCCTTCAGTGACTGTGACACTGGCAGGCTGTGAAGTGATCAGCGGGGCGAGTGCTGTCTGAGCGCCAAGGATCTTCAGTTGTGGTCCGGGAATGGCAACCGTATCTGCTTCGCGTGAGTTGATCCGCAACCCGTCGGGCTGTGTATCGCCGGGCGTACCGGAAGCGAGTGTCAAATCCCAGCGGTGATCCTGTACGATCATAAAGGAGGCCCAGCCGTCTGTTTGTCCACGTATGAATTCCGTGACGTCGATCTGTCGTTCCTTCATTGCTGTGGTTTCGGCCACCAGTTGTCCGAGCATTTGAGTTGTGGTTCCCTGGGCAGCAACCACATTTTGTGCGATTGTATTTCCGGCAGCGATATTTTGTCTGAGCAGGCTGGTGGTATTGGCCCATGTTGCCCCGGCTTCTGTCCATGAGTCGTCTGTCAGTCCGTAAACGTGGGCTTGTATCGGTGCAGACTGGGTATTTGTGCTGACCTGCAGTGTCAGCAGGGTGCGCTGCATTTTTGTCAGATCGACAGACGTCAGAGGAAAGCGGATGAGGGTGACCTGTCGGCCATCGACAGTGCCGTCAGCACGAGACTGCAGCGAGGTCAGATTTCCGCCTGTTGTGTTTTTCTGCAGACCATCCCGGAGGACCGTGTCACCTGTCGTTTTGACTGAGATTTCCGTTGTGGCCTGCACTGGAATTGAGACGAGCCACGCGGACCATGCCGGCATACTGGCAGCGGGAATACTGCCGGCGTTCACTTTAACCTGTCGCGAGACACCTCCACTGAAACTCTGGCTGACCTCTTCCACAACGGCGGCTGTACCATCTGCGATGCCCCAGCCCTGTACGTTGATGCTGAGTGACACTGGCGTGGAGTTGTTGTTGACAATGAAGGCGTAGCGGGTGTTTGTTGCGGTATCGAGTGTCAGCAGGTTCCAGACATTGCTGCCAGCGTCACTGGTGTAAGCATAGCGATTTCGAGCATTTCCGGATGCCTTATTGAACAGCCGATACACTTCGGCCGCTTTTGTTGCTCCACCGTAGTTATTTGCGGAGGTTGCATTCTGGACGTAGTGTGTGCCGTTTTTGGCTACTGGATAGGTGGTTGTTCCGGTGCGCTCCGTCTGGGCGAACTTGAACAGGTAAAGCTGGCTGGCACCGGATTCCGTGAGCGCGATGCTGTTGGCCCCAAGAGCTGCATAGTCTGTGGGGCTGTCCAGTGTTTCGGTGCGAGCGTCATAGTTGTCGCCGGTTCGGACGTTGAATTCGGTGAGGGCGATTGGCAGCGGGCCGGCGGGCATGTCAGCAGCGATCGCAGCACGCAGATTCTGCAGATCCTCGATGTAACCACTGGCAGTGGCTGTTTCGTGCTGATTCATGCTGTATTTCTGATAGTTGTATACGTCAAAGGTCTGCCAGTTTGGGTTGATTGTTCCATCGACTCGCAGGTTCCTCTGCTGAACTGCGGGCTGTCCCCATTCCGTATACTTGGTTGCTCCATTGGCCGTATTGGGCGCAAAGATGTCGGCGGAGAGGCTTTTGCCGAAGCGAGCATTCACATCGGTGACAGCTGACTGGATGGCATCTGAGCATACATTCAAGCGGATCAGCCAGTTGTCCACCGTCAGCCCGGTCCAGTTATTGGGCTCATTGAACATCGAAAACCGCTGCACATTGAAGGTACTGCTGAGGTAGTATGCCTGAGCAAAGTAGTGTTGCCACAGTTCCCATTTGCCAGCCCAATCGGTGTTTCCTGCTACAGGAAAACGACCGGGACTGGCGGTAATGTTGACGAGGATGTCGGTTTGCAGTGTACGCAGCTGGCTGAAAGCGCTGTTGAGTGAGAATTGATTGGTATTACCGATGGAATTCTGCCAGCGGTCCTGGAAAGCGGGCCAGTTGACGAGTGTGTTATCGAGGGGCTGGGTGGGATTTGCTGCATTGGCTCGCAGAGTCGTCCGACGGTTCATGAAGGACACCTGATCGGTCACTCCGTCACCCAGACCTGGAATGTCATCTATGGGTTCGATATCGGAGGCACTGATGAACGCTCGTGCCGCCCGGACACCGGAGTATCGCCACCAGTCCGCGGCGTTTGTTCCCTCCATAAAGTGACCAAGATTATAGCCGAGAACAGCAGGAGTCTGTCCGGTGATGGTCGGGAGAGCCGTCAGGGTCGCCAGCAGGTGGCGGGATTCGAGTATTTCAGGTGACGCAAGGGAGCGACGACGGCGGGCAGGGCTTTTCATGAACTGAGTTTCCGCAGTCCCAGTGGGACTTCCGAGTCCGGGGGTGATGATGCTGACATGCAGAAAGTGTCTGCATGCTGCGACACAGCAGGAGAAGGCCAGAATGGCGATGCAGACTGCCATGAATCCCGGAAGAATTCGGGACAGGTTGATTGCGGAGGCTGGTGTGGTTGTGAGTGGCTGTGATGGCATTCTGTGCGGTCATGATTATGGCAGAAGCGGGCAGACTGCGAACGGAAGATTCTGTACACTGCGGGTTCGATCGAGAAGTGAAGTTGGGTTCCGGGCAATAAGGGAATGAAGCATGCTGCGAATATTACTGGTCGGGATTCTGCTGTATTGGCTGCAAGGTCTGGGCAGACTGCAGGCTGCGGATGAGTCTGTGGTGCGAGTTTTCATCTTTGCTGGTCAGTCCAACATGGTGGGATCCGATTCAAAAATCGGGGATATCAGTCTGTATCCGCCATTTGCGGGTCTGGATCAGCCGCAGCCGAAAGTGCAATTTTCGTATTGTCTGGGTCGTGAGGACAAGCTGGAGTCGAAGGGCTGGGAGCCTTTGCGCCCGGTTGCCAATGTGGTTGGCCCTGAGCTTAGTTTTGCTCGTGAGGTGAGTCGTCAGATCAGTGCACCGATAGCGATCATCAAGATTGCGGCGGGTGGTACGCATCTGGGTGGTGACTGGAATCCGGATCAGCCGACGGGATTTCAGTTGTATCCGCTGGCATTGCGGCGGATCCGGGAGGCTCTTGGTCAGCTGGATTCGCAGGGTGTGCGCTGGCGACTGGAGGGCTTCATGTGGCATCAGGGTGAAAACGACATGTTTGAGCCGGACTACATGGCGAATTACGGTAAGAACCTGAGGAACTTTATAGCCAGTTGGCGGCGTGATCTGTCGGCGCCAGAGCTGCGGTTTTTTATTGGTGAACTGTGTACGAAGACGATCTGGGGGATGGATCTGCGTCCTCGCATGTACGCGATCAGTCTGGGGCAGCGCGAGGTTGCCGAGGCGGATCCTCTGGTGGAGTACGTACCGACGTCTCACGTGGGTGTGGAGATCGGCGGTGGTGCGGGTCTGCACTATCATTACGGGACGCTTGGGCAGCTGGAGCACGGTGTCTGTTATGCTCGGTCGTGGCTGCAGGCGACGGGGCAGTGGAAGCCTGCGTCGCGCCGACTGGAGGTGTGGCCGTATGAGAAGGGTTCAAAGATTCGATTGTTTGTGCTGGCCGGTCATCGAAATATGGAGGGTGAGCGAGCATTTGTGCAGGATCTTGCGAAGCTGCCTGACGGAAAGAGTTTGCTGCAGGCGGATTCAAAGACTGCCTGTCGGTATTGGCAGGGTGGAGGTTACACGGTTTCAGACGGGTGGGAGCCTGCAGGGCCATTCGGCGAGTATGAGACGTTTGGTCCGGAACTGAGTTTCAATGCGGCATTGCAGCGTGCTGGTGTGCAGAACGTGGCGATTGCGAAGTTCACGCACAGTGGTTCTCAGATCATTGACTGGACGCCGGCGGGAAGCGAGGCGAAGAGTCGCAATCTGTATCCCGAGTTTCTGCAGTTTATGAAGCAGTCGATCAGTGAATTGGAGGCACGTGGTCATGAGGTTGAGTTGGCGGGGGTATTTTACCATGTGGGTGAGAACGATATGTCGTGGGGGCCGTTTCGGCAGGGGGCAGCAGAACGGGTGACAGCGCTGGTGAAAGCTGTGCGACAGGACCTTGGACAGCCACAGTTACCATGGTTTATCAGCCAGCAGCCACCGACGGATCATGAGAGTGTGAACCGAGTGGATGTGGCGAAGATGCTGGCAGACGCTTTGGCCGCGGACGAATTCAGTAGACATATTCGTCTGGAGAATCTGCCGATGCAGAGGGAACAGCTGGTGCTGGATGCTGCCGGTGTGGTGTGGCTGGGTGAGCGTCTGGCTGAACAGTATGTGGCAGCCGTGACGCCGAAGTCTGCAAAGTGAGCGGGTATAATCGGGAAATTCTGTGACGACTCATGTGTGTTGGACATTTGTATTGGGGAAGTTCCGCGATGCGTTTCTCTGCTGTTCGAATGCTGTGCGTGGTGTTGTTCTGTGCTGGAATGTTTTCAGGCTGGATGCCGGGCTTATGGGCTCAGGAGGCACCGGTTGAGACGTGGCGTTATTCGGCAGATGTGCTGCAGCCATTCTGGCATGGTGAGCGGATCGACGGTGAATCGGTGTTATTCGTGCGTGATGCTGCAACGGGTGTCGCGCGGGGTAAGCTGTTATTTCCGATCGAGAAGATTGTGCGTTTGACGACAGCAGGGGACTGGCGTCGCAGCGGGGCGATGGTGTTTGAGGAGGGCCGTGACTATACCTTTGAGAAAGGCAGTCGTGAGGTTGTGCTGCCGGCCGGTTCTCGCGTGCCGTCATTCACTGCTGAACAGCTGCGTCGTCCGGCAGGCAGTCAGAAGTATCGTCTGACGCATCGGGATGGCAATGGTGAGATTCTGTTTGCTGGTGGCGCCGAGTATCACCAGATGCAGGTCTCGGTGACTTATGAGCATCCTGAAGAGGTGTGGCCGGGAGCTTTGCCGAAGTTTGATCCTGCAGTTCTGCCACGAACGACTGGTCGCTTGCAGCGTGGCCAGTCGCTTTCGGTTGTCCTGCTGGGAGACAGTATTTCGACGGGCTGCAATGCATCGGGCTGGGCTGGTGTTGCTCCATTCCAGCCCCCATATCAGGATCTGCTGCTGCAGCATCTGCAGGCAGGGCGTGCCGGGAAGGTCTCGCTGACAAATCTGGCGGTTGGTGGTACATCGACACCGTGGGGTCTTACAAAGGTGTCTGAGGTGGTGGCAGCGAAGCCGGATCTTGTGCTGCTGGCCTTCGGAATGAACGACTCGGCCGGACGTTCGGTTTCTGAGTATCGGTCCAACATGGCTGAGATGCTGCGCCTGATCCGTGAGGGAGCACCAGAGACAGAATTCATTCTGATTGCGACGATGCGTGGGAATGCTGACTGGGTGACATTGAAGCAGGAGCTATTCGATGGGTATCGGGACGCGCTGCAGGAACTGACGGGCCCGGGCGTTGCGCTGGCGGATCTGACGTCGATCTGGACAGAGTTTCTGAAACGCAAGCAGGATGCTGATCTGACGGGAAATGGGGTGAATCATCCGAATGACTTTGGGCATCGTGTGTATGGACAGGTGCTGGCTTCACTGCTGTTGCCGGTTGTGAACGCAAAACCTTTTGAAGTGCGATTGTGGCCAGAACGGGCACCGAATGGTGATCAGACATTTGAGGAGTCGGATGCAAAGATGACGGTGCACATTCCGGATCAGCCGAATGGTGCATCAGTCGTGATTTGCCCTGGTGGTGGTTATGGCGGGCTGGTGACGGGAGCAGAGGGGCATGGGATCGCGAAGTGGTTGAATGGTCATGGTGTAACCGGTGTGGTGCTGGAGTATCGTTTGCCGCGAGGTCGTTCGTTTGTGCCTCTGCTGGATGCTCAGCGGGCGATACGTATTGTGCGAGCTCGAGCGGGAATCTGGGGTCTTGATGCGTCAAGGGTCGGGATTATGGGTTTTTCTGCTGGTGGGCATCTGGCATCCACAGCGGCGACTCATTTTGAAGCTGAGCGAGCCGATGCTGTCGATGTACTGGATCGGCCGTCCAGTCGTCCGGATTTTGCGATTCTTGTCTATCCGGTTGTGACCATGGGAGCAGCGACTCATGGAGGTTCAAAGCAGAACCTGCTGGGATCTAATCCCAGTCAGGAGCTGATGGATTTGTTTTCCAGTGAGAAGCAGGTGACGAAAGCAACTCCACCGATGTTTCTGGCTCACGCACTGGATGACAAGCCAGTGCCGCCGGAGAACAGTCAGGCGCTGTATGCAGCACTGCAGCAGGCTGGAGTCTCGGCGAAGTACCTTGAGTTACCATCCGGGGGCCATGGTCTGGACGGTTATCAGGGTCCGATGTGGGACGCCTGGCAGAAGCAATCGATGGAGTGGCTTGGAGAATTGGGTGTACTGCGGCGGTGAGATTACCTGGGCAGCAGGTCGACGGCAGCCTTCCAGACGCCCCAGCCTGCAGCCAGCAGCAGTGCGACAGTCGAGATACCGAGTGCTGCGTCCCAGAGTCTGCCTGGGCGCAGTCTTTCATCTGTGACATTTCGGCGGAAGTGAATGGCGGCGTAGCCCAGCATTGGCAGCATTGCAGCCTGAGTGAGTCCGGCGATTTTGATAAGCTTGACGGGTTCGGGGAAGAACAGAAAGACGATCGCGCAGACCAGTGGCAGCAGTGTTGAGATCCACTGGACAAGTTTTACTCGCTGGCGGCTTTCGTGGTCGGACGAGCTCAGTCCGACCACACCGCAGAAGTCTGCAATCATGCGGGCATTACCGGCATTGGCGACAAGGAAGGTTGAGTAGAGAACGGCAAATGCGCCGATCAGGAACAGCCAGCGGGCATATTCGCCGAAGATCGGCACATAACTGCGTGACAGTGTTCCCACCATTCGCATACCTTCCGGATCACGGCCTTCAGAATACAGGACGCAGACGCCCATCAGATAGAAGGCCGCGGTGGCAAGCGTGTAGATGATCATGGAAGCGAAGGCATCCCATTTCATGACATTAAACCAACCCTGAGCGCGTTGCAGCCATGCTCCAGAGGGTTCTCGGGGGCCTGTAGAGCGGGCATAGCCTTTTTCGATGCACCAGTACGGGTAGCTGATCAGTTCGGTCGCGCCGACACCAATGATGCCGAAGGTGGCAAGAGCCGTAATCAGAGCCGCGTCGCCGCCAGGGAGTCCAAAGCTGAGTCCCTGCAGGATTTCGGCTGAGGAGAGGGCGTATGAGGTTTGCTGCAGGGCAAATACATTGCCGATAGTGATGAGGGTAAAGGCAACAACAAGCGCCACAGAGAACACTTCGACAAGTTTGTAGCGACCATACCAGAGCAGTACGGAGGTCCCGACACTGAGGAGGACGGCCCAGATTTTTTCGTCTCGGGTGGGAGGATCGATCAGGCTGACGCCATTTTCATCGATAAGTGGTTGTCCGGCGAGTGCGAGCGACTGAATCTGCTGACCGCGAGTTCCCAGTTCCTGCAGCTCAGATTCGATTCGCTGCACGACGTTCAGTTGTTTGGGTGTGAGGGGATTTGTGGGCTGGGCATTCGATTCGGAGGTTGTTGTTTTCCATGCAGCCCATTGCTGAATTTCTTTGGTAGAGGGGCAGCTGACGGCTTTTGCGTAGTCTCCTGTGATGGGGATGGTCAGTGACAGAGACTGCCCGACGCCACCGGCAATGCCACCGAGCTGAGCGGTAGAGGTTGAAATCATCAGGACCCAGAAGGCAACGATCCAGTTAATTCCGAGGATTCTAGGGCCTGGCACACGATTGAGTGACGCGAGCGTGGTTTCACCATGACTGATGGCGAATCGTCCGAATTCCAGTTGCACGAAGACTTTGACGACGCAGCCCAGCAGGATCAGCCAGAGCAGTGCGATGCCGGCCTGAGCTTCGGTTTTTGTGGTCATAATCAGTTCGCCGGAGCCGACGATATTGGCGGCAATGATCAGTCCGGGCCCGATATGCTGCAGGATCTGGAAGGGGCTGCGGGGGGGATCTGCGACTTCGGAGGCGATACGACGGTCGGTGTATTGCGTGTCAGAAGGTTGTGACATGCGGAGGAATCTTCGGATAGAGGGGCGTGTGGCGGGGGGCGAAACGACAGAATTCCGGGGTATACCCGACTACAGGATACAAAGATCCGGGAATGGTGCCACTTTCACTGTGTGGTAAGGCGTCAGAAGTTGGAGGAAGTCTGCGGAAGTGCGGGTTTGGCCGGCAGAATTCCCGAAAATCCGGCAGGCATCGGTGTGGGGGGCTGACTTCCGCGGTGGTTGATCCGTAGACTTCCGGGTGTCCGGTTGCTGGACCGGTGTTTTGCAGACTTGGGATTTCGGTGCAAAGACGACTGAATTGGATGCTGTTTTTCGAGTGATCATGCGAATTCTGAGGGCACCGAGTGTGCTGTCAGGCCTCATCGTGCTGTTGCTGTCGGTTTCAGCAGGTGCTCAAACTGTACCTGAGGCAATACCGCGGGACGTTCCGGGCGTGTCGACCGGTTATTCGGTTCAGATGCTGCTGCTGCTGACGGCATACTGTGCGGCGGTTGTGCTGGCGTCTTTGCTGGGGGGGTGGCTGGCGTCTCTGGTCAATATGACTCATACGTTCAGTCAGACGATCATCAGCTTTGTAGGCGGGCTGATGCTGGGGATCGGAGTATTTCACTTGTTGCCGCATGCTTTGCATGGTGGCCAGACCGCCAGTCAGGCAGCTGGCTGGATGATGGCCGGCATTGTGGCCATTTTTCTGCTGATTCGCTGGTTTCATTTTCATCATCATGGTCCGCTGGAGATTTCAACAGAGCGTGAGGATCCGTGTGCGGGGCATCGCAGTGAGACTGTTTTGTCGAACAGTCTGCTGGTGCAGTTGAATGGAGACGGAAGTGGCAGCGAGCATAATCATGCGCACCATCAGGCTTCGTCGAATCAGCGGGGCGCATCGGGGGGGCCACATTGTCATCATGCACATCAACTGAGCTGGGTGGGGATTCTGGCAGGGTTATCTCTGCATACGCTGCTGGACGGGATGGCTTTGGCGGCCAGTGTTGTGGCGGAGAGTCGACATACGGTGACGCTGTCGCTGTACGGTTTTGGAACCTTTCTGGCGGTTTTGCTGCACAAGCCGATGGATGCATTATCGATCACGGCGTTGATGAGGACCGGGGGTTGGAGTTCCAGTCAGCGGTTTCTGGTCAATCTGGGATTTGGTGCAATGTGTCCGCTGGGGGCTCTGCTGTTTGTGCTGGGTATATCGGCCAGCGGTGGAGTGATTGCCGGTGCGGTATCGGGGATGCTGGCCTTTTCTGCCGGCGTGTTTATCTGTATTGCTCTGAGTGATTTGCTGCCGGAAATGGAGTTTCACGCACATAACCGGTTGCAGCTGACGACGGTGCTGCTGGGTGGGATTTTGCTGGCATGGTGTCTGCGGTTTCTTGAGCCCGGGCATCTGCATTAGTGACTTATGTGGGGTTGTTGGGGATTGAGTGAGTTGAGTGACAGGGGAATGCGGCGATGACAATGGGATTCGGGATTATCGGGACCGGAATGATTGCGCATTTTCATGCGAAGGCGATACAGGCCATGAGTGGTGGTCGGGTGGTGGCCTGTTTCAATCAGAACCCGGAGAAGGGTCGAGCGTTTGCCGCGGAGTATGGTTGTCGTTCGTATGATTCTCTGGACCAGTTATTGTCTGATCCTGAGGTGCAGATTGTCACGATTTGTACTCCGAGTGGTGCACACCGGGAGCCGGCGTTGGCGGCAGCGCGGGCTGGGCGACATGTCGTTGTCGAAAAGCCACTGGAGATCACTCTGGAGCGTTGTGATGACATCATTCGTGCCTGTGATGAGGCGGGAGTGAAGTTGTGTACGATATTTCCGTCGCGTTTCAGTGCGGCAAATCAGGCTTTGAAGGACGCCGTTGATTCCGGTCGGTTTGGCCGAGTGACTCTGGGGGACACGTATGTCAAGTGGTGGAGGACTCAGGAGTATTACGACGGTGGTGGCTGGCGTGGCACGTGGGCACTGGATGGTGGTGGAGCATTCATGAATCAGGCGATTCATAATGTGGATCTGTTATGCTGGCTGATGGGCGATGTTGTGGAGATTTCCGGATATACCGGGACCCTGGCGCATGAGCGGATTGAGGTCGAGGATGTGGGTGTCGCGTGTCTGAAGTTCCAGAGTGGGGCACTGGGAGTGATGGAGGCTACGACAGCCGCATGGCCCGGCATGCTGAAGCGGACCGAGATCCATGGCAGTCGTGGTTCGGTGATCGTTGAGCAGGATTCAATTTTGAAGTGGGAATTTGCTGATTCGCGACCGAGTGACGCGGAATTGCTGTCGCGGCTGGGTGGTGGATCAGCGACGACGGGTGGCGCGGCGGATCCAAAGGCAATTTCGTTTGTCGGGCATCAGATGCAGTTGCAGGACTTCGTGGAGGCCATTGCAGAGGGCAGGGCCCCGCGTGTGGATGGGCGAGAGGGGCGTCGCAGTGTGGAAGTGATTCTGGCGCTCTATCAGGCTGCGAAGACGGGGGCCAGTGTGCGTCTGACGAGTGCCGTTCAGGGATCGTGAATAGCGTCGCATCGGGTATGCAGTGCGAGATGTGAAGTTCAGCTGGCAGCGGGTGCCGGCGGCAGGCCGGCCCCGGGTTGCCACAGTACATCGCTCTGGCCGTTGTTATTGGCAGCTCGGGCCATCACGAACAGCAGGTCGGAAAGTCGATTGAGTGCGATCAGCAGGTGCGGATTCAGTGTCTGTTGCTGTTGCAGTCTGAGAGCATCGACCTCGGCTCGACGACAGACGGCACGAGCCATGTGCAGGCAGGCTGCGGCCTGAGTGCCTCCGGGCAGTACGAAACTTGAAAGTGGCTGAAGCTGATCAGTGAAGTGGTCAATCAGTCGTTCGAGTCGCTGGACGTGTTCGGCCGAGATGCGTGCGGGCAGCAGATCTTTCTGGTCGGCAGCCGGCAGGGGCACGCACAGGTCGGCACCCAGATCGAACAGCAGTTGTTGCAGGGGGTTAATGATTTCTGCGATGGGCGCGGGGGGATTGCAGGTGAGTGCCAGTCCGAGAGCGCAGCTGGTTTCGTCTACGGCTCCTCCGGCAGCGATGCGGGCATCCAGTTTAGAGACACGTGTGCCGTCTCCCAGGCTGGTTTCACCTGCATCACCTCCGCCGGTATAGATTCGATCAAGCCGTACCATAACAGAAGAGCCTTTGAATGAAGATACGGGACACGGCAGCAGTGCTTATGACGGTATCAAAGACAATTCCGGCGTTAAGGCAAGGCAGAATGCGGCAATCAGATCGGCTGCGTGCTGCAGATCGGACTCTGCAACCAGTTCCACGGGGCTGTGCATGTATCGGTTGGGGATCGTTACCAGGCCTGTGGCGCAGCCGGCGCGAGAAATCTGGATGGCTGCTGCGTCATTACTGGCTGGATACCCAAGGGCATTGATCTGGAACGGGATACTGCGGGCGGTGGCCTGAGCCGTCAACAGATCAAAGACGATGGGGCTGGCATTGGGGCCACGAACAATGACCGGGCCACGACCGATTTCGATGCGTCCGAATTCATTCTGATCAATACCGGGACAATCGGTGGCATGAGTGACATCGACGGCGATTGCGACATCCGGCTGGATTGCGAACGAACTTGTTGTGGCGCCTCGCAGGCCGATCTCTTCCTGCACGGCCGAGACCGCGACGACTCGGCAGGAGGGTTGGGCTGCCGCGATCTGTCGCAGAGCCTGCATGATGACCCAGATGCCAGTGCGGTCGTCCATGGCAACCCCGGAGAGTCGGCCATTGCGGAGTTCGCGGAGACAGGGTTCGGGAGTTACGAAGTCGCCGATTCGAACGATGGAGCGAGTTTCGGCTTCGGAAGTCGAGCCGATGTCGATCCACAGGTCTTTCATCTTCGGTACAGACTTGCGTTCATCGGGATCGAGCAGGTGGATGGGTTTTCTGGCGATCACCCCAGGTACAGGACCGGAGGCGGTGTGGACGAGCAATCGTTGTCCCAGGAGGATCTGCAGGTCCCATCCGCCGATCGGATTCACTCGCAGAAAGCCGTGGCTGTCAATGTGGCGGACAATAAGTCCGATCTGATCACAGTGAGCATCGAGGAGGATTGTGCGAGAACCGGAAGGGTTGACGACAGCATGCAGGCTGCCGTGGACATCTGTCGTGACGCTGTCAGCAAACTGTGAAACAAAGCTGCGGACGACGTTCTGGATCTGTTGTTCTGCCCCTGATGTCCCGGGGGTTTGCAGGAGTTGTCTGAGGAAGTCATCGGGCATTGGGGGTCATCCTGGGCGTAGTGGAGGACGCAAAAAAAGGAGCTCAGCCGAACCGACTGAGCTCCCTTGATAAGTGACAGCGGGGCAGGATTCGGGCGGCCTATTTCATGGCAGCCTTGGCTTCCTTTTCCTTGCGGCGTTTTTCGAGGATTTCCGGCTGCAGACCGCGAGGTACCTGGCGGTAGGCAAGGAATTCCATCGTGAAGGTGCCTTTACCCTGAGTCATGGAACGCAGTTCGTTGGCGTAGTCGAACATGCTGGACAGCGGTGCTTCAGCGTTAATAACGCAGATGCCTCCGTTGACTTCTGAACCGGTCACCAGTCCGCGTTTGCTGGAGAGATGTCCGGTAATCTGTCCCTGGAACTCCTCGGGCACTTCGATTTCGAGCTTCATGAAAGGTTCCTGCAGGGCAACTTCTGCCTTGCGGAGTGTTTCACGCATACAACCGAGTGCACAGATCTTGAAGGCCATTTCAGACGAGTCGACATCGTGGTAGCTGCCGTCCTGCAGACGCATCTTGACGTTCACGACTTCGTATTCGCCCAGCGGACCCTTCTTGAGGCCTTCTTCGAATCCGTCGTCACAGGCGGGGATGTATTCGCGAGGAATACGACCACCGGTGATTTCGTCAGAGAATTCGTAGGGGACTTCGGATGTTTCCGGCAGAGGTTCGAGGATGCCTTTGACGTGGGCATACTGACCGGAACCGCCGGACTGCTTCTTGTGCTTGTAATCGAATTCGACAGCTTTTGTCGGGCATTCGCGATAGGCAACTCGAGGCTCACCGACGACGCACTCGCACTTGTATTCACGGCGAATTCGTTCGACGTAAATTTCAAGGTGCAGCTGTCCCATCCCTGCAATCAGGGTCTGCCCGGTTTCTTCATCGGTCATGACGCGGAAGGTCGGGTCTTCACGACGGAAACGTTCGAGAGCCTTGCTGAGCTTGTCGGCATCGTCACGTTTCTTCGGTTCAATTGACAACCGAATCACAGCATTCGCAACGAAGATATTTTCGAGCGATACGCTGACGCCTTCGGATGTGAACGTATCACCGGAAGCACAGTCAACGCCGACGAGAGCCACGATGTCGCCAGCTTCTGCACCGTCGATGTCCTCTCGCTCGTTGGCGTGCATGCGGACCAGTCGTCCAAAGCGTACAGACTTGCCGGTACGAGCATTGGTGTAAGACTGGCCCTTGACGATTCGGCCCTGATACACGCGGGTGTAAGTCAGCTGGCCAAAGCTTTCAACGACGGTCTTGAATGCCATACAAACAAGCGGGGCGTCGTTTGAATCGCTGAGCAGAACTCGCGGATGGTGGCCATCTTCGCCAGCGGGCTTGCTGTTGTCGATCGCGTATTTCTCGCGGTGTGGGGGAGCCGGGAGGTATCGCACAACGGCATCAAGAGCTTCCTGAACACCCTTGTCCTTGTAGGCTGTGCCCATCAGGACGGGGGTGATGGCCTGAGCAAGAGTTAGTCGACGAATCACAGCACGCAGCTGATCGATGGTCGGCTGCTGCTCTTCCAGCAGAATCGTCATCAGTTCGTCGTCATGCAGCGACAGTTCCTCGAGCATTTCACGATGAGCTTTGTCAGCAGCTGCTTTGAGTTCTTCAGGAATCGGACGACGAATGACATCTTCGCCCTTCTCGCCTTCGAAGTAGACCGCTTCCATACGTACAAGGTCAACAACACCTTCGAAGGCCGATTCACGACCCATCGCCATCTGCAGCGGCACTGCGTTGCACTTCAGCTTGTCCTTCATCATGCCGATGACCTTTTCCGGGTTGGCCCCGATACGGTCCATCTTGTTGATGAATGCGATACGAGGCACACCGTAGCGACGCATCTGGCGGTCAACTGTGAGCGACTGGCTTTGGACACCGCCCACGGCACACAGAACCAGAATCGCACCGTCAAGAACGCGAAGACTGCGTTCCACTTCCACCGTAAAGTCCACGTGGCCCGGAGTGTCGATGATGTTGATCGGGTGGCTGTTGCCAAGTTCCCGGTCTTCCCATTCGACGCGGGTCGACGCGGAAGTGATGGTGATGCCACGCTCACGCTCAAGATCCATGTGGTCCATGGTGGCCCCACCGTCGCCACCCTTCACTTCGCGAATCTTGTGAATACGTCCGCAGTAGTACAGAATGCGTTCGGTGAGCGTTGTTTTGCCGGAGTCGATGTGGGCGGAAATGCCGATGTTGCGAAGTTTGGTAATGTCCATGATTAACCAACAAGCCTTAGAAAACTGACGAGAAACTGACCGGATGCGATGCCGATGACGGGCCCGAAAATCTTCCGGGGACTCGGCAGCCTGACGACTGAATTGCAGTACAGAAACGCAATACGGCAAAGCAAGTCAGCAACGTCAGACAGTCATGCGATTTATAAACGCATGTACACCAATTGCTTTTCAAGAGACGAGAGTTTATCGGCGAAATCGGGGTTTCGGAAGTGGGAACCGTTGCGAATTCGTGGAAACCGGTGGCATTCCTGACAGGGAAAATCCGAGGACTGACCGCCGGGGCAGGATGCAGGGCGTGGAGCAGGGTGTTGCGGGAAATTCCGTCGACTTGCAGGCAGTCGATCGCCTAGGATATGCAGGCTGGAGTGGGTGATTGTGGCTGTCAGAGGTGGGTAATCTGTTGCAGTGTGGCGAGTGCGATGGGGCTGGAAAACCGCGAATACATGCAGGATGAGTTCAGCTTTGGGTCTGGTTTCGGGAGTCGTCCGAGGCCACGGCTGTCGATTGTTGCGCAGATTATTGCGGTGACGGTGGCGGCATTTCTGCTGCAGTTACTGACCGTCAGTGTCGTGGGCAGTGGTCTGGAGCAGGTGCGGGAATCGGCAGTGGAGCGTTGGCTGGTGCTGGATACCGATTCGGTGCTCAGCCGTTTTCAGGTGTGGCGTCTGGTGACGTACGCGTTGTGTCACAATCGCGAGAATCTGTGGCATATTGCAATGAATCTGATGACGCTGTACTTCGCCGGGCAGATGGTGCTGTCGGTGATGAGTGAGCGTGAGTTTGGCTGGTTTTATCTGACGTCTGCGGCATTTGCCGGGGCTGTCTCACTAGTGTTCTGTCGTTTTTTCCTGCCGGAAGCGAAGATCCTCGGGGCCTCAGGGGCAGTTCTGGCGGTGTTGACGGTGGCGGCCCTGCATTATCCGCGTCAGCAGGTATTACTGATGGGGATTGTGCCGGTGCAGATGCGCTGGTTGCTGCTGATGTACATAGCGCTGGATCTGCTGCCATTGTTGTCTGGTGGCTGGCGAGTGAGTCAGAAGGCGCACACGGCGCATCTGGGTGGTGTTTTGTTTGGATTTCTGTATGTGCGTCAGAATCTGAATCTCAGTCGCTGGCTGGAGCGTTTGCCGCAGCGTTTCGGTAAGCCGCGCAGGAATCGCAATCTGAAACTGTTTGCTCCGTCAGCTCCGGAGAGCAGTCTGGACGAGCAAGTTGACCGGATTCTGCAGAAGATCAGCGAGCAGGGCGAGGCCAGCCTGACGGCGCAGGAGCGTCAGATTCTGACGCAGGCCAGTCGCCAGCTGAGAAAGAACCGCGGTTCCTGACGGGTGGCGTGGTGTGTCAGCTGAGAATTGGCTGCAGGACCTGTCCGTGTACATCGGTCAGTCGGCGTGCGACTCCGTTGTGCCGAAAGGTCAGCCGAGTGTGATCGAAGCCCAGCAGGTGCAGGATGGTGGCATTGAGGTCGTGTACCGAAGACACGTCTGCGACGGCGCGGTAGCCGATGTCATCTGTCTGTCCGTAACTGACTCCACCTTTGATCCCGGCTCCGGTCAGTACGGCAGTGAATCCCTGAGGGTTATGATCGCGTCCGAAGGCTCCTTTCTGGAACATCGGCATGCGTCCGAATTCGGTGCACCAGACAACGAGTGTATTTTCCAGCAGGCCGCGCTGACGGAGATCGCGGATGAGTGCAGCGGTGGGCTGATCCATGATGCGTCCGTGAACGTCGTACTGTTCGCGCAGGGCCTGATGTCCGTCCCAGTTCAGTTTTCCGGCACTGGCATAAGCTCCATTAAACAGCTGCACAAAGCGAACACCCTGTTCAATCAGTCGGCGCGCAAGAATGCAGTTGCGTGCGTAGCCGGCGCGAATGGGATCTGTTGTGTCATCAGCTCCATACATGCTGAGGGTGTGGGGTGATTCTGAGCTGAGATCAGTAATCTGTGGCACGGACGACTGCATGCGTGCAGCCAGCTCATAGCTGGCGATACGGGCGGCCAGTTCTGTATCGAGCGGGTTTCGCTGGAGATGCTGTTCGTTGAGGATCCGCAGCAGATCGCGGGCCGAGTTGTCGGCTGCTGCAGGGGTGTCATGCGGGGCCTGCAGGTTACGGATCGGTTGACTGGAACTGAACGGCGTACCCTGAAAGACGGCAGGCAGGAAGCCTGGTCCCCAGTTGTTGACGCTGGCCTGCGGTATACCCCGAGGGTCGGGGATTGCGACGAAGGCGGGCAAATTCTGATTTTCAGTGCCGAGGGCCCAGGTCACCCACGCTCCGATGCTGGGGAAGCCGTCCTGAACAAATCCTGTGGAAAGGAAATTCTCACCCGGTCCATGAGTGTTTGTTTTGCTGGTCAGCGTGTGCACAAAGGCGAAATCGTCGACCAGTTCCCCGAGGTGAGGCAGCATCTCGGAGACCATCTTGCCGGACTGCCCGCGTGGTCGAAAACGGTATTGGGGGCGGGCGAGATTTCCAGCAGGTCCCTGAAATGTCACGGCAGGCCCACCGGGCATTGGCTGGCCATCAAGTCGAATCAATTCGGGTTTGTAGTCCCAGGTTTCCAGCTGACTGCAGGCACCGGCACAGAAGACCACCAGCACGTTGTGCGCTTTGGCAGTCAGAGGACCGCGACGCGGAGCATGCGGCGCTGCGGGCGGGATCTGCGGAATCCACGACTGTTCTTCAGCCAGCAGCCGCTGTGAGTCCAGCAGCTGTAGCAGGGCAATGCTGCTGAGTGATGAGACGGTTTCACCGAAGAACCGCCGACGGTCCAGCAGCATGCGGCCGGTTCCGGTGAGTCGAATTTCAGGGGTCGTCATAAGTCGGGTCTTCCCCGCAAAGCAGCAAGGGGTGGAGATTCAGGGAATGAGCAGGAATTCGCTGCTGTTGAGCAGCGCTCGACAGACCTGGGAGAGACCGTGCTGAGTAGCTACAGCTTCTGCTGTGGCCAGTTCAGAGTTTGTCGGGGCACGTTGCAGAGTCAGTTGCCACGCCAGTTGCAGTTGTGCGGTCACTGACGGTCCGGCCTGTGCAGTCAGTCTGTTGGCCAGAGCGGTGGCCCGATCTTGAGTAAAGCGACTGTTAAACAGGTTCAGGGCCTGAATAGCAGTCGTGGAACGGCTGCGGCGAGGCATGGACTGTCCAAAGTCCGGGCAGTCGAATGCTCCGAAAACGGGTACCGATTCCATGCGTACTCGGTGCGAATACACCATGCGGCGGAGTTCTTCTGTGGTAAGTTCTTCCTGTTCCGGAAATCCGCTGAGTCCTCCGCGCGTCTGGAAGAAGCTGAACCCTGGTCCACCGGCTTTCAGATTCAGCTCAGCCGTCACCTGCAGGGTACAGTCGCGGATCGCCTCGGATTCCATCCGTCTGGCTGAGTAATGCCAGAGCAGACTGTTGTTTCGATCGAGCTCGAGTCCCTGTGAGTGCAGTGCGGAATCCTGCTGCCATGCGGTGGAGTGCAGGATCAGTCGATGCAGGTGCTTGATCGACCAGCCGCTGCGAATCAGTTCCAGTGCCAGCCAATCAAGCAGTGGCTGATTGGCTGGACGTGTTCCGTTGAGGCCGAAGTCATTGGGAGTTTCGACAAGTCCGCTGCCGAAGTGGTGCTGCCAGACACGATTGACAATCACGCGGGCGGTAAGTGGGTTGGCATCTGCAGCCAGCCAGTCGGCCAGTTTCAACCGTCGTCGCTGTTCTTCTGTGAGTTCAGAAGCCTGTGGGTGAGCTGTTGTGGTGGTCTGGATATGGGCAAAGAGCTGCGGGATCTGCGGCTCTGTGTCGGCTTCCGGTTGTTCCGGGTCCCCGCGTCGCAGAATTCGCGTTCGATCGGGTGGTCGAAAGGTTCCTGAAAAAACCATGCGAGTAGTCCGCAGTTCATTCTGCTGACTGCGGAGCAGCTGAAGTTTTCGGACGATGTCGGCAGCATCGGCTGAGTCGGCAGAGGCGCTGCGCAGCAGAGCAGCCTGTGGATCCCACGGGGTGCCGACAGACGCCCGATCGGTGTGATCCGCGACAGTGGTCCATGCGAGGCCATCAGCCGAGACCGAGATGGAATATCGGATCGGCAGTCGATCACTGAAGCGGCCGTTGCGATCGCGAGCCCATTTGATTGTGTCAATCAGAACAGCAGTCGGGAATTCGAGCTGGACCCAGCCCTGGCCAGGTTGGTTTGAGATCCAGCTGAAGTCATTCCCGTAACGCCCGTCATTAATGTGTGGCAACTGATGAATGCCGATGTCCGAGTAGTTACCGGATGAAGCTGGTCGGACTCCGAGACTGCTGAGGGCCAGATTATTCTGTGGTTGTGCCGGGCCAAAAACTTCAAGTTCATCGATGCAGGGTTCGTGTTGATTGGAGTTGATTGTTTCAGATGTTGTGAAGCGGACGAAACGCACCTGGATGGGAGCGAATCTTTCGATATTCAGCAGTGGGCTGACCGGGTCACGCAGCGGTGGAGTGGCGGGAATCTGCGCTGTTTCGGAACTGTCTGCAGGCCGAGGTAGTCGCTGCAGAGCGATCACATCGGCAGTGATTCCGGTGCCCGTATCGCCACCTCTGAGGAAGATGGCTGAGGAGGGCGTGAGTTCGATATCACCGGCCAGCTGGAAGCCACTCCACAAAGGAGTCTGCTCGGTGGTACCAGCGGTAATACCGGCAGGATAATACTGGTCAGCTCGAAAAACTTCGCGCTGATCGTCGCGGGTTTCCGGAAGTCCATCCTGATCAAGGATGTACCGAGCGTCACGCGTGTGGACTCCACTGCCATGAGCACCCCATGACAACCAGAGTCTGAAGTGGCCAGTCAGACCGGGAGTCCATTTCAGGACATCGACTCCGGCAGCATTATTCCACCACGTATAGCGGCCTTTGCTGACATTTCCCGGCTGCAGCAGAGAACCGGGATCATCGCGATAGCCCCGTTGTGTGCCGGCGGGGTTATTACCGGGACCATTGGGTGATTTCAGGAATACAACACGGTTTTGATCTTCTTCATCAATCAGCAGCAGTTGTTCCGGAGCAGCAAAGGGCAGGGTACCGGTCAATTGCGATTCAAGTTGTGTGATTGTGTTTTCGAGTGTGGCAGCCTGCTGCTGGCGCTGCAGGTAACCGCTGTCGCGGAGCGGTCGCTCACCGTATTCGACACCGGCGAAGAAAGCCTGCATGCTGTAATAATCCTGCTGAGTCAGTGGATCAAACTTGTGATCATGACAGCGAGCACAGGCCAGCGTCAGTCCCAGCAGTGAGCTGCTGGTACCGGAGATGATTTCATCCAGTGCGTCCTGCCGGGCCAGACGTTTTGAGACGTCATCGGCCCCGATCTGGCCAGGCAGCAGAACAGCGGATGCCACGAGAAAGCCGGTGGCGGCATCTTCCCCAAGCAGGTCACCAGCAATCTGCTCCCGCACAAAGCTGTTCCACGGTTTGTCCGAATTGAAGGCCTGAATCACGTAATCGCGGTAAGGCCAGGCATTGTCACGGGACGTATTAACTTCGAATCCATGAGTATCGGCATAGCGAATGACATCCAGCCAGTGCTGGGCCCAGCGTTCTCCGTAATGCGGGCTGGCAAGCAATTGTTCAACCACGCTGTTCCACGCGGTTGGTGTGGGGTCGCCGACAAAACTGTCAACCTGCTGTGGTGTGGGCAGCAGTCCGGTCATAACCAGATACGCACGACGAATCAGGGTGCGTCGGTCGGCCGGGGGATTCATCGTCAGTCCGTGAGGGCTGAGCTGTGCGATAAGAAATCGATCGATGTCTGATGACTGAGGAGCGTGGTCTGTGACCGGGGGAACAATTCGTGAGGGCAGTGGCTGAAAGGACCAGTGCTGCTTTCGTGGATCGATCAGCGCCTGTCGGTCATAGTCGGTTTCCGGCCAACTGGCCCCTGCATCGATCCAGCTTCGCAACAACTGGACTTCGACCGGCGTGAGACGTGGCCCTTCCGGAGGCATCTGCAGATCGGTGTCGAGTGAGGTGATGCGGTGTATCAGCAGGCTGCTGTCGCTTTGACCGGGATTCACCACCGGTCCACTGTCTCCACCACGAAAGAAGAACGAACGAGCTTCGAGGCGAAGGCCCCCGCGCTGAGTTTCAGGACCGTGGCACTGACTGCAGTGTTGCTGCAGGAGCGGACGAATCTGAGATTCGAAATCTGGTGATTTTTCCGCCTGAGCGGCCCCGAGGGGATGAGCCGCCAGCAGCAGCCCGGGTCCAATCGCCAGCAGAAATACTGCGGTGATGCGCCTCATGGCGTGGCTTTCTGAATGGACCAGAGGAGGGGAAATGGCCCCGGGGGGCCAGCAGGGAATAACACTGGATTTGTGCAGTGTATCGAGGATTTATGGGGAAAAACAAACGCGGATCCCAACGGAAATCGCCAGTCTCGGGCGGTTTTAGCGATGTTTCAGGAGTCTCGGTGGATGTAGCGATTGTGCGGAGTTTGCCGGCGATTCCGGATTTTCTGGTCCTGAGCCGGTCGGGAGTCGATGGGAAATCGATGTGGGATTTCGGGAACTGCGAGGGCCAGTTCAGTTTGTGGTGTGGAGAACAGTCCAATGACGCTGGTACGCAGTGCGGGCTCCCTGGATCGTCGCCGTCGTCGACTGACGCTGGATTCGGCCAGTGCGGATCCGAGTCTGCCGGCGGTGAATAGCCTGCAGTATTTTCCGGGCGAGCAGGCGCTGGATCCCTTTGAACCGCTGACACGCGATCAATTGATACGTCGATTATTGTCAGAGCGTCTGTGGAAGCACTGGCTGATCGTGGGTGTGCTGCTGTTTGTCCCGCTGATTCTGCTGGCACTGGCGTTTGCCGGTTTTTTTGTTGGAGCGCGCACGGGTCCTGCGGGACGCAGCCTGATGGGGGCAGCCTCCGGACTGGAGCTGTTTGCCTCCGGGCAGTTGTGTATTCTGATCGCATCTGTGCGTGCGGCCAGTCATATTGACTTCAACGGTCACTATCGATGCTGGCGCTGGCTGAGTGTCTGGTTTTTGGGGGCTGCTTTTTTTGTGCTGAGTGATTCCGCAGACCTGACATCGTGGGGGCTGGCGGAGCTGATTTCGCTGTGGCTTGGTCCCTTGCAGGCTGCTCGCCCTGCATTGCTGATTGTCCCAGGTGCCGCATTTCTGGCGTGGATACTGAAAGCCGTACTTCCGGATATGGGACGATGTCGTCCTGCGCGGCTGCTACTGATTGCTGGTGTGCTGGTCAGCGCAATCTGTGTTGTGCTGCAGATTCGGCTGGGAGTGTCGGCTGGAGGGATGCTGTCGGCTGCAGGAATGCTGGCTACCGGCCTGCTGCTGTCGGCAATGCTGCTGCAGAGTCGCAGTGTGATTCACGTGAATCCGAACCCGCCCATGGCTGTGGCACTGTCTGCCAGTGTTCCGCTGGCCGGTATGCCTTCAGCCACTGATACGGAGACTGTGGAGGAGCAGGTGGTGACGGACCTGCCCGTGTTGCCGGTACTGGTAGCGGAGACGTCGCAGAGCGAGTCCGGGGATGTGAAACCCAACGCGCTGGCGGCAGGGGGCGGGCGTAACAAACGCCGAAAATCTGCCTGAACGAGGTGTAGCCACGAGGCGTCAGAGCTTAGTTGATCTCAGGGGCTTGTCCGGCGGTCAGATCGGGGGCGGTGCCGGGGGCCGACACAATCAGCTGCTCGGTGTAGTTGTCGAAGTCGAGGGCCCATGATGGGACAGCTGCTTCGAGGCGATTCAGGAGTTTCCCTGGAGTGCGAGTCTGTGCCAGTGTCTGCAGGTAATCCAGCAGTACCTGTCGATTTGCAGGGGTCGTATGCATCAGAAAGTGAATCCACGCCCATGATTCAGCATAATCTCGCTGCGACAAGGCTCGGAAATCGGTGATCTGTTCGAGCCGGAAGAGGCTGGGATTCCAGCCTTCGGCGCGAGCTGCGGCAAGTTCCTGAGAGTGTGGCGGACTGATGCGGTTGTCGGCAGATGAACTGACCTCGAAATATTCCGCAAGTCCTTCATCGAGCCACAGTGGGACGGTCTGCAGGCAGGCATGCAGCAAGCCGTGTGAGAACTCGTGTCTGAGGTCTTCGGCGGCGTGCTGGCCCTCGAATGAATAGACGGCCAGTTCACGAGTTGTGCCGACAAAGTACGCGCGGCGCGGTGGCAGATCGCGCCACGTTGCCTGCATGTACCAGCGGTAGGAGGCTTCGTCGCTGAACATGTAAACGTGTACGAGATCATTCTGTGGAGGCAGTTCAAGCAGTCCTATGACCTGGCTGCGAACGTCCTGAAGTTCACGGATCAGTGGATCGTCTGAGTGCAGTGGGTGATCAGAGTGGACTACGAAGTGTTCAGTGGCCCACGTATGCTTTTCTGGACGTTCACTGGAAAATGTGTGTCCACGTGTCGTGCGACATCCGCTTGTCAGCAGGCAGACCAGAAGGAGCATGAGCAGCCACGGCAGACTGCGGGCCGCGGCTGGCTGGCAGTTTGGCGACTGACAGGGATGCTGTATGTGCATGGCCATGGCGACTCCTTTCGTGGTAAAGCTTTGGTGCGGGGCTGTGCTTCTGATTGCCGGCGGGTCTGATGTCAGCGTCGCTGTCGCTGTCGGAAAGGAATAGCGCAGCCCCGGGCGGGAACTGATGTCACAGTCGGAATCTTCCCGGCAAGAGCGGCGGAGATGGCGTCTTCGACATGTCGAGCAGTGACCTGCGTGGCATCTGTGCGATCATCCATGGCACCCATATAGACCACCCGGCGATCCTTGTTCAATACGAAAAACTCAGGAGTGTAGACGGCTCCGTAGCTGTCGGCCACCTGCTGGTTTTCATCAATCAGGTACAGAAACGGAAAGTTTTTCTGCCGAGCTCGCTCGGTCATTTTTTCCAGTGTTTCGGAGGGCTTGCGATTGGCATTCATGGCGACGACGACAACGCCACCTGATGTTTTGGCATGTTGGCGAGCGAGAGTGATCAGGCGATCCTCGTAGTCAACAGAGTAGGGGCAGGAATTGCAGGTAAAGCAGATCACGACAACGGCGTTGGAGGAGAGGTCAGCCAGCGAATGTCGGGCGCCATCCGTGCCGGCAAGATCTTTCCAGTCTGGTGCGGCGTCACCAATTCGGAGTTTCTGATTGTCCTGCGCGATTGTGTTTCCGGCGAGGAATGGCAGTGCAGTAAGCAGTGTCAGCAGAAGGTGCGGCAGCATGAGAATACCGTGGCTGGTGGTCTTCCAGAGGGGGAATCAGCAAATGGCTGGAAATCGGACTTGAGTCGAATTGGGGGAAACTGTAATTCGAAGGGCGGTTTTCGGAAAGCACGGTCTGCTGTTTCGGCCAAAACTGCCGTGGGCAGGGAGCTGAGTCAGGAAAGTGGCTGAATCGACGGAATTTCCTGAGTTTTATGGGAATTTCGAGGGATAGCGACTGGCGGACAAACGATGGCGACGGGAGTGATGGAGTTTGATATGCTGAACGCATTTTCAGAATTCGGCGTCCTGTGTGGTCTGGGTTCAATCGGCAAAAACTGCCGGACGAGGTCCTGTGTCGGCAGGTACTGCCGCAGGACGGCACTCCGGGTCACTGTCAGTTGGCGGACGCTGGAATTTTCCGGTGGTGCCGGAATGGCGTGTCGTTTGCTGGCGACATTCTGTTTGCTGATGGTCTGCCTGGTGACCGCAGCAGAGGGGCAGTCGGGCCGGTTTCCGTACGAAGCGCGGGTAGCGGCCGAGGAGACATTTGCGCGATCGGGTGGTGGAGATGCCTATTATCCGACACAGCGTTTATCGCGTGGCACGATCGTGCGTGTGCATCGGCACGATCCGGGTGGCTGGTATGTGATTGAGCCTCCGGAGGGCAGTTTCAGCTGGATTCCCGAGCGATTTGTGAAGCGATTGAGTGAGCAGGAGGGGGAGGTTCTGGAGGAGAACGTCGTCGCGAGTGTTGGCAGCGAGTTTGGTGACGAGACATCCGTTTACCAGCGCAAGATGAAGAGTGGTGAGAAGGTCACTATTCTGGGTCAGAAGACGATTGAGACGGCAGCAGGTCCACAGGCGATGCTGAAGATACGTCCGCCGAATCGCGAGCGCCGCTGGGTACCCGGGGCAGCTCTGGTGCCGACGGATCCTGAGCAGCAGCGACAGGCTGACAATGATCCGTGGCGTCTGCCGGCGAATGGTCGACGTGCCACAGCGATGTCGACGCCGGCGTCGGCCGTGCTGCCGGCGGGGATGGTTGAGGTGCCGTTGATTGAACCCAGTGAAGCTCTGCAGAAAGTGCAGCAGGATCGGGATGAAAAACAGCAGCTGGCAGAGATTGATCGACGTTTCCGTGAGATGGTACTGCAGGATGCCGCGACCTGGGATCTGGACAGTCTGGAAGCGGCCTATCGGGAGCTGCAGGGGCGGTTGAAAAACCCGCAGATTTCCGGGGCCGTGGAACTGCGATACGGGGCCCTGCAGCGATATCGGCAGCGGCTGGCGGAATTGCAGCAGGTGCGGCAGTTACAGAGTCAGACTGAGCAGCGGGATGCGGCTCTGGCAGCGCGTCATGGTTTTGCGTCGATGATGCCACCGGCTGTACCGACCGCCAGAATTGCTCCACCGCGGATCGCTGCGGTACCGGTTGAGCCGGCCCCGGTGGTCCCAGCGCCAGCTGAGTCAGCGACTGGTGGCGTGATAGTGGATGCGGCTGCGGGGGCTGCCGAGGTGGATGAATTCGTGACTCCCACACCGGACTCTGCTTTGCCTCCCTCAGGCAGCAACAGCAACAGTGGTATGCTGGTATCGCAGTCGCGGTCGGTAGCTGAGCAATCGGTATCAACGGAAGCAGCCGTTGAGCCGGCGAGTGCTGCTGCTTCGGGGGGCGGTGTGATCCGCCCCGGAAGCCCCCAGAACAAATATGTGGGGGCCGGGATTGTGCAGCGTTCCCCTGATGCTGGTGGTGCGTGGGTCTTGACTGCACCTGCGGGTAAAGTGCTGGCAAATCTGAAGCCGGCGGCTGGTGTACAGCTGGAGCGGTTTGCCGGTCGTCAGGTGGGGATTCTGGGCATGCGCTGGTCTCAGAAGGATCAGCGGGACATGATTGAGGTGCGAGGACTTGAGCCGGTGCAGTTGACACCGTAACCGGCTGTGGGTGCTGGCTGGAGTTGCATTCTTAGTCGAGAGTCAGATTGGCGACATTCTCTTTGTCTTCGACGGTGAATGTCTGGCTGCCGTCACCCCATTTGCGAGGGATACGCGAAGGCTTTTGCTTTCCGATGCCACCTGCATCGTTGTTTTCTTCTTCCGGAGGCGTGACTTCATCAATGGTGACGGTGTGATCGCCGATGGCAGCACCGGCTACACTGTTATCACTGAAGGTCAGGGTGAATCGACCTTCGGCGTCGGTCGTACCGAACGAGCTCATGCCGGCTTCGAGTTGATCCGTGGTCCCTGCCCCGACAGGCTGGAATCTGACGATGACGTCAGCAACCGGCTGTCCTTTCAGGGTGACAGTGCCAGAGACTGCTGCGGATTTGCGGGATTCTCCGCAGCCAGCGGTGAACAGCAGAAGCAGGACAGGCAGGGGCAGCAGGCAGCGCATAGCAATGTTCCTCGTGAATCACGATAGTAACCTCCGCCGTCAATGCGGCGACGGCGGAGGGGCTGAGCCGGGGGATGACAGCGGCGATCAGAATTCGCCGATGACTTCTGAACCGCCGATGGTAGAGATCCCCATGTAGACTCGCATGTCGATATTCGGCGAGATACTGCGGCAGGATCCATCGGCGAGCAGGAATGTCAGGGTACCACCGGCGTGGAACGAACCCCATGCTCGTTTGCAGGCGTTTGAGTCACCCTGAGCAGAGCAGAGATCGTAATCTGCAATCAGGGTGCGACTTTCCGGTGTGGCACATGACAGTACAAACGAAGTATAGGTGTAGCCCCAGAAACTGGTGCGGCGGGGGCGCGACTTTGTTGTGTATTCACCGACTGTCAGAGTGTTGGATGTGCCATCGGTGATATCGCGGAATTTGACTGGTTCAAAGCGACCCGCGCCACTGCCACCTCGACCGCACCAGTAGAGCATGCCACGAAGTCGATCGAGGGCGTTGGGGTGCAGGATGTCAGAACTGTCCCACTGCCGACGGTACGCATACGCATCACCGGCGGACCAGGCAACACCACCCATGCCACGATAGGAGCTGGCGGCCCACGTCTGATTATTGTGGGGGCCGGAATCCGGTACCAGCAGCGCGCCCGCGTTAATGTCTGAGGGACAGTTATAAACTGGCAGTTTGGATTTCAGGACAGCAACATTGGCTGGCGTTTCATTTGGCAGATTGAAGTTGTATTGCTGCTGCAGGTTGGTTTGTTCGAGATACGGCAGGATGGAAATTGACCAGTTGATCAGGCTGGGTGTTGAGCAGCAGTCACCCATAGTGACATTGCCGGGTGGGAAGCAGTTATTGACATCGTGATAGTTGTGCAGAGCGATCCCGATCTGCTTCAGGTTGTTGCGACATTGAGTGCGACGGGCTGCTTCACGAGCCTGCTGTACAGCTGGCAGCAGCAGGGCAACAAGGATCGCGATGATGGCGATCACCACAAGCAATTCGATCAGAGTGAAGCCGCGCAGGCGACGCGCAGCCTGATTCCGTGTGGGCAGGTCAGCGACCATGGGGTTCTCCGGGTGTCTTGCAGGGAACAAAAACAAAAAACGACAGACAACAACCTGTGAAATACAGGAATGGTGATCCGGGCAGGCGGAACGTTTTGTTTTTCCGGCGGACGAAGTATTCAGCAGAAGTGCTGCATAAAACGTCAACGAACAGTTTTTATCTGGCCATTTGTGTAGATATTCGGTTCGCGGGGACAGTTCCGCAAGTCAAAAGCAAGAATTAATTCTGACTTTTGAGGAAGGGGCTGGTGTCAGTGCTTTTCACTAGCAACTCCTGCGGAACCACACTGCGCGGCGTGAATGCGTGGCCGGCAGTCTGAATTCCTGCCTTGCGGACGGGTTGATACCAGCTGATTGGGGGGCTTAACGCAACGTTGCCTGCGGTCGATCTTAATCGGCGATCTGCTGGGCAATTCCGGCGAATACGGTGTCCAGCAGTCGGGCTTGTGCAAGGTTCAGCAGGCTGGACTGTTCGGCATTGAGTGTTAACCGCGTGCTGGCGGGCCGGAACAGCAGATTGAGGTTCAGGTAAACGCTGCCAGAAACTTTGCCGACCTGTGTACCTTTTACCAGTCCGCGGGTTCCGCCACTGAGGCGGTCCCACTGGAAGATCTGTCCGCTGGGCACTATGTAAAACCACTCGGATGAGCGGGAACGGAACCAGCGTTCATTGCGGCCACCGAAGTTAAAGTGGTCTGAAGCATCTGCGGTGAAACCGAAGGCATCTGCCAACTGCTTCAGGCTGCTTTGGTCGGAGGGCTTGACTTCAGATGTGGTGCGGGATGTGGGTGCCGCAATCTGTCGGACTGTGTAGTTTCCGGGCAGCAGGTGCGGAAAACGGTACCAGCCGGCTTCGGATTCGGGCTGGATGGAGCCATCAGAATTTCGATCAAAGTCGGCGGAGGCAGTGCGAGCGACGACGAATCCGGCATCATTCAGCAGTTCAACCGTGATACCATTCTGCCAGCTTTCGAAGGCGAAAGCGGCTTTTGCGACATCCTGTGCTGTTACAGCAACTTTTGAGACGCGAGAGAGGAGTGAGGATCCGGCGGTGGCAGACCACTGCCAGACTTCGTTGCTGCCGTTCACGTAGAACGTGCGGCGCACTGACGTTCCTGCTGTTGGTCCGGAGGTTTCCAGAACCGGAACTTCATACCAGACGGCATTCCGGAGTGCTGGCGGAGCAGATTCCGGGACGGCAATCTGCACAGCCTGGGGCAGGCTGGCGGTACTGCGTGAACCGTTGGGGTCGATTTCCTGCCACGTCCGCCCTTCAATCACAGCCGGGCGATAGTTTCCGAAGTCAAGTCGGCTGACGGTACTGCCTGGTGTGGCGGAGATGACAGGGTTGCGTGCCGCGGCGAGCAGCGAGACATCGCGGAAGTAGAAGTTATTGAGTGTCGCAGCGAGGGTGCCTGTGAGTGGTGCTGTGGCAGTGATGGTTTTGCCATTCCACTGAAACAATTCGCCAGCGGGTGTGATGTAGCACCAACCCGCCGCACTTTTCAGCCATCGTTCACCCTGTCCGCCATAGTTTTCAAACAGGTCCGTGGTGGTAGCCAGTCCGAGGGTCTGGTCCAGCTGCCATGCGAGAGGGGCCGACGGAGAAAATCTGCCGGGGCTTTGAGCCCAGCCAGCCGGTACGATTTCCTGAACGGTGTAATTGCCGGGACGCACATTTTCGAAGCGGTACCAGCCTTTTTCCTGCTCGTCCTGGATACTGCCATCGTTGTTGAGATCGAGATCACGGGATTGTGTGACAGCGACCACCTGCCCCTGTTCGTTGATGAGCTGAAACGAGAATCCATTGAGCCACGGTTCATCAACCTTTGTGGCAGTGCCGGTGGCGGTGCTGAGCAGGGAGGCAGGGTTATTCCAGGCAGCGATTCCAGGGGAATCAACGAGTGTTCCGGTGAGTTTTCCGCTTTGACCACTCCAGCGAAACAGATCACCCTGAGGAGTGAGGAAGTACCATGCGCTGGCAACGGTGGAGCGGTACCAGTATTCGCGACCGCCGTATGCGTTGTAGCTGTTGCGTCCGTTGGGATAGAACAGGCTGAGTGACTGCACGGCGGGTGCCTGGCGAATGCCATCGGCATTGCGGTCAAACCATTTGCGCCCTTCGACGACGGCGGGAATGAAGGGTTCTTCCCAGGTAATCTCCAGTTGCGGCCTGAGGGCCACGTTATCAGATTCGCGGCTGGCGAAGGATTTGATGTTTCCAGTCTGTTCGTCGCTGACAATCATCCAGCCGTTGTTGGTGAGTGGGTTATCCAGCCATTGCTGGACATCGCCGACAAGCCCGGCCCCGGCCCATTCCCATGCACCGGCCCCAGTCACTGCCTGAGTGGCTGAGGCGGCACCAAAATCACCGCCGGGGCTGACCCAGCCGATGGAATCGAACAGGCTGAACTGCCACGTGGCATCGCGAGCAGCAGCGCGGGCACCTTCGATTTCGTCATCGGGGGCATTGGAGGTGGATTCACCCCACAGCTTGTTGATGGGATGCAGACCGATACTGGACGCGCCGGCTGACCCCGGACTGACAAGGTGCAGTGTGACGACAGCATCAAGGATTGTGGAACCGGGCGGGATGCCGGCGGCGGCGACGTCGAAGGAGACGAGGGCACGGCGGGCGGTGGTCAGCCCGGTGGAGCCACCAACGATCAGAAACTGGCCACTGCCATTGGACAGATCCCCCGTGGGGATGTTGTAGATGGTGGAGTCCTGGCTGGCGCTGAGAGTGGCTGTGAAGGTGCTGAGCAGATTACGGCGTTCGAGGGTTTCCGTGCAGAGTCGTCCGTGCGCGCGCCTGGGTCGACGAGCGAGGCGCGATTGGATCAGTTGGGTCAGGAACATGGCAGACGTTTCTGAAACACAGCGTTGTGAGACGGACGGCGCCGGGACGCGGTACAGACGCAATTCTCGCGAGGATCCAACAAACAGGACAGAAAAAAGCGGCTGACAGGCTCGCGTTTTCCGAAGAAAGACGTCGATTCTGCGGGCCGGATTCCGAAATCTGAGCAGGTGCCCGCCTGCCAGAACTCGTTTTTCCCGCGGAAAACCATCGAATTCCCGAATTCCCCGATCGGCAGAGCGATTCTTCTGTCCCGTCGAGCGGGCTCTGGTATACTTCCGCCACAGGCCATTTGTCTGGACAGGCTCGGCGTTTCGCGAAGTGCTGAAATCGCTGCAGTCCTGCGGTCTGCCGCCAGTAGGGTTGGGTGTTGTTCTGTTTTACTGGCCGGATCCGCGAAGCATTCAGTGCGTTCCCTGCAGTAGTTTTCCTGCCGGTGATCGACTGCCAGTTCCACGTGTGATCGAAACGGCTGCGGTATCTGCCACAGCTTGTGCCGGTGTGGCCATCAAGGGTGCTCGAATTGCTCGAGTGTCCGGATTGCAGCCTGGCAACCGAATCCGCAGGTCGTCTGACGATGTCAGTCAAACGATCAGCGACGGTTTTCTGCCTTCGGACCTGGGAATGTTTCATTTTTTCCCGGAATGAAGGTGTATGAAGTTCAGTGAACTGGGGCTTTGTGAGCCCCTTGTGCGCGCTGTGACCGAGGCTGGTTACAGCATTCCAACTCCAATTCAGCAGCAGGCAATTCCCGCAGTGCTGCAGGGCCGTGACGTCGTCGGGATTGCTCAGACGGGCACCGGCAAAACGGCCGCATTCGCCTTACCGTTGCTGCACCAGCTGCACCGCGGTTCGGAATCTGCGGGACGGGCGGAACGCGGTCGAGGCGATCGTTCGCGAGTGCCTCGGCCAGTGCGAGTGCTGGTTCTGGCAAGTACTCGCGAATTGGCACTGCAGATTCATGACAGCTTCCGTGATTACGGCGCGTTCGCTGCAGTGCGATCGGCTGTGGTTTATGGTGGTGTGGGTATGCAGCCACAAATTCGGGCGCTGCGAGACGGTGCCGATATTGTCGTGGCAACTCCCGGCCGCCTGCTTGATCTGATGCAGCAGGGCTGTGCCAATATGGACGGTCTGCAGGTGCTGGTTCTTGACGAAGCAGACCGGATGCTGGATATGGGTTTCCTGCCGGCGATTCGCCGCGTCCTGCAGCGGATTCCAAAACAACGTCAGACGCTGCTGTTTTCCGCGACGATGCGTCCGGAGATTCGGGAGCTGGCGGAAACAATTCTGCGGGACCCCGTCAATATCTCGATTGAACCGCGTCAGAAAACCACTGAGCTGGTGGAGCAGAGTGTCTGCATTGTGCCGCAGAAGCAGAAGACCGCACTGCTGGTACAGCTCCTGAATCGACTTGTGCCTCAGCGCGCGATTGTCTTCAGTCGGACGAAGCACGGTGCGGATCGCATCGTGCGTCAGTTGACGAAGGCGGGCCTGACGGCTGCGGCGATTCATGCCAATAAAAGTCAGAATCGTCGCCAGCGGACGCTGGAAGACTTTCGCAGCCAGAATCCTCCGATTCTGGTGGCCACCGATATTGCTGCTCGCGGTATCGATGTGGATCAGGTGTCGCATGTATTCAACTATGACATGCCAACAGAAGAAGAGACGTACGTGCACCGCATCGGTCGATCGGGTCGAGCGGGTGCAGTGGGGGCAGCGGTTTCGCTGTGTGATCCTGAAGAGCGGCGGATGCTGCGAAGCATCGAGAAGCTGATTGGTTTTTCGATTCGCCAGTTACCGCTGGCCGAATTTGATCTGTCAGCGTCAGATTCGACGGCAGGTACTGAGGAGCGTGGAGAACCTCGTGAACGTGCTGGCCGTGACCGACGACGCGATGCAGCAGTTGGTCCTGAGCGTGCAGCGAGGGGACCACGCCATCCGTAATCACCCGCGTTCGGAACTTGCCAGGCGTGCGCCGGCTGACCCGACGATCGAAAATCAACTGCACTTGGCTCGGCCTGCCGGTATCCAGGTTCTCGCGAATCACCTCTTCAAAGAACACGCGGCCGGTGACCGGTCGGTCCAGCACTTGTGTCAACGAAAATTCGGCTTGAAGGAT
>CAXBSH010000005.1:0-44398 GCA_963977705.1 uncultured Planctomycetaceae bacterium
GGATCTCAGAACAATGGTGGTTCCAAACCCGGATCACCGGATGTCCAGGCCATCGGTCCTGTGTCGCCTGATCCGCGTAACATGGCAGCTGGTCCTGTTACGATCACGTTCACCGAAGATGTCACAGGTGTTGATATCGCCGATTTCCGCCTGACGCGGGATGGTGTGGATATTCCGTTGAAGGGCTTCTCAGTGACAGCCCTGTCAGCCTTCCAGTACAGTATTGATCTGGGCACGTTGACCGGTCAGCCCGGTGTGTATGCCCTGACGATTACCTCAGCAGATTCCGGAATCCGCGACCTCGAATCATCACCACTGGTGCTGAAGGATGGTGCGGGCAATCCTGTTGCTACGAAGTCTGATGTCTGGACAGTCGTCGTAACTGCTGATTCCACAGCCGACCTGCCGGATACCAATCCGGGTGACGGTGTGGCTCAGGCCATCGGCGGTCAATTCAGTCTGCGAGCGGCCGTGATGGAAAGCAATGCCAGCTCCGGCAGTGACTTCCTGACTCTGCCCGCTGGTCTGTACGTGCTGTCGACCGCTGGAATTGGTGAAGATCTGGCCGTGACTGGTGACCTTGACGTCACTGGCGTCCTGACGATTCGCGGGGCCGGTGCTAGCCAGACCATTATCGATGGCAGCCTGCTGGATCGCGTCTTCCACGTGCTGCCAGGTGCATCACTGACGCTGGAAAACCTGACCATCAGTGGTGGTTTTGCCGGTGACGGTGGCGGTATCTACAACTCGGGAACCCTGACACTGCGAGGTGTGAATGTCATTCGCAACGTGGCCGGGAATCAGGGTGGCGGTATTTACAATGCGGGCACGCTGACGATCACTTCCTCATCGGTGTCGCAGAACGTGGCAGGCTCGCGTGGCGGTGCCATCAACAGCACTAAGGCAGTGACACTGATCAGTGCAACGCTGTCAGATAACTACGCAGTTTCGCGCGGTGGTGCCCTGTATCTGGAGGCTGGTTCGTCGCAGCTTAAGGCTGATCTTGTCAACGTGACGATTGCTGGCAATGAATCGGGTTCACGCGGTGGTGGCATTTTCACTGACAGTGCCAGCGTTCTGACGATCGGTAACTCGATTCTGGAAAGCAATGCCACGGACTCTGATCTGCCGAATTCCACGGCCTCCACGGCTCGCGAAATCGGTGGTGGTCTGCGATCGGCCGGCTTCAACCGAATTCAGGTCCTCGATGCATCCTACGCTTCCGCTGCGTCGGCCGGTCTGCTGACATCCGATGTCTTTGGTCGCGATGCGACTCCGCTGGATGCCGTAACGCAGGCCCTGACATTTGGAGAAGGCAGTGGCGTTGGTATCAATCCGCTGATTGTCGGCAGTGCGGCTGTGGATTCCGGCAGCAATGCTCTGTATCCGGTCACCACCACGACTCCGCTTACCAGCCAGCTGGACGGTGTTGATAACCCACGATTGATCGATGGCAACCGTGATGGGATCTTTGTCATCGATCAGGGTGCTGCGGAATATCTGACGAACGTTCCTGTGGCACTGTTCACGGCGGCACCAAATCCCGTTGCTCTGGGTGAAACCGTCACCTTTGATGCCACGCGGTCAAGTCATCCGAATCCGTCTTCAGGACGTCGGATCATCAAGCTGGAGTGGTACTTTGATTATGCTCCGGGTGTAACAACTCCGGATCTGACAACCGGTGGCGGAGTAAGAATTGCCACTCGCAGTTTCAGCACTGCTGGACGCAACAGCTACATCGTGCGACTGGTGGTCACAGACGATGCCGGCAATTCGGACTTCATGGATCAGCAGGTCCTGGTTGGAATTCCGACGACGCCCGTAGTGACCCGACCATTCACGGTTACTACCGACACGACACCGGAGTTCCGCTGGACCAGCAGCCCGGCTCGTTACACAGTAACCCTGAGGCAGTCCGGAGTGGCTGATCGAATTCTGGCCACGAATCTGACAGCGACCACATTCACGCCAACCACCCCGATTGCTCCGGGGGCCTACAGCGTGGTGATCACTGCCACAAACAACATGGGCAGCACTTCCAGCGCTGCACGACCATTTACTATCACCAGCCTTGCTCTGACCGCGCCAACCTCCGGCTCGTCAATCTTCGATGTGACTCCGATCTTCCGCTGGGCAGATATCGCAGGTTCGTCGCGATACGAGCTGAAGGTGAATCGACTGCTGCCGACCCCCAAGGCCGATGTCATCAGCGATGCATTTATCGACCGTAACAGCTACGAAGCGAAAACCTCGCTCGGGTTGGGTACGTTTGAATGGCAGGTGCGAGCTTACGATGCTGATGGTACCGCGGGTGAATGGAGCTCTGTGTCTCGATTCACGACCGATACACCGCAGTTCGTAACTCCGCTGCCTCCGGGTAAGGACGGTGTCATCCGGGCTACCATGGACGACACGCCGACCTTCTCATGGACCGGCATCAACGCGGCCCGCTACGAGCTGTGGGTCAATCAGGTGGGTGGTCCGATCAAGATCATCTATCAGAACGCTCTGACCACGACCTCGTTCACTCCGGTCACCCGTCTGCCCAACGGCAACTATGACGCGTGGGTGCGGGCTCTTGCCGCTGACGGCGAACCAGGGCTGTGGAGCCCCAAGCTGCGGTTCCAGATGGACTATCGCCTGGGACCAGTGACATACGGCCCAGTCGGCAACACCACCGATACCACGCCAACATTCAGCTGGCAGGGAATCGAAGGAGCGAAGGAATACGATCTCTGGGTTGATAACCGAACCACCAATACTCAGCAGGTCATTCGCGTTAAAGTTCCTCATGTGGCAGGTGCAGAAAAGATCACCTGGACTCCGACAACCGCGCTGGCAACATCCAACTATCGCTGGTGGGTACGAGCCATTGGTCCGGACGGTCGTTCAACCGCATGGAGTATCGCGAAGGACTTCCTTGTACCGGTGCCGTCGATCGTCAAGCCACGCGGAAACATCGGAACCAACCTGCCGGAGTTCACCTGGAATGCCGTGCCGGAGTACGTGTCTTACGACCTGTGGGTTGATAATCTGACCACCGGAGCCAAGCAGGTTCTGCGAGTCACCGATGCGAAGCCATACAGCTTCCAGACTGTGCTCCCATTCGAAAATGGCACGTTCCGAGCCTGGGTTCGTGGTTTCGACAAGGACAACAACGCATCACAGTGGAGCAGTCCGGCCGACTTCACAATCTCCGTCGGTGTCGGTGTTGCTCCCACACTGCTGGGACCGCTGCGATTCTCCGGAGTCAAGCCGAACTTCTTCTGGCAGGGCGGTACGAACGCGATCACCTACGAATTGCTCGTGAAGGACATGACTCAGGCGTCCCAGCCAACCGTCATCAACGTTAAGTCGATCGCCGGTACTTCCTTCTCGTCCAACATCAATCTGATCAGCGGTCGCACATATCGCTGGTGGGTGCGTGGTCTGGATGTGAACGGAAACGGTCTGCCATGGAGTCAGCCAGCCACCTTCACTGTGGTTTCCAGCGAAGCTCAGGACGGAGTGCCATCTGGTATTCCGGCACTTGACTGGATGGCTCTGCCGAGCGTTCCCGAGCTGCGGCAGAATGTCTGGAATCCTGATGGCGTTCGCAGCTTCGTCACAGCTCCCACAGGAGTTGTGGCTCAGGTTGACCTGCCGCAGGCCCAGCCACTGCAGCTGAACGTCACCGAGTCAGCGCCTGTACTGCCAGCGATGGAAGTTCAGCCGGAACTGGATGAGGTGCTGGCAGCCTGGTCGGAAGTCGAGCTGGCGGAATTAACACCAGCGACTGTTGCCACTCCGATTGTGGCAGCGACAGCCGTTGCGAAGCCGAAGCAGGCCGGACTGCCTGGCACAGCTCTCGCAATGCTGGCTGGACTGGTTGTCGGTCGCCGTGGCCGTCGTCGTGACGGTCGTGACAGCTGACAGCTGCGACTGATCCCGTAGAACAGCAGACAACCCGGTGGAAGAATTCCACCGGGTTGTTTTCGTTCGGGAACTTCGTGTGCTGGCCTGCTGCCCCGATTACTGTCATACTCTGGCGACCGCTGATCCGGCCGCAGCAAGCGTCCTCAGGCGGCCCACTGTCCCGCCACTTGTCCACCGAAGAAGCTCGTTATGGACCTCAGAATTCTGCTGACGTTTTTGTTGTGTCTGAGTGTTACATTGACGGCTCAGGCTCAGGAACCGCCTGTCCAGCCTGCTGCGGCGACTGTTCCCACAGCCGACTCATTACAGCCACTGATCGAGCAGGCGCGAGTCGACTGGGGTGTCCCGGGTCTGGCGGTGGCGGTTGTTCATCGCGGGCAGGTGGTGCTGTCGGCGGGGTTCGGGGTGCGTGAGCTGGGCCGACCGGAGCTGGTGGACAGTGGCACGGCGTTCGCAATTGCCTCCAACACCAAAGCTTTCACAGCAGCCGCGATTGCCATGTTGCAGGAATCCGGGAAGCTGCGGTGGGACGATCGCGTGCAGCAGCATCTGCCATGGCTGCAGATCGGTGATGCGCTGGTAACATCCGAGCTGCGGATTGATGACCTGCTGTGCCATCGCAGTGGTCTGGGCACATTCAGTGGGGACTTGTTGTGGTGGGGGACCCCCTATACACCGCAGCAGGTACTGCGGCGAGCGCGGCATCTGCCCCTTAAAAATCGTTTTCGGGCAGAGTATGGATATTCGAATCTGATGTTTCTGGCAGCGGGTGAGGTGATTCGCGAGGCCAGTGGACAGTCGTGGCAGCAGTTTGTGGCTGAGCGAATTCTGTCGCCGCTGCAGATGCAGCGAACAGCACTCTCTGTGCGGGACCTCGCAGCACTCGGCAATACAGCCCGCCCCCACAAAACCACCTTATCGAGCAATCAGCCGATTGACTGGTTCAACTGGGACACGATGGCGGCGGCAGGGGGAGTGATTTCCTGTGCTGATGACATGGCGAAGTGGTTGCAGCTGCAGCTGCGACGCGGGCAGCTGCCCAACGGCGAACGCTTATTCTCGGAAGCATCTTCCCATCGCATGTGGACTCCGCATACTGTCATCCCGGTCAGTCGCGGCTCCCTCGCTCGCACCCCCACCACGCATTTCCGTTCCTGTGGGCTGGGCTGGATGCTGGCCGATTATCGGGGTCGGATGACAGTCGGGCATGGTGGTGGCTATGACGGCATGTATTCGCAGGTGCTGCTGATTCCTGAAGCCGAGCTGGGAGTGGTGGTACTGACCAACAGCATGACGGGCATTGCATCGGCTTTGACCATGACGATTGCCGATCAGTATCTGGCTGATGCGGATGGGCAACCGGGGCAGTGGCTGCAGCAGGGGCTGGAATCTGACCGCAGTGGACGGCAGGAATTCTATGACCGCATTCAGAAAGCCGTGCAGCCGGTCATTGCCGGGACTCAGCCGTCACATCCGCTGGACGCCTATGCGGGAAAGTTTGAGTGTCCTTTGTATGGGGCGGCGGAAGTGCGGCTGGAGAACGGTGGCCTGGTGCTGCAGTTGCAGCCGTTCCCTGAACTGACGGCCGATCTGGTGCACCTGCACTATGACACGTGGAAGATTGTGTGGCGGAAATCGTTTGCGTGGTTTGCTGAAGGCACGGTGCAGTTCGTACCGGATGCAGCCGGAGTTTTTCAGGAGCTGCGTCTGGATGTTCCGAACGATGATCTGTGGTTTGATGAGCTGAAGTTTCGTCGCAAACCGTAAGGTTCTGCGGACCGGCGTCATGGCAGTCAGTGAAGGCGAGGGGAGGTGTGCGATGTGGCGTGGGGAAACTGTGATTCAGCGATCCAGTCTGGGGTATCCAGTCGTGATGTTGGGGGTATTGGCACTGGGGTTGAGTGCGGGTTGCAGCGAGTACAAGTCCGTGGCACCTCCGGCGGCCACGGAAGGCGGCGATTCGGGGGCCAGGCCGGCAGCGACTTCGTCTGAACCGGCTTCGCCAGCCCCGGCTGGTGGCGAAGTGTTTCAGCCGTAATGGGGTGGGTCTGAGGGTTTTCTGGGGGGGCTGACGGCTGACCGTTTCGCTGGAGTCCCGGATTTCCTGCGAATTTTCTGTGTATTCCCCCTGCCCTGGGCAAATCCCCACGGCCCAATCCGGTATTTTGCTTGATATTTACCGATTCTCCCGGTTCAATGACCTGTTTCGGAATTTTTCGAAAACGGGATCGGCAGACAATTGCCGACATGCGCTGCCATTAACCGTCAGTTCTGACCTGGATCTGTGGTTTCTGGTGGGTGTGTCCGTGTGTTGCTGCGGGTCTCTGCCGGAAAATGACGAATTTCGAACAGTTCCGATCTGCCGGGGTGCATTGCGCGCTTGCGGCGGGGTGTTTTTGGTGCTGTGCCAGTGTGGTGGCGGGTATGGTGCCGGGTGTGGTCAATTTAAAGCGTAGGTTAGGCTCGGGGTTCGACCAGAAAAATCTGCCTGTGGACGGCCTGTAATGGGTTTTGCATCTGCGGGTGTTGGAGTTGTGGAATGCGTGACTGGCTGGAGCGATTTGTCGACGACGGGACTATCGGCGAGTCGCAGCTTGAAGAAGCTCGCAGCATGGCGGCCAATCTGGGGATCACCCCTGAGGACGCCCTGGTACGCCTCGGCTACATCTCGGGTGGTGATCTCGGCCGTGCTCAGGCCGAAGAATTCGGCTACGACTACATCGAGCTTGAGGGGCGACAGATTCCTCACAGTGTGATCGAGCTGGTGACAGAATCACTGGCTCGTGAAAACCTGGTGATCCCGATCGAATCGGACGGCGATTCGGTGGTGATCGCTATGAATAATCCGAACAACATTGAGGTCCTGGACAAGCTGCGATTTGTGCTGAATCGCGACATCCGCCCTGTGATGGCTCCGCTGGAATCCATCACCGCCGCCATTAACCGGCACTATGGTCAGTCGGAAACCGAATCCGTTGACTCGATGATTTCCGAGTTCACGGAAACTCAGATCGACTTCACCGATGTCGAAGCAGCGGCCGCTTTAAAGGGTGATGAAGACGAAAGTGCTCCCATCATTCGTCTGGCCAACCTGATCATTTCTGAAGCGGTGCGTGAGCGTGCCAGTGACATTCACATTGAACCGTTTGAGGATCGGGTGCGAATTCGCTACCGCATCGACGGTGTGCTGCTTGAGCGTGACAGTCCTCCAAAGCGACTGCTGGGTGCCTTGATTTCGCGTTTCAAGATCATGGCGCGAATGGACATTGCCGAGAAGCGACGTCCGCAGGACGGCCGTATTAAAACACGCGCTGGCACCAAGGAGTTTGACCTGCGAGTGTCCATTCTGCCGACCAATCATGGTCAGGCGGTGGTCATGCGTATTCTGGACCGTGACAACATCAAGATTGGTATCCGCAATCTGGGTTTCAGCGACGACAACTATCGCACGTTCCAGAACATCATCCGGCGTCCCAACGGCATTTTCCTGGTCACCGGTCCCACGGGATCCGGCAAGACCACAACACTGTATTCGGCTCTGGGGGAACTGAATCGTCCGGACCGCAAGATCATCACAGCCGAGGACCCGGTTGAGTATTACCTGCCGGGGATTAATCAGGTGGAAGTGAAGCACAGCATTGGTCTGGACTTCGCGCGGATCATCAAGGCGATGCTGCGACAGGCCCCCAATGCTATTCTGGTGGGTGAGATTCGCGACACGGAAACCGGCGAAATGGCGATTCAGGCGTCGCTGACCGGGCACCTTGTTTTCAGCACGCTCCACACGAATGATGCTCCCGGTGCCATTACTCGACTGATCGACATGGGTGTCCAGCCATTCCTTGTGGCCTGTTCACTGATGGCCGTGATGGCTCAGCGACTGGTCCGCGTAGTCTGTCCGAAGTGCAAGGAACCCTACCAGCCGACTCCTGAAGAAATCGAAGTCTTCAATATTACTCCGGACGAGCTGTCTGACGGGCAGTGGGTGCGTGGTCGTGGCTGCAGCAACTGCAAGCACACGGGCTACAAGGGACGTCGAGCGGTGTTTGAGCTGATGACCATGAATACAACGCTGCGTGAGATGGCCTTCAACAGCGAGCCGGCTCAGAACATCCGCCGTCAGGCTCGACTGCTGGGTATGAAAACGCTGGTCGAAGATGCCAAGGACAAGGCCTTTTCGGGGATGACCACACTGGCTGAAGTTTACAAGCTGTCCAAGGGCGGTCACTAGCTGCGCATCAGGGTACTGAAGGTCTTTCAGCAAGGCGAAATCGGACATGTCAACGGGTGCCGTAAGAAACTTCCAGATCGACAAGCTGCTTGAGATGGTGGTGCGGGAGCGAGTCAGCGACCTGCACATCACCGTCGGGCAGCCGCCGGTGGTCCGTTCGGGCGGACGCATGGTCAAGCTTGAGACTCGCGAGCTGAGTGCGGACGACACCACCAACCTGATGAAAAGTATCTGTCCGGAACGTAATCAGCAGGAGCTGCAGGAGCGGGGCGGAACGGACTTCGGGTTTGCTTACGGCGATAAAGCCAGATTCCGCGTTGCCGTCTTCAAGCAGCGTGGCATGATCGGCATGGTGCTGCGGCGAATTCCGAACGAGTTCCTGACATTTGAACAACTGGGGTTGCCACCCGTTGTTCGCGACCTGATCCAGCGACCTCGCGGTCTGTTCCTGGTCACCGGGCCGACAGGTTCCGGAAAAACCACCAGTCTGGCATCGATGATCAACTGGATGAACCATAATATGGATCATCACATCATCACGCTTGAGGACCCGATTGAGTATTACCATCAGCATCATCATTCCACGATCAACCAGCGTGAGATTGGTGTTGACGTGCCGTCATTCCCGGAAGCGCTCAGACGTGCTCTGCGTATGGACCCCGACGTGATTCTGGTGGGGGAAATGCGAGACCTGGAAACGATTTCTGCCGCCATCACGGCCGCGGAAACCGGACACGTGGTGTTTGGTACTCTGCACACCACAGGTGCTCAGGGTACCGTCGACCGTATCATCGACGTGTTCCCCACCAACCAGCAGGAACAGATCCGGACTCAGCTGGCCAACGCCATCATCGGAATTCTCAGTCAGGCCCTGCTGCCACGCAAACCCAAGGGGCTGGTGGCTGCCTACGAGATGCTGGTGGTGACCCCCGCTATCGCCAACCTGATTCGTGAAGGCAAAACCTTCCGTATCAACAGCTCCATTCAGACCGGACGCAAGTTCGGCATGATCCTCCTCGATGACTCACTGTTCAACCTCTGGAAGAGCGGTATTTGTGACGAGAAGGACGTGCTGTTCAAGTCCAATAATCCCGGTGAACTGCGAGCGCGAATTGAGCGTGCAAAACGCGGCGTGTTCGATGAAGAACCGGATGACGATGACGACGAATGATTGATTGCTGTCGCCCCGTTTCCCGACAGCAGTAAATGCTCCCCTGATTACTCATTCAGCCCGGTTGTTTCTCCATGGCACAACGCAAACTCGGACAGATCCTCGTCGATCTCGGCTATATCAACGACGACCAGCTCTGGGATATTCTGGAAGAGCAGAAGCAGAGTCCCGGTCAGCCGATCGGCCAGGTCGCTGTACGGATGGGGCTGGTCAATCAGCGGCAGGTCACTGAAGCGCTGGCTGAACAGTGGGGCATGCCCGTCATCAACCTCGAAGAGACCAACGTTCCGCCGCAGGTGCTGGAAATCGTTCCGCAGCCAATGGCCGAAATGTATCGGATCATGCCGGTCTCGATCAAAAACAACGTGCTGACGGTGGCCATGGCCGATCCGCAGAACGTTGGCATCCTTGATGACCTGCGCAACTTTCTGGGGCATGAAATCCGCGGGGCCGTATCGTCCCAGGCCGACGTCGAAGCCGCCATCACTCGGTACTACGCCGACCGTGAAGAAAGCATCGAAGACGTTATCGAGCAGCTTTCGACTGACGAGGATTCCGAAAAGCGAATTCGCGGATATGACCTCGCCAGTGAAGAGGAAATGTCCGATTCGCAGCCCATCAAAAAGCTGCTGAACATGGTGATGCTGCTGGCCATTCGTGACCAGGCCAGCGACATTCACTTCGAACCGTTTGAAGACGAATTCAAGATTCGCGTCAAAGCGGACGGCGTGCTGTATGAAATGGTGCCGCCACCACGACACCTTGCCAATGCCATCGTCAGCCGTATTAAGGTGATGTCCAACCTCGACATCGCCGAACGGCGACTGCCGCAGGACGGCCGTATCGAGCTGAACGTGGGCGGAAATAACGTCGACCTGCGAGTCAGCGTGCTGCCAACGCTGTTCGGCGAAGCGGTGGTTATGCGAGTCCTTGACCGAACCGTCGTCGCGCTGGACCTGAACAAAATCGGGATGGACCCGGTGACGCTGGGACAATTCCGCGGACTGCTGAATCGACCCAACGGCATCATTCTGGTGACCGGACCCACCGGCTCCGGAAAAACCACCACTCTCTACTCCGCACTCAACGAACTCAATTCCACTGAAACCAAGATCATCACCAGCGAAGACCCGATTGAATACGACATCGAGGGAATTGTGCAGGTGCCGGTGAATCCGGATGTCGGGGTGACCTTCGCAAACGTGCTGCGAGCCATTCTGCGACACGACCCTGACAAAATCCTGGTGGGTGAGATTCGAGACTATGAGACGGCGGAAATTGCCGTCCAGAGTTCGCTGACCGGGCACCTTGTATTCAGCACGCTGCACACCAACGATGCTCCGTCCGCCATCACGCGACTGCGGGACATGGGAGTGCCTGCGTTCCTGATCACAGCTACCGTCGAAGGCATTCTGGCTCAGCGACTGGTGCGACGCATCTGTTCCGAGTGTCGCACGCAGTTCTCGCCATCTGACGAGCTGCTGCTGGAACTGCAGCTGCCACTGGCGACCGCTCGTAAATACAAGTTTTATTACGGCAAGGGCTGTGCCCGCTGCAATAACTCAGGCTACAAGGGCCGTATCGGTCTCTACGAATTGATGCAGATTACGGACGAAATTCGTGACGCCGTCGCGGCTGAGGCATCGGCCGACGATATCCGCGTGGTGGCACGACAACAGGGCATGTCAACTCTGCGTGAAGCCGGGTTGAAGCTGATTTTTGACGGGTTGACGACCATCGACGAAGTTGTGCGGGAAACGGTTCTGGAGGACGTGGAGTAATCCGGGATGATCTTCGGAGGGCGGGCAATTCCGCAGACCTGAGCAATTTTGCTGCAGCAGAATTGAACACTCGATCTGGCGGGGCTGTGATCTTTCCGGCGATTTTCTGTACACTGCGGGCGGTGCTGGGTGTTGAGGTACGGGTTTTTGGTGTGAGTGAGTCGGTTGGGGTGTGGGGCTGACTGAACGGTCAGTTCTGGCACGCTGTTTGCGGTTTAAGTCGTCTGCATTCGCCGCGGTTTCCGGGGAAACTGCATTGTGTGGCAGTCTGCAGACTACCGAGACGATCCGGAGAGGGCGGAATGGCAACTTTTACTTACGAAGCAATGGACAAGTCCGGGCTGGAAGTCAAGGACACCATTGAAGCCTCATCTGAGGCTGAAGCCCAGACCCTGATCCGTGAAAAGGGCTTCTACGTCACGAAGATCAAGGAAAAGGAAAAGAAAAAGAAGGAAGCCAAGAAGGGGGCAGCTGCCAAGGGTGGTGGCGGGAAGAAGCCGGGCAAGGCGTTCACCATTGGTGGTGTGAAGCCCAAGATTCTTTGCACCTTTACTCGCCAGCTTTCCACTTTGCAGGACGCCGGTCTGCCGGTGCTGCGCAGTCTGCGAATTCTGGAAGGTCAAAGCCGTCCGGGCGCCCTGAAAAATGCGCTGATGGACGTGATTGAAGACATTGAAGGCGGTAATACGCTGTCTGAGGCCATGGCTAAGCAGCCCAAGGCCTTTGACAATCTGTACGTGAACATGGTGAAGGCCGGGGAGGCCGGTGGTGCACTGGAAGTGATTCTGCAGCGTCTTGCGGAATTCAAGGAAAAGGCGCAGTCGCTGAAACGCAAGATCGTGGGTGCCATGATTTATCCGGCAGCGGTGATTACCGTGGCCGTGGCCATCGTGTCATTCATCATGATCTGGATTATCCCGAAGTTCAAGGAAATCTTCCTTGGGTTCGGTGTCGAGCTGCCGGGTGTGACGGTCTTCCTGATTGATATCTCGGACTGGATGCTGAACTACTGGTACATGATGTTCATCACGCCTTTGGGCTTCTGGATCTTTGTCAAGATTGTGAAGAAGAACAAAACGGGTGCGTACGTGATGGACTGGCTGGCCTTACGTATCCCGTTGATCGGGAAGATTCTGCACATTGGTACCATTGCGCGCGTTACCAGAACTCTGGGCACGCTGATTGCTTCGGGTGTCCCGATTCTTGAGGCCCTGCTGATTGCTCGAGACACCGCGGGGAATGCGGTCTTCGTGCGTGCCTTCGACAACATCTATTCGGCGATTCGTGAGGGCGAGACGATCTCGGTCCCGCTGAAGGAATCACGGATTGTGGACGACATGGTCGTGAACATGGTGGACGTCGGTGAAGAGACGGGTGCTTTGGATGACATGTTGTACAAGGTTGCGGACGTCTACGACGAAGAGGTGGAAGTGCGAGTTGAGGCGCTGGTAAGCCTGCTGGAACCGATCATGGTGGTTGTGCTCGGTTTGATCGTGGGTTTCATCGTGATTGCTCTGTTCATGCCGTTGATTAAGCTGCTGAACGACCTGTCATGATGATCCGGTGGCCCGAGCATTCCTGCTCGGGGGTACTTTTGTGAGATGATAGCTGTAGCCCGAGCATTCCTGCTCGGGGGTACTCTTGTAATATGGTGTCCGGGCAGGAATGCCCGGGCTACGGTTGGATGGTGGTGGACAGGGCTACGGTTGGGTGGTGGTGGACGGGGCTACGGTTGAGTGGTGTTGGAGTTGTGAGTTTGTGAGGGGATAGTGATGCGAAAACGGACTTCGATGACAATACCGGCGAGCTGTGCGGCACCTGTGGGTGGCGGTTCGTCGCGGCACGGCTTTTCGCTGATCGAGCTGCTGGTGGTGATTGTGATCATCGGTATTCTGATCGCGTTGATCCTGCCGGCGATTGCCGGGGTGCGAAACCGTGCTCGGGTTGCCCAGGTGACCAGCGAGATTACTCAGCTGGACAACGCCATCGCCAAGTTCAAATCGGTTTACAATGTCGACCCGCCCAGCAGTCTGTACATCCCGCCTGCCGGGGACGCCTCGAAGTGGCCGGCCGCTGATCGCTCGAAAGTCCGCGCCATCTGGCCGCAGTTCAATTTTGACACCAACGGTGGGCTGGCGAACGGGTCAAAGGATCTGCATCTGAACGGTGCGGAATGTCTGGTGTTTTTCCTTGGCGGTCTTGAGAACAGCACATCCAGTCCTCCGGTCGTTCTCGGCTTCTCCAAGGATCCTCGCAGTCCGTGGCAGTCCGCGGGCACCAATCGGGAAGGTCCATTCTTTGAATTTGCCAACGAGCGATTCACGGATGTGGATAAGGACGGCCTGCTGGAGTACATGGATGCCCTGCCCGGTCAGACGGTTCCCTATCTGTACCTTTCCAGTCAGGGGCGGAACTACAAACGCACGAATGCCGCTGGCTCGGGGCTGGCAGCTCAGGACGACTTCGACGTCTTTGGTGGGCCCTCCAATCCAAAGGATCTGCAGTCTGTGTATCTGAAAACGGCAACGCCACCGCAGGCGCACCGCAACGACGGCTACCAGATCATTTCTCCGGGTAACGATGGCCTGTATGGCAGTGGTGGTGTGTTCAAGGACGCTGATACTTTGAAGAACGAGGCCAACCGAGCGGCTGAAGTTGACAATATCACCAACTTCTCAGGTGGTCAGCTGGCTCCGTGATCGCGTGGTTTCCTGTGTGGTTGGGTGTCGGTTCTCTTTCCGGATATCGGTGTTCAGTATGACATCTTTTCGGACAACCAGAACAGTTCGGTCAGGCTTCACCATGGTGGAGCTGTTGATCGTGATCGGGATTATTGCGATCCTGATGAGCCTGACATTTTCGGTGATGTACAATCTGACAGCGCAGGCCGAATCGGAAGCTACTGCCACAACGATCCGCAAGATTGACGCCATTCTGCAGCAGCGGATGGAGGCGTTTAATCGGGCATTCAAGGGGAATCGGGCCGCAGCTGCTGCCAGCATCGTGCAGGTGAAACTGGCACAACAGAACATCTTTGGTGTCCGCGATGAAGTGATTGAGATTCTGGCGAAGAAGCGTTCGTTCCGTTTCGAGTTTCCGCAGCGGATGGCTGAGCGTTATGTGGAAGAGCATGCTTCCACGTCGTCGCTGGTGCCCGGCATGGCGGACAGTGTCTTCAAGGCGATTGCCGCCCCCTATGCTCGTGATCAGCTGATCGCAGAAGGCAATCCGACTCCGACTGACGCTGCGGTGCTCAGCCGAGTGACCAGTAACTGGGCAAAGCACAAGGATTCGACGGAAAGCGCCGAACTGCTGTACTTTGCTCTGACTGCCGCAACATCCTATGGTGTGGGCGCGGCGGATAACGATCGCTTCACCGAGCGTGAAGTGGCGGATACGGACGAGGACGGATTGCCGGAGTTTATTGATGCCTGGGGCCAGCCGCTGCGATTCTATCGCTGGCCGACTCGGCTGATCGACATGAATCCGCCGTCGCCATTTCAGCCTGATCTGACGGATCCTTCGGATGCGACTGACGTTCGGGGCATCGGTGGTCTGGAGCGTGAAACGGCCGGGCTGCTGATTCGCGGCTTGTCGCCACCACCGCTGCCTTTGCCCAATGGTGTGCTGCCGCGGGATCTGCTGTTGACTGACCCGGATGATCCGGTCGGCCGACTGTACAGTGAACTGGAACGGCTGAACGGTGCCAACGGCAAACCCCAGCTGGCTCTGGAATTCAATGAAACGAAGTACCACACGCCGGATACATATCATACTCCGCTGATTGTTTCAGCCGGGGTTGATGAAGACCTTGGGTTGCTGGAACCGACCGACGATGCCAATGGGAATTTCGGTAACCTTGCCCAGTTGAAAAGCACTCCGAATTCCGTGCGGGATTCCTTCACGGACAATATCACCAATCGCAACCGTTCTGCAGGAGCTCGCCGATGAAACGCGTTCGACTGCTGCAGAGATCGTTGCTGCGTGCCGGTTACACGCTCGTGGAAATCCTGATTGTGGTCGGGATTCTTGTCGTGCTGCTGACCATGACCCTGATGACCGTCCGCTTTACTCGTGACGGCGACCGGGTGACTGCTGCTGCTGGTCAGATTCAGTCATTCCTTGCCGGAGCGCGAGACCGGGCTATCTACGCCAGGGCACCTCGAGGAGTCCGACTGTTTCTGGACACCAACAACCCGCGGACTGTGTCATCGATGGTCTACATCGATCCTTCCGAATCGTGGAATGATGGTGTGATTCAGCTGCGGCGCTGGGATCCCGAGCTGGACGGGGCCACCAACACCGGTGGCGGGCCTGTGGATATCAATCAGGATGGTTCGCCCGATGACCCAAAGAGTGTCTGGATGGTAGTGGGTGAGGGAACTGCGTGGTGGGAACTGAAGCGCCGTGGCTTGCTGTTTGATGGCATGCGGATTCGCATTCCGAGGGGGCCGGGTGGCAGCTGGTATCCAATCAATACGCGTCTGATTGATCTCACCAGTCCGCCTCCGACGACTCAGATCCTTGTGCTGGGTATTCCTTACCGCGATCCCGGAAATACTCCGGCCGAACGCTCGCAGGCTTTTGAGTCGGGTGGTCCGGAGGATTATGAAATTCTGCTGGCACCTCGGATTCTGCCTGGTGAGCCAGCGGCGCTGCCGGAGGGCACTGTGATTGATCTGGATGGTTCGCGGATTCCGGACAGCTGGCGGCCATCATCCACGTTGACGGGCGGTGGCACAGGGAATGCTCTGTATTCTCAGTACATCGACATTGTGTATTCGCCACGTGGCAGTCTGGTGGGTGACGCAGCCTCGGGTGGGGTTCTGCACTTGTACGTCTGCGACCGCGAGGATTCGGTGCTGTTGAAGGAAGAGTACCTGAAGTCACTGAATTCCGATCCGGCGGTGGCATTGAATGCATTCAATGCCAGTCTGCAGACAGCGAACGGGGGCCTGAAATTTCTGCCGTCGGACGCGATCGATCCGGGGGCCGTGGCGTGGGCAGCTGCGCTCGGGAATCCTGGTGAACCCTATAACGTACGTGATCGCCGAGTGGTCACGATTTCCGGTCAGACGGGGGCCGTGTCCATTCATCTGGTGAATGCCACCGACGGTGATTCCTCAGGAAGTAATCCAGCGGATGGGTTTGCGGATGATCCGTACTTTTATGCGGAAACGGGGGAGACTGCGAAGTGAAGCGTCTCACGCGTAATCAAGTCGGTGTTCTGCTACAGCGCGGTTGGGGCCTGCATGCCCCGGCCTGGCCTGCGGGTGTCACACTGACCGAAGTTCTGATGTCTCTGATGATTATGAGCATTGGCATTTCCTCAGTGATGGTGTTGTTCCCGATTTCTGTGCTCCGCAGTACTCAGTCCACGCAGCTCACCAATGCCGCCATTCTGAAGTACAACGCAGAGGCTCAGATTCGCCAGAATCAGCGTCTGGTGTTTGATCCGGACGGTAACTATGACCTGTCTATGACCGTGCCTTTGCGTCAGAAGGCGCTGGCCGATCATTTTCTGTCGTCGGGTATGCGGAATTACATCGTGGATCCGTTTGGTTACCACGGGTTGTTCGGGATGGACAGCACTGGTGACGGGACGGTGGACGCCAATGACGATCTGGTGGCTCGCGGATTTGGTAACGACGGCAGTGCTCCCGGGTTTCTGAACGCAGCGGGTGCTCGCGTCATTCTGCGACGATATGACGGCGGAATTCTGTCGAAGTTCTTTGGTGTCAGTGGCGACACGGTCGCTTCCGCCGGGCTCACTGCTGATCAGCTGGCTTCTTTGCAGTATCTGTCTGCTAAGCTGTCTCGACTTGGTGATGGTCGTACGATTCAGCTGGACAGCAGCGCGGTTGAGCTGCTGTATACCAGTGTCAACAACGTCAGTTATCCGGTGGGGGTGAAGCTGGTGGATTCGGTGCTGCCGGACGATCTGGTGGCGATTCCGACCTCCGCTACGACTCGTCCGGGTGGTCTGATTCCGGACCCTGAAATCGCAGAGATTACTTTGTTTTCAGTGGACGGGCGGTTCAGTCAGACGTTTCCGTTGACAAGCATTGATGCGGCCAATCTGAAGTGTTTCTGGTCTGAGTATGACGATGCCGGGAATGTCGTGGACTACAACGGCAATGGTTTCAACGACATTCGTGGTTTACCGGCGGAATTTCTCAGTACGGTCGGTCGAGTGATTCTGCGAACGGTGCGGACGTCAGACTTTTCGTGGCTGTTGACAGTGCGTCGCAGCAGCGACGGCCAGGCGCGTGGTGTGGACGTCGTGATTCGTTATCACACGGGCATCAAGCCACTGGATGAGCGGATTTTCCCGGCCACATTTCAGTCTGGCCTTGCGATTGTGGGAGTGAACGACGCGGCGGACGGCACCGAGCCTGTTTTGAAGCGCGGTGCTTATGTGTTTGATGCCCTGAATGCTCGCTGGTACCGCATCACCAACCATGAAACGCGACCATCAGCCGGTCTGATTCCGACTAGTGAGTCGGGTTTCTGGGGAGCGTACAAATATCGTCTGACACTGGAGTCTGAGGTGGTCGCGGGTGCCGGATCGTTTCCGACGGGATCTGCGTCTGCCGTGTATTCCGGGGCTGTGTTTCTTCCCGGCGTGGTGGATGTGTATCCGATGGGATCACTGAATCTGCCGGCGACTCTGCAGGCAGGGGAGAACTGATGAGACGCATGTCTGCTGAACAGCCGATGCGATCCGGGCGATCCGGTTTCACGCTGGTGGAAATGCTGGTCTCGGTGGCCCTGGTGCTGCTGATGATGAGTCTGTTTGCATCGATCTTTTCGATGGCTTCAGGCAGCGTCAGTACTCAACGCGGCATTTCCAATCACGATCAGAAAGCCCGGGCTTTAACGACGCTGATCAAGGGTGATTTTTCCCATCGCACTCACCGCAATCCGCTGCCGTTTTACCCCGGCGAAAGCACGTCGACATCGCCGACATCCTTCAATAATCGCGCAGGCTACGTTTACATCTCCACCAATGATCCTTACAGCGGCCTCGATGACCTTGTGCAGTTCACGGTCAGTTCTGACATGCTGCAGGAGGACACGGACAGTTCGCCGTATTATGGGCGTGCTGCACTGCTGAATGATCCTTCTGGTATCACTTCCACCAGTTTGTCAGTCAATCCCAATCAGCCTGAGGCGGACGACAGCAGTCTGACAGTCAACAGCACGGGCAGTTCCACTGGGGCTGAGGTTTGCTATTTCGTCAGAAACGGCAATCTGTATCGGCGATTGACGCTGCTGCGTCAGCCTTTGCCGGTGGCTGGGCGGGACCTTGACGAGCAACCGCAGACCAGTCGGGGGCAGGATTACTTTGTTTCTGCCAGCGGCAATTTCTCGGTGCAGACGGCGTCTGGTCCCGTAGCAACTGATGATTTCCTGACGTATTTCGATTATTCGGCCGTCGCCGGTACCGCTGGGGCCGTGCCGGGTCCTGCTCAGTTCATCGGGATCTCGTACCTGAACAACGAGCTGGAAACTCCGCTGCCACCACTTGTGCTGCCTGCTCTGGGAAATCCTCACAAGCGATTCGGGTTCGACCAGTTCACCGGAAAGTCGCGTGAACATACTCAGGTGGGTGGTGCCTTTATCGGTCGCTTCCTGCATGCAGAAACTTCGGCGGCGAATTTCAACTGGCCGCAGCGACAGGCGCAGGTGTTCGGCACCAATCAGGTGTTTGGTGTCGGCAACACGCCGGACGGTAACCCGTTCAATGTTACCAATCCGGTGACGCTGAATATCTCTACGGGAGTGGTTCAGGAGTTTTCGAATTCGTCGTCTGGAACCGGTCGTGGCGGTACTCGCCGCATGGAAGATCTGGTGCTGTCTGATGTGCATGAGATGAAGGTGGAAATCTGGGACGAGCGTCTGCAGAAGTACACGACACCTGGGCACAATGAGCTTTATCAGCTGCAGGACACTTCCGGCAACAGTTTTACTCTGCCTGGTGACTATCATCAGGGGCGTCGCTTTGCCGACGCTGATGCTCAGGGACCTGAAGGCTCATCGCTGGGAGTCTTTGATACGTGGCATCCGGGTCTGGGGACTGCGGTGAATCCGCTGCACCCGCCGCACATTGCTTATCGGTACACGCCGCCCGTATATCCGAATGGTCCGACGCGTCCTGGACTGCCGGTGGCACCCACGGCGGAACCTGATCGACAGACTCGACGAGCCGACAATCGTGGTTACTGGCAGCCAGGCACACAGTATGCTCTGGGGGATGTCGTGTTTGTCCCGTGGACTGATTCGACTCGAGGCATGAATCCGCCGGATGGCATCTTCCAGTATGACGAGATTCAGACGCCGAAGTTTCAGATTGCCTATCGGTGCGTTGGGCGGCAGGGCACTGCGACATCTGCTGCCAATCCGCCCGGTTTTCCGACAGCCCCGGGGCGTCGGTTTCGGGAACGCAATGACGAACTGGAATGGGAATCGCTCGACAATCGTCGGCCTCTGACATCCATCCGTATGACTCTGCGGTTTTATGATCAGACCAGTGATACTCAGCGCAATCTGACACTGGTGATTCCTCTGACTGATCGGAAGTAGGGGATTCAACCTGCAATCGAACAATCGGGCGTGGCTCGGTTGCTTCGTGTGAAGTTGGTGTGTTTGTTTGCTCCAGAACCGGGCGGGCCTGTTCGGTGCTGAGGGAGCCCAGGACTATGAAGACAAATTCTGATTTCCATCGACTGCCAACCAGCGACCGTCAGGGTTCGACGCTGGTGATTGTGATCGCGCTGCTGGGCCTGCTGGCCTTTATGGGGATGGTGTTTTTCACGTTCGCCGCGCAGGAGCGCCAGGCGGCCGAGAATTTCAGTGATGCGGCCAAGTTCGCCGTTGATGAACCGCCCAATGTGTTTGATCACCTTCTGCGGCAGGTCATCGTGGGAACCTCTGATACGCCGCAGGATCGCGGCAGCATTCTTTACAGCACCACTCGACGTCATGCCATGGTCCCCAACCTCGTTGGCAGTGACGTACAACCACACTCCGGTGAAGGTGTGCGGTTGGCGGAAATTGGTGGTTATGCGGTGGTGGACCAGAATCAGGACGGGGTGGCTGATATCAGTCAGAACGCCAACACGGACTGGCTGGAATTTGTGGATTCCGGAATCGCTCGTTCACACATGGCCTACCGTCCGCGCGGTCTGGAGGGCCAGATTGGTGGCCTTGCGGTGCCCCAGCCACCGGCGCCTGACGTGGATTACACGTACCCCGACATCAATAACCTGTTTCTTGCCTATCGCGGTAAGGCGATTCGCGACAACGGCCCGTCTGCCACTCCGCGATTTGAAGAAATCAATGTGCTGATTCCGTCGTTCTTCCGTCCGCAGTATCTGAAATCGTCAATGACCAACGGACCGGCAGGCAGCAGCATTCTGACGGATGCGGACTGGATTCAATCGTTCGATGGAGTGAATCGGAATTCAGCAAAGTTCCCTGCTCGCAGTTTTCGCCCGCATCCGCTGCACATCGCCGGACGTCTGGAAGATGGCACTGTGGTGCCTCGCTATGTTCTTGACAGTGAAGCAGCGGGTCTGAGTCTGCAGGGCGGCTTTCCGTTTCTGCCAGCCGAAGAAACCAATAACTCGGGTAACCGTCCCGAGCGAGGTGAACTGGGGATCTGGACAGGTTCGCACCCGGACAACTATGAGCTGGATGTGGACAATGACGGTGATGGCCGTCGGGACGGTATCTGGCTTGATCTGAACTTCCCGATTCAGGAAACCGCTGGTGGCGTGCAGTATGCGATTCTGCATTCCGTCACCGTGTATGATCTGGATTCGCTGATTGACCTGAACGTCCATGGAAATCTGGCCGGTCTGAATCGCATGGGTGACCTGACTCAGACAGGCAGTGGACTGGTGTTCGATGGGCAGCTGGACAATCAGTTTATCTCCCGATCCAACCTCGGACTGGGCCCCAATGAGGTCAATCCCCTGTGGGCTCTGCGTCGTCCGCTGATTACGGGCCATTCAAGTATTCCGCAGTTCAACGGTCATTTCGGTCGCGCACCTTCCAACTCGCTTGAGCAGGCCAATATGGAATGGATCTGGCTGCTGGGCGGACGCGGTGATATTTCCGGAGGTGGATTGAACGGGATTTTTGCCGGTCGTTGGGGTGAAGCTGATCGGGTTTACAACACGTGGAAGCAGGGCGGCAGTCGTCTTGTGGCCGACCTGCCGCGTCCTGGTCGCAGCGGGAATGCTCAGCAGCCCGGTAACACCGGCATCCGATTTGGTGGTGGCTACGCCGGGCAGGGACGGAACGGATTCGACGACAATCAGGACCGCCTTGAAGGAGAAGCCGATCTCAGCCAGCGGCGTATTCGTGCCTTTGGTACTCCCATGGACTTTGCCGGTACTGGCCGCAGCACATCTGCCGACTACGGTGGATACAACGGCACCAGCTTTACCAGCACGGCCGGCAGTCCGCGACAGGCGGTTCTGCACCGTGATCCGAGCAGCACAGGCCCGGCTCGCTGGCCTCGCTACAAAGGATACACAGTCAATCGCGGCATGGACGATACCGTGCCGCGATATGCATTCGGCGAGAATGGCGTATTTGATCAGGGACAGCTGGCCACCGATGACCTGATCCTTGACCCGTTCTACGATGCCCTGTTCGAAGATCCACTGGAAACAATTTTCGATCCGAATTACGCACAGAAACAGCACGACCAGATCTTCGCTCCGGCTGACCTGCTGTCACTGCAGATGCAGCCTGGTGACAAGCCTGCAGATATCAGTGAACGGCTGAGTGATCTGGCACCATTTGCTTTCGAAAGCACGGCCAATAACGATGTTCGCGAAAAGTTCACCACGCTGTCGAACAGCCTGCGCCGCTACATGATGAGTCATGATCTGGGGGCTGACCTGCAGCTGGGCACATCCGATGACGGACCGCGAGCGTGGGAATTCAATGCCGACGCTGACGGACCGGATACCAACAACGATGGGTACCCTGACGGAGACAACCCGAATCGCGTTGGTGAGTTTCCACCAGCTTATGGCAACACCGTCGCCACGGGCCGTCCTTACAGTGCGACGGATCCGTTCCGTCCGCAGGTTCGTCGTCTGCTGACACTTGAAGCCGGTGAAAGTCGTGAATTGATCGGCCAGCTGCCGCTCAGCGTCAACCATCTGCTGGATGTGGAACGCACGGAACAGACGCCCGATCAGCAGTCTCAGCCGGTTCAGTTTCTGCGTTATATGCGGCGTGCCGGACTGCGGTTCCGACCGCTCGTTGAACACCCGGCGGCTTCGGAAGGCAACACCGTGGTCAACGCCACAGCGATCCCTGTTTATGACCCGGCCAACCCGGTCGTCTGGCCACCAGTCACTGCTGAACAGCGGGAATTCTGGGCGCGCCGAGATCGTCAGCAGCTGGCTCGCGACATCTACGTTCTGCTGTATACCATCGGCGGGACTCAGCCCACAGGCGCAGGCAATGCCGTACGCAGCTATCTGGGAACCAATGATCCCAACGCGGCTGAGGGCACGGCGCTGTATACTCATCGGCAGCTTCGCGAAATGGCACAGTTCGCCGTCAATCTCGTTGACGCCATGGACTCGGACAACGTCGTGACGAAGTTTGAGTACGACAAGAATCTGGGGCCTGACAGCAGCGGCACAACTGGTGGCTGGAATCTGGATGACGATCCCTGCACGATGGAAACCGTGCCGGCACTGGAATCCGACCCGAACTTCACCGCGATTACTGACAGCGGTCATAATCGTGAAGACAGTAATGCTCGTGGTGTCGTGTATGGTGTCGAAGCTCAGGAACTGGCCTTCAGTGAAGTGCTGGGCGTCGGCGCTGCTACGCCAGCTGCGACTCTGGATCACCCTGCGACTCTGTATCCCGACGACAGCGGACGCAATCATCTGTTTGTGGAACTGCAGAATCTGCGTCCCAATCCAGTCGCGCTGGCCACGAAAAACAACACCACGATGGCCAATGCCATGTGGCGAATTGTGCGACACGACCGAGTGAATGCAGCGGATCCCATTGGCGGCACGTCCAACGGCGGGAATCCTTTCCGAGCCTTTGCATTCGTTGGTCAGTCAGCTCTGAATCAGACCATTCAGGGTGGCCAGCGGTATTCCATCGCGACAGCCTCCACGACGGATGTGGTCAGCAGCGACCTGTTTGTGGACTTCGATCAGGACAATACGTTCGACCTGATCGCTCCCAACGGCGCAGTGGGAACGCTGCCCAATAACGGTACCAATCGCACCGATCCCAATGCTGCCGAGCTGAAGCCGCGCTGCCATCTGGACCTGCTGCATCCGGACCACAACCTGGGTTTTGTGATGGTCGATCAGGCCGGCAATCAGACCACGACTTTGGGGGCCTTCCTGCAGAATCTGCAGACCTATGGTGGCAACACCCCAATGAACAGCCTGTATGGTGGCAGCTTCTCGTCTGCGGGCCGGATCGGATTCGATCTGGTGCTGCAGCGACGCGCTAATCCGAACATGCCCGCACTGACGCATGGCACCGTGCCCGGTCAGGATCCGAATCCATGGGTTGATGTGGACATTATTCGGGTGGAGTTCCGGGATCTGGCGATCCAGGATGGTGATATGGCGACTCAGCTGCAGCAGAATCGGCTGCCCAACATCCTCAGTGAGGAACGTCGTGAACCCCTCGCCGATTCGACTCGCAGTGACTTCACCGGGACACCAGCCAATCTGCGGTATAACACGATTGTGGGGCGGACGGGCGGGACCGGGGCCAACAGCATTACACCGACGGCCGGTTTCAGTCTGTGGCAGGCACATTTCGATCGCGACTTCGCCTCAACCGGTGAATTGCTCAGTCTGCCACTGTGCGGACCGGCCACGCTGACGTCGAAGATTGAACGCCTGAACTTCAACCCGAAACAGCAGGCTCAGCCTCCGGGTGCCGGAAACCCGACTCCCGGTGCTCTGGTCGCCGCCGCCTCGAAAATCCTGCAGCCGGACTTCCCCAATGATTCCGGAGTCAGTGTTGCAGTCAATCGGGCGCGAGACAATCGCTGGTACCGACTGCTGCAGCTGGTAGAGGTTCCTTCGCGAGTGCATCGGATGCTGGGTAACTACGTCTCACTGGATCGACTGCCGGGGAAAGTGAACCTGAACACGCTGCGACACTGGGAAGTGTATGCGGGACTGGTGGATAACCCAGTGCTGCTGGATTCCACGGGCAGTGTTGGTGCTGCGCCGTTTACCAACGACCGCACGCCGGACGAAAACGGTAATGCCGTGAATCGCGATCGGTGGCAGGAATTTCTGCTGTCGCGAGACGGTGATTTCTCTGACAGTTTTGACCAGTTCGCGGCGACTCCCGGACCGCGCAAGATGCTGATTCCCGGCACAGTGAAGTCCAAACCGTTCCGCTCGTATGGATACCGCAAACCGTTCAACTTGGCGTCGCCTGAAGATAATGGACTTGAGTCCACTGTGCTGAGAACGCTCACGGCTGACGTCAACGACGGCGATAATCAGACAAACCGGCACTGGTTGGAGGTGAATAGTCGGGGCCAGCACAAGAATCCGGGTCCGGCGGCACTGCAGCATCAGCATCAGGTCCTGTCGAAGCTGATGAATAATACGACGACGGTGAGTAACACGTTTATCGTGTTTGCAACGGCGGCGTATTTTGAAGCGGTGGAGCACAAGGTCACGGTGAATGGGCAGCTGACAGGAACCGGTCTGTATCGGATTGGTTCCCGGATCGACATTGATACAGCGGATGGTCAGTCCAACGTGAATCCCGGCTGGCAGCAGCGAGCGGTGTATGTGATTGACCGTACGGAAGCGTTCCGAGCCTATGATCCTGGGACAGGAGATTTTGACTGGAAGCGTTTGATCAAGGCTCGGGCTGAGATTGAGTGAGTTTGCTGAACTGGATTTGAACAGTGTGGCAAATTGCAGCGCTGTTCAGGGGGTCAGGTGGTTGCTTCTGGCTGTGTGTCTGGTTATGTTGGGGTGTGAAAACGGTGGTTTTCAGATGAATTTCGCAATTCCCGCGGATCTGGTCTTTTTTTTGCGGACTTGAACGTGGAAGTTGCGTTAAGGAAGTCGGGTTCAGTTCTTTTGGAACCGATCACGCTTCCGTGATATTTGTACATGCGTACACGTTCGGTTTTTAGATCTGCTTTCCGGAGATCCTTACTATGCAGACGCGTCGTTCCTTTATCCTGTCGAAATCCACTCGACGCGGATTCACACTTATTGAACTGCTGGTGGTGATCTCGATTATCGCCACCTTGATGGCGTTGATCCTGCCGGCGATCCAGTCGGCTCGTGAAGCGGCTCGTCGGACCCAGTGTCTGAACAATCTGCGTGGCATTACGACAGCGGCCATGGCCTATGCGGAAGCCAACAAGGGTCGTCTGCCGGCCTCCGGTACGTATCTTGGGGTGGATTCGGACGCAGACGGGTTGCGGGACACAGCAGTTGCTGCTCGCAGCTGGGCCGTGGACCTGTTGCCAAATCTGGATCAGTTGGCCGTGTATGAGCGCTGGAATCGTGGTGCAGCGTTTCATGTTGGTGGTAACGTCAGTGTTGGGCAGGTGAACATTCCTGTTCTGACCTGTCCGGTGGACACAACTTCTGACGCCAAGAACGGTGGTCTGTCGTACGTGGCCAACGTGGGAGTGGGTGACAAGCTGGTGGATGTCTCTTCTGCAACTCCAACTGGTACTCAGCTTGGTCACGCTGCTGTCGCTGAGCCTTTGGTGTGGGACGGTGGCACTGCCGGTTCACAGCAGAACGTCGATCTGACTTCCGAACTGTGTGTATTTGCCGCCAAGATTGACATTGATGTTCCACCGGTTACTGGCGGCGTGGCTCCCAGTGCAGGTCCGACCAGTGTCAACATTGGTCGTATTTACGATGGTGCTGGCAATACGATCATGTTCAGTGAGAACGTGAACGCCGGTGCCAGCTCGGGCGCCTTCTACGGCAGTGCCAAAACATGGGCGGATCCATCAGTTCGCAGCTGCGGTTTCCTGTTCCCGATCACTGCCAGCGGCGCAACGTTCTCGACGATCTATGCAGCTGTGGATTCCTCAGCAGGCAACAGTTACATCAACAAGCAGAGCAACGGCACCGACGGTGGGGCTCCATATCCGAACAGTCGTCACCCGCAGCTCTGCTGTTTCTCGTTCTGTGACGGCAGTGCTCGTACAATCGCAGACAGCATTGATCCTTCGATCTATGTTCGTCTGATGACTCCATCAGGTGCTCGTCCGCACCCGACTCTGACCGCCGCTGGCTTTGTTCCGGAAAACCCGATCTCGGGTAACGAATTCTGAGAGTGAACCTGCACGGTTGTCTGTTGATTTGAATCACGCCCGGTGTCTTCGAGACGCCGGGCGTTCTTTTTTGCGCTCTGGTCGATGCGGGATGCGGGATGCGGGGGGGGGGCACGTCGCGGCCGTCGAGGAGCCGTGTGTTTGGGTTTTCGATGTCACCAGAGCCTTGTCTGTAAGTGCAAGGAAGCGGAATTCAGCCCAGGCCCCAATGGTGTTTTTTCAAGGATCTGGCAGAGTCACGCCTACCGCACGTGTGCGTCACCGGTAGCGTGGGCTTCAGCCCGCGGACGCAGTTCCGTTCACTTCCAAAACCCCGGCGTTTTTGGGGGCTGTTGTGGGTGACTTGCCCGGGCTAAAGCCCAGACTACGGTTTGGTCTTTGGTGTCGCGACAGTCGCCGGGTGCGATACCGGTAGCGTGGGCTTTAGCCCGCGATCGCACTTCAGTTCAATTCCCCAAACCCCAGTGTTTTTGGGGGCTGTGGTGGGTGACTTGCCCGGGCTAAAGCCCAGACTACGGATTGGTCTGGGACCGGGACGGAGGGGGCATCGAGCAGTCCGGGAGTGTTCTGGCAGAATCTGCCGAAGTGTGAAAGTGGCCTTGTGGGGTCGGTTTTTTTCGAAGTCGGGAGTGTGGGGAGTCTGTGGGTTGCCGCAAGTCTGGAATCTGCCGGCATTCCGCGGGTCCTCCTTGACTTTCTCGCTGCCGGGTGACAGGATACGCGGTTCCCCTCGGAAATCCGGTCCTGTCTGGATTTCCTTGAAAAGTGTGGGGAAAGTGTTTTGCGGGCATCTGGTGGCGGTCGAAGTACTGTTCTCAAGTTACGGTTTTCGCGGTCATTTGTGCCGTTTTGGTGACTCTGACATTTTCAGTCTGGAAGTTCTGTCATGCCCCAACCCAAAAGAAGGCATTCCAAGTCGCGGTCTCGCAAGCGTAACAGCCATAATGCGATCAAGCCGCGTCAGTTGGCTAAGTGCTCTCAGTGCGGCACGTTTGCTCCGACCCACGTGATTTGCCCGAATTGTGGCTATTACCAGGGTCGTACTCTGGTTGAGGAATCAGAGGAATAGTCTGCGATGCGCATCGCACTCGACGCCATGGGCGGCGATTATGCTCCGGGACCAAACATTCTTGGGGCATTGGAAGCGGTTGAGCTGAACCCGGGACTGGAAGTTCTGTTGGTTGGTGACCGCGCGCGTCTGGAAGAAGAGCTGCAGCGAACCGGTCCATTGCCACCTGCGGTTCGCATCATTGAGGCGGACGGGTTTGTGGGCATGGATGAAAAGCCCACGACAGCTCTGCGTGAAAAGCCCAACTGTTCCATTGTGCGTTGTTGGCAGTTGATGGCCGAGGGTCTGGCTGATGCGGTGGTCAGTGCCGGTCACACTGGTGCGGTTGTCGCTGCCGGTCTCAGGACTCGCCTGTTTCTCAAGGGCGTGAAGCGTCCGGGAATTGCGGTGCGTCTGCCGACGTTGAAGGGTTCCTGCATCCTGATTGACGTGGGTGCCAACCCTGCGGCTCGCCCCGAGCATCTGGCGCAGTACGCCGTGATGGGCCACGTGTATGCTCAGAAGATGCTGGGCGTGGCTGCTCCGCGTGTCGGCCTGATGAACATTGGCAGTGAAGAGGGTAAAGGCACCGATCTTTACCGTGAGACTCATACCCTGCTGCAGCAGTCTGTGATTCGTGATCACTACGTGGGTAACGTGGAAGGTCGCGACGTGTATCACGGCGACACGGATGTGATTGTCTGCGAAGGTTTCGTGGGCAATGTGATTCTGAAAGTCAGCGAGGGGATGGCCGAGTTTCTGCTGAAGACCGTCGGTCGAACCCTGTTGAAGCAGCTCAGCACCGAGCGTGAGACGGCTCAGGTGGCCCTTGATCAACTGACGGATCAGTTCCATTATCGCGAGTCCGGTGGGGCTCCGCTGTTGGGAATTGACGGCGTCTGCATTATCTGTCACGGTTCCAGCGATCATCGTTCCATTCGGAACGCATTGCGGATGGCGACGGAAATGTCCAGCCACAACATCAACGCGCAGATCACCGAGCTGCTGGGTAGTGCCGGCTGAATTCTGGTCTGTCGCGGCATCCGGCATTCTGCAGGAATCTCGTTATGCCCAAAGTCGCCATTTTTTTCCCTGGCCAGGGAGCTCAGCACGTTGGTATGGGGCGGCGTCTGGCCGAATCATTCCCGGCGGCTCGCAGTCTGTACGACCGCGCTGCTCAGATCCTCGGATACGATCTGGCCTCGCTCTGCTTCAACGGTCCGGCGGAAGAGCTGGATTCGACGGTCATCAGCCAGCCGGCATTGTTCGTCACCAGCCTGGCTGCTCTGGAAAAACTGCGGGCGGAAACGCCTGACGTTGCCTTGTCCTGTGAAGTCACTGCAGGGCTCAGTCTGGGCGAATACACATCGCTGGTGTTTTCCGGAGCGATGTCATTTGAGGATGGCTTGCGGGTGGTGAAGCGGCGTGGTGAATCGATGCAGGCGGCAGCCGACGCGACTCCGTCAGGTATGGTCAGCATTCTGCTGCTTGAGAAGCCGCAGGTTGAGCAGATTGTGGCCGAAGCTGCGGCTCATGGCATTCTGCAGATTGCCAACTTTCTGTGTCCGGGGAATCTGGTGGTCAGTGGTGAAATCGCGGCCTGTGAGCGAGCGGCAGAACTGGCAATTGCTGCCGGTGGACGGGCGATACCGCTGGCCGTAGCCGGTGCCTTCCATACTCGGATTATGCACCCTGCTGACGAGGCGGTGGCGGAAGTGTTGGCGACGGTCCAGCTGCGATCGCCCGAAATTCCCGTCATTTCCAACGTTGACGGCCGAATTCATTCGGATCCTGAAGAGATTCGGGACCTGCTGGTTCGGCAGGTCATCAGCCCGGTCCGCTGGGAAGATTCCGTCAATCTGATGCTCAGTGAAGGCTGTGACGACTTCTATGAGGTTGGTCCGGGGAAGGTTCTGAAGGGGTTATTGAAGCGAATCAGTCGAAAATCCAGCTGCACAACCGTCAATGACTCGTTTGACGAGACGGGCGGAGTCTGATTGGCGGGTTCCGGCCAGAACAGAGACTGTGTCTCAATTTGTTTCCCTGAAAAATCCGCGGGAAACCTGTCTGGAAAATGTCGAAAAGGATGCAATATAAATTGCACAGCGGTGGCTGCGATTGGCTTGTTGTGAATGCCGTTCGTTGTTCGCAGATGCGAAATCGCAGTGCAATCAGTTCTGTACTCAATGTCTGAATCAGGTCAACTGCTTCAGCCTGTCACTGATATTTGAACCAAGTCGACAAAGGGATAGTTCCATGGCACACGTTGTTGCTGAACCGTGTTTCAACTGCAAGTACACCGACTGCGTCGTCGTTTGCCCGGTGGAATGCTTCTACGAAGGTGAAGCGATTCTGTTCATTCACCCGGAAGAGTGCATTGACTGCGAAGCGTGTGTTCCCGAATGCCCGGTTGCTGCGATTTTCCACGCTGACAATCTGCCAGAACAGTGGAAGGACTACACGGCACTGAACGCTGAGATGGCTCCGCTGTGCCCCGGCATTACAGAAAAGAAGACATCAATGGCCGAGTCTGCTGGCACGTGTGCGAATCCTGCCAAGAGCTGAAGTCCGGCGGGCTGAAACTGAATCACTGGAAAGCTCTGGCAGAACGCCAGAGCTTCTTTTTTTATGGGTGTTGTATGAGTCGCCTTTCAGTACTGTTGCCGCAGCTGCAGAACTGGGGCTGTCATAACTGTGGTGGCTGTTGTCGCGAGCATCAGATCGCGATTACGGACGCTGAGCATCAGCGTATCGAGCGGCAGGGCTGGACAGCGGCTGACGGGGTTCCTGCAGATCGTCCGCTGATGGTCTCCAGTGCTGCTGGCTGGCGTTTGAATCATCAGGACGATGGGGCCTGTGTGTTTCTGGATGCGGCGGGTTTGTGTCGGATTCATTCGAAGTACGGAGAGTCGGCGAAGCCTTTGGCCTGTCGGATGTATCCCTATGCGATTCATCCGGCGGGTTCAGGTCTGACGGCCAGTCTGCGGTTCAGCTGTCCTTCGGTGGTGCAGAATCTGGGTGCACCCGTTGCAGCAGCGCGGGAAGCGGTAGAGGCGCTTGCGGCGGAGGCGGTTGCAGCGAAGCAGGCGGACGTTCCGTGTCCGGAGCTGCGAACTGGAGTACCTTTTGACTGGTCCCGATTGACTCGGCTGCTGGCGTGGCTTGAGCGTGGGCTGGAGCAGTCCGAGTTACCGTTTGTGCTGCGACTGCAGCGGTTACTGGGCCTGCTTGAGTTACTGGAGCTGGCGGGTACGGAGACGGTTGCTGAGGATTCGCTGGGGCAGTTGTTACCGGCATTGTATGCTGCGAGTGAGCGGGCGTATCCGGCCGTTGCAGTGTCGGCCGGTTCGGCCGGTGCTCAGCGTCCGCAGCGTCTGGCGCTGACAATGCTGCGTCAGCTGGCTGCTCAGCTGCTGCGGCATGACACGGCTGCGATGGTGTCGTCTGGTCCTGTGCGGCGTCTGGGGTTGCTGTGTGATGGTCTGCGGATGACGCTGGGTTGGGGTCAGGTTCCTGAGCAGGCTGATCCGGAATCGGTGCGAGTGGCATTTGTGGAGCGGGCGGGTTTGTCCGAACCGCGGCGACGGGTGCGATTTTCTGATCTGGAGAGTGTTTTGGGGGGTGGTCAGTCGGAGCTGGACGAGCTGTTTCACCGCTATTTTCACGTGAAGCTGCAGGGGCGAGCGTTTTGTGGGCCTGCGTTTTACGGGTATTCGGTGATTGATGGTCTGCGTTCGCTGGTGCTGATGTATCCGGCTGTTCTGTGGGTTGCTCGGCTGCGGGCAGCGGCTGAGGGGCGAGGGCTGCTGGAGTTGCGGGACGTGCAGGCTGCGCTGGCGACTCTGGACCACAATTTCGGGTATTCGCCGGTTCTGGCCCTGGCAGGCTCGCGCCGCCGTGTGCGGCAGCTGGCTCAGTTGCGGCAGATTGCTCCGCTGATCGCGTGGTACGGCCGTTGATGCCGGAGCGGTTGAGAATGATTTGCGGTTTCAGGAGATTCAGAAAAATCGCTGTCGCTCGGAAACGGCGCGCTCTTTAGAATTCGGGGGGGATCGGCTGACTGCTGGTCCTGCCCCACCCGCGTCATTCCTCGGAAATCGTCATGCGCAGCGAATCAGAAGTTCTGTTCGAAGATAACCCGTTTTCCATTCCCGTGGCGGATCGAGTTCGTCGTTTGCCGCCGTATCTGTTCGGGACGATCAATAAGCGAAAGTATCAGCTGCGTGTTGCCGGTGTGGATGTGATTGACCTTGGCATGGGCAATCCGACAGATCCACCGGATCAACAGATTGTGCAGAAGATCGAAGAGTCGCTCGCAGATCCTCGCAATCACCGCTATTCCGTCTCCAACGGCATCGGCAATCTCCGCAAGGAAGTGGCAGCTCGCTACATGAAGCGGTATGGTGTCCGACTGGACGCCAACGATGAAGTTCTGGCCTGCCTTGGTTCCAAGGAAGGCTTCAGCCACATGTGTCTGGCGATGATGGGCCCTGGTGATACAGCCATCGTCCCGGCTCCGTCATTCCCGATCCACGTCTATTCGGTGATGCTGGCTTCCGGCAACGTGATTGCTCTGGATGTTCGCGATCCGGAAAAGTTTCTGCGGAACATCGCATACACGTGCGAGCATCTGGTTCCGAAGCCCAAGCTGGTCGTGGTGAATTTCCCTCACAATCCGTCTTCGACCGTGGTTGAGCAGGACTTCTTTGTCGAGCTGGTGCGGCTGGCTAAGAAGCATCACTTCCTGGTGATCAGTGACTTCGCCTACGCCGACGTCTGCTTCGATGGCTACAAGGCTCCCAGTTTCCTGTCAACGCCGGGGGCACTGGACGTCGGTATTGAGCTGACTTCCATGAGCAAAAGTTACAGCATGGCTGGCTGGCGAATCGGGTTCTGCTGTGGCAATCGCGAAATGGTGCGGGCGCTGGCCACCATCAAAGGCTACTACGATTACGGTATCTTCCAGCCGATTCAGATTGCCGCAATTGTGGCGATGCGCCACTGTGATCACGCGATCGATGAGATGGCAACCGAGTATCAGTCGCGTCGCGACGCGCTGTGTGATGGACTGCGTCGTATCGGCTGGAACCCGATCGTACCGAAAGCCGGGATGTTTGTGTGGACAGAGATTCCGGAACCCTGGCGCCGCATGGGTTCAATTGATTTCGCCATGAAGCTGCTGAATGAAGGTGGAGTGGCTGTCAGTCCGGGGCGCGGATTCGGGCCTGAGGGCGAGGGTTTCCTGCGGCTGGCGATCGTGGAAAACAGCCAGCGACTGCGACAGGCCGTACGACAGATCGACCGATGTCTTTCCGTCGGCGGCTCGGACCGCGCCGAGACCACCTCCCCGGATGCCGCCTGAATTGAAACACAGCGAATCGGTACTTGGGGGCTGCCTGCAGACTCGTGCCGCGCGGGGTCAATCCGGTCGCGTGGGCTTTCCTGACGCCGAAGTGCAAAAGGGTAGCCCGAGCATTGCTGCTCGGCCCCATCCATTAAAGAACACTGGGGATTTGAAGGGTGACTAGAAGTTTGTGCCCGGGCTGAAGCCCAGTCTACGGTTGGGGCGTTGGTGGACTTTCGGTAGCGTGGGCTTTAGCCCGCCTGGGTTCTGTTTGGGTTTTGTTTCTGTTGTGTTTTGTTGGTTTGTGTTCACGGGCTGAAGCCCATGCTACGGTTGGTGAGCACCAGATTGGGGATGAGCGGCACGGCAGCAGCATTCTGGTTTGTGCGGGCAAAAGGCGGCCGGGCAGGAATGCCGGGGCTACGGTTGTGGGCGAACAACGACAGGGGAACACGGACAGTTTACTTCGGCTCGGCAGGAGCCTCGCCCTCCCAAGGGGGCACTTTGCTGGGACCGCCGAGCACCAGCTCGGTGACGCTGAATAAGAACACCTGTCAGCTTACGCTAACGGCTCGCCGGGGGCATGGGTCTAGAGCGCGTTGGACGACACGGGCTGAAGCCCAGTCTACGGGTTTGGTGCTTTGTGCCCTGCGGCGGTCTGGTACAGCCGCGATAGTTGCAGCAGGATGGCTTCCAGTTGCTGCAGGTACTCGGTTTCGCTCTGCTGATCTTTTTTCTGCTTCAGCTGTTCAAGTTCGGCTTCCAGTTGATCGCGCTGCTGGCGCTGTTCGCGGGACAGCTGCCGTTCCTGCGGGCTCAGCACCAGCCACACGTTCCCGGCTCGCTGACCATCAATCGGTTTGTCTGCCTTGATCTGAGCAGATGGCTTCAGCCCGTTAAAGATCTCGGACCGCACACCCTGCTGATCACCGTTGTCATCCAGCAGCGAATGCTCTGTGGCCAGTCGACCCTCGGTTGTATAGAACTGCCCCGTACGCCGTGCTGCGTACAACCACGCTTCCAGCAGCGATGTCTGACCATCCCGATCAATGTCTGCCTCCAGCCCGGCGATGGCAGTGGACATAAAATCGCCAAAGCGTGAATACTGCAGCTGATTTCCATCTTTGGTTGCTGTGACCACACAGCGTCCGGGCCCAGACAAGGCATTCAGAAACGGTGCACTGCAGGACGCGCAGATCACGGCAACAAGTGGTCGCTGCAGTGATTGACAGGCTGCTGCCAGCTCGCTGGCAGAAAGATCCGGACCACGCAGATTCCATCGCGATTCCCGCTGATCAAAAGTCCCGTGTCCAAGGAACACGATCCAGAGTGGCTCTGCACTGGCAGTACCGGCATTGCGAGTAATGGCGGCCAGAATCGCATCCCGATCCGTGACACTGGCTTCGCCACCAGCAGCGGCAGATCGTCCGATCACAGTCACTGCTGCCCCGCCCTGCTCTGCTGCCTGCTGCCAGCGATCGGCCCAGATGCCAAAATCCCTTCCGTAATCCTCCTGCCCGGCCGCTCCCACAACCAGCAGCAACTCACTGCGATCGACCGTCGCGGATGGCTCCTGACCACAGACTGTCAGAGTCAGCAGCGACCAGTACAGGCAGCTCAGGAGATACGACAGTTTCATGGCAGACCTCGTCGACGTCGCAGAGTCCAGTCAGCTGACAGGCAGGCGATTGCCGTCATGAAGACCCACCATGAATGCCAGATTGGCCATGACCAGATTTCGCTGAGCGGAGCGTCAGCCTGAGGCAGACTGGCGGCCAGCAGCTCCACTTCGTCGAGGTCCGTGACTCGCCCGCCGGTTTTTTCTGCCACTTCATCAACCCACGTTCGATTCACTCGCACCGACTGCATTTCCTGCTGATCCGGCTGGCTAGCCCAGCCAAGACTGGCGGTCAGCGGCGCTTCGGCAGCATCAGCCAGCGTTGCCGTGGCTTCCATCTTCCATGGTCCAGCCGCTGCTGCCGACAGACCCGCTTCAAAGAGGCCGGCTTCGGTATCTGAGGGGGTGGCTGTCAGTTCAAATACCTGCCCGTCCGGTGCCGTTACCGAGAACCGCACGTCTGCATTCTCCTGAACATTGAAGTCAGCACCGCGGACCAGTGCTGTCAGAGTGACAGCACCGGTTCCCTGGGTCAGATCGTCCCGGACTTTTACTTCCAGTCGCTGGGGCACATCGGCTACCAGCCAGCGCATCATCTGGCGACAGGCTCGGGCGTGATCGCTGAGATCTTCTGCCGGCTGGCCGGCAACAGGTTTGGATTGTGGCTGATCTGCGTCAGGCTGGGGATTTGTCAGAGCCTGCAGTCCGGCCTGCAGGCGCCAGCGCCACAGGTCACCCACACACACCGCACCGGTGCGCCCACGTCCGAATCGCTGTACGACCAGTGCCGGCCACTGGGTCCCGGCACTGTCCTCCACCTGAGCCATTACAATGGCACCTGGTCGCACGTAACCGGTGGGATTGATGGTCACAAAAGCGGGCATCTGCTGCAGTCGTTCCTGCTCGGCCGTTTCATCATCACGCAATCGGACCCATGGCTGCAGCCAGCCATCCCGCGTCAGCGAAAGTCGCACCGGGCCCTGCGGAAACTCGGCCCTTCGCTCAAGATCAATCGGCAGCAGTTCGCCGATGGGAGTCCGGCTGTAATCGCCCTGAGCGAATGATTCCTGGCCAGCCATCATCAGCAGACCACCCCCACGCTGGCTGACAAAGTCATACAGCAGCGTCATCTGGTCGGCGAGGAAAAAGTCGGCTTCAAGATCATCGATGACTATTGCATCATACTGAAACAGCTCTTCTGCCTTCTGCGGAAACCCACTCTGCAGTTCATTCTCAGCCACATTCAGACGAATCAGTACGGGTTCGTCATATTCTTCCACAGTATCCGGATCCGCCTTGTCAAAGCCACGAAACAGGGAATTCGAGGTCTGTCCCTCGCGACCGCGGAAATCGAATTTGGCTTCTTTTCGAGCGATCCGGATCAGGCCAACCATGGACAGCAGTGGATCGGTTTCCACGGCCCGGCGAAGAAACTTGAAGTCCCAGTTGGGTCGCCCTGAGACATACAGAATTCGCTTCGGACGAGCACTGCGATCAACGGAGATCAGCTGAGTGTTGTTGACGAGTGTGGCTTCCGGCTGCAGGCTGTCATCGGCGGCATTCAGCAGTTCCACTTTGATCTGATAAAAGACCGTGCCGGCCGTGACCGGGCGATGGCGAAACCTGAGCGGTGTGGAATCCTGCACATCACGGACCTGAGTTTCGATGGGGGTGCCGGCGGCATCAGCAAGAATCACTCGGATCCTGCCGTTCGTGGTGCCTTCGATGCGAGGTGTGATCTGCAGGGTTACCGGAGCATCGTCGAAGGCAGATTGCGACACGGTCCACTGCCCGACTGCGGCATCGGCTGTCAGGGGACCTTCCGAGGGAACCACGGGGTACACGGGCGGCAGCAGTTTCAGTAGTTCGGGGTCCACAGCCCCGTCGGTGGCATTGCCATCCGTAAGCAGCAGAATACCGGCCAGTGGCTGGCCCTGATATCGCTGCTGCAGACTGCGGAGGGCGGAGTTCAGGGACGAGGCGTGGCCATCAAATTCCACTGTATCCAGCCGTTCGGTCTGCAGCAGCCGATCGGCGACTGTATAGCGACGCAGCTCGAAGTCCTGGCCCAGTCGTCTGAGCCAGCCGACTGGTTCAGAACTTTCACCCGTTTTCAGTGCGGCTGTGAACTGAGCGGCGCGAGTCTGCGTGGTGCCATCCGGACTGACCAGCTGACTGCGACTGTTGTCCGTCACAATGGCCAGCACATTAGCGCCGGAACGCGGTCGCGAGCTGCTCCACAAAGGATTCACAAGGCAGGCAGCCAGCAGCAGCCACGCGACAGATCTGAGCACTGGTCCGAGCATCTGCCGGGTGAGACGATCCCGATTCAGCCAGAGAATACTGAGCAGACCGAGGACTGCAGTGGCCACTGCAGGCCAGATCCAGCGACGATCCCCGACGACAAATGTCGCCAGTGTCTGACCGTCGAACAGTATGCTGAAATCGCACATGATCGGATTCCCCGCGAGCCCTGCTTCCCGCAGCCCAGACTTTGGCAGGTTCGGTGCCCATTGTAAACTTCAGCGGGCCGTTTCTTTGACAAAGCTCGAGATTGGGCCGGGCCATGGAAACGGAAATCGCTAACCCTGCTGTAACAGCCGCACGTTCGGGCTGGTGCTGGCAAATCGAATGGGGCGACCGACCGGGGTAATCACTTCCTGACTGCCGTCTATTCCCAACTGCGACAGGATTGTGGCATAGACGTCCGGGACGCTGATCGGGTCCTCGGGCAGCGGCGGATCTTTACCCGGAATGCCGTCCGGTGTTGCGCCCAGAACTGCACCACTGCGAAATCCACCACCGGCAACCACGCAGGAAAACCAGGCCGGCCAGTGATCGCGACCTTCAGCCGGATTGATCCGCGGTGTGCGTCCGAATTCACTGATGCACAGCACAATCACCGACTGCAGCAGATCTCGCTGTCGCAGATCCTGCAGCAGACTGGACATGGCCGGGTCAAGGATCTGGCACTGGGTGATATGACCGGTGTGGTTTGAGATATGCGTGTCGAAGCCCGGGAGCATGACTTCCACCACACGGACTCCCGTTTCCACCAGTCGTCGCGCGACAAGGCAGCCGCGACCGAAATCGTTTCGGCCGTAACTGTCCTGCAGGGCCGCCGGCTCAGAATTCAGCTGAAATGCGGCCAGTTGTTCAGACTGCATCATGGTCACTGCTCGTTGTGTCAGTTCCTGCTGCAGTGTTACCTGTTCGGCCAGTGGACGTCGCAGGGCAAACTGACGACTGATCACATCCAGCCCCGCCAACCGTTTCTGCAGTCGCTCATCCGGTACAGGCGAGGAAAGATTGGCGACTTTTTCACCCGGACGAAACACCCGGAATGCATTCCATTCATTTCCCAGGTAGCCACCTTCAGGGACCGGGATGCGCGGATTCAGCAGGATGTAAGGCGGGATCTGCAGGCTGGCCTGGGGCAGTTGTCGAGCAATCACGGATCCCAGTGTGGGATACTTCAGCGTCGGTTCAGGGTTGTAACCCGTACGAACAAAGGCCGCACCCCGTTCATGATCGCCTTCCTTTGAATGCAGCGAACGAATCAACAGGCACTCATGCATCTGTTCGGCCATGCGCGGCAGCAGATGCGAAATCTGTACGCCCTTCGCCGATGTTGAAATCGCCTGCACCTCGCCGCCCGACAGCGTTCCCGGATGCGGGTCCCACGTCTCCAGCTGACTCATCCCGCCGTTCATCCACAGCACGATCAGTGAGGCCGGTCGATCCGAGCCACGTCGATTGGCTGCCCCGTGGGACATGCCGGGAAGCAGGAACGACAGGCCCGCAGTTCCCAGTCGCTGCAGCATGCCGCGACGATCCGTCATCAGTGGTTCCATGAAAACTCCGGACTGTTGAACAGGGCCCAGAACAGGTCCTCGACGGACTGCGTACGATTGGTTTTCAACTGCTGCAGGAAATATGTCTGTTCGTCTGCTGTTGGTCTGCGAGTCAGACACATCAGAAAACTGTTTTCGATGACCGCTGTGTCGTCCGTGGAAAATCGCAGTACTTCCGCTGGTCCCGACAGCAGGTCCACTTTTGCGGAATCCGATGTGAATCGGCCGTTCATCTTCAGCAGAGACTGGGAAATCGTGCCGGCCTGAGCATTCAGTTCGTCTTCTCCGGCATCGCCGTACTCCTGAATGAAGTCGTTCTCGGACGTCAGCTTCTGGAAACGAATCAACGGATGGGAGTTCTGATCCACTCCTCGCACGCGACCAGCCTGGAACAGCGAACCAATCACCTGTTCAGGGCGCAGTCGCACCAGCGGGAACACGGCCCACTGCTCTTCCTGCAACTGCAGCAATGCCGAATCCTGTTCAGGGTTTTCAGATGACAACTGGAATGGCTGAGACAGGGCAATCAGGCGAATCAGGACACTCAGTCGCTCGCCACGCGTACGAAACTCTGTTCCCAGCAGATCAAGCACATCGGGTTCGCCCTGCTCAGCGGGGTGTGGCAGATCATCGACGGGTTCATCCAGTGGCCTGCCAGCCATCAGTCCCCAGATCCGATTGGCAATCGCTCGTTCAAAGCGGCGATTTTCCGGATGAGTCACCCATGCAGCCAGCCGACTTCGGAGCGAACCCTGACTCGGCAGCCACTCGGCATGGAATGGCACATTCGGGTCGACGACTCGTCCAGTCTTGTCTTCCGCCCCGCCGTCCATGATGCGATAGACAACGGGCTGCTGCGATTTGTCGCGATCGAAGTCGGTCACGCCGGCCAGCGAGACAGTAGCCTGGCAGTACCATGCTGCAAAGCCTTCGAAATGTCCCTGTTTCCAGAATGGATCGAAGGGATGGTCATGGCACTGAGCACAATCGATGCGTTGTCCCAGAAACGCGCGAACGGTTCGCCCGGCCAGTTTTGTTTCGTCCAGCTCTTCGTTTTCCATTCGAGCAATGGTGAGGAAGTTGGCTGCCGGCTGGTCTGTCCACAGACCTTCGGCGGCAATGAGATCGCGAGTCATCTGGCCCCATGCGGCATCGGCCAGCAGCTGCTGGGCCAGCCAGTCACGCAGTCGATCGCGACGAAAGATGAACAGCGGTCCCTGTTCCACGCCCGTCAGGCTGCGCGCCAGACGATCAGCGAAGTAACGCCCGAAACGATCGTCCCGCAGCATTCTGACGATCCAGCGATCCAGGCGGTCCGGCTGCTGGTCCTGTTCGAAGGCGCGGATTTCAGCCAGTGCCGGGACACAGCCGAATAACGCCAGCGAGACACGACGGAAGATTGTCAGGTCGTCAGCCTGTGCCACCGGCTGCAGCCCAGCCTGCTGCCAGCGCTGCTGGAACCGTTGATTCAGACGCTGCACAGCAGCATCCAGACGCTGTTGTGCGGGAATTTCCGGAGCCGCTGTTAATGGGGCCTCGACACTGCCGGCAGTCTGCACAACAGCGACCAGCAACAGCAGCAGCACAGGGATGGATAACCACGAAACCCAGCGCACGATGATTGATTCCGGAAGTGGCAGGACAAGGCAGGCCTGTCAGAAAACGCTCAGTCTACTTCGATTTCCACTCAGGATCCCTGGAAAAAAAGGATTGCAGAGTGCAATTTTCTGACAAAACGAGCGAATCAGAGGGAATGGGTGCGTAATCTGCGAACGCATTCTCTCCGAGTGGTGTTGTATCCTTCCATTCGGCCTGTGACTCTGTGGAATCTGCCATGTCCAGCTCTGACGCATTTCCAGCAACTGCCGATCCACTGGCAGGTGTCGGTCCGGGAAGTTTTCCGGGACTGCGTCGGCCCTTTCGTTCGCTGTGGTGGCTGCTGAAAACGGCGCTGGGGGCCGTCTGTGTGGTGCTGGTGCTGGCGATTATGGCCGCCATTCCGGGCCTCAACATTCTGACACTCGGTTATCTCATACAGGCCCAGAAACAGGTGGCGGTCTCAGGGCGGTTCCGTGATGGTTTTCCGCTGCTGAAGATTGCGCCGCGTCTGGGGATCCTGGCCCTGTTTACTCTACTGTTCGGTCTGCTGCTGCGGCTGCAGGCCACTCGTCTCAGTGATGCCCTCGTACTGCTTGGGCCGCAGCACCCGCAGACACAGCAGCTGCAGTTCATTGTGGTCCTGCTGAAGTGGCTGATCGCTGCTCATCTGCTGGCCGCTGTGCTGAATGGCTGTACGTTTGCCTGTTTTCTGCGTCCCATCCGCAACATCCGACGGCTGCTGGCGTGGCGGCATTACGAAAAGCGACAGGAAGTGCGAGCTGTTCTGCAGGCGTTGCTGACTGTGCTCAGTCCGTGGCAGCATTTCGTCACAGGCCTGCGCGGGTTTTTCGGCGCTGTCGTGTGGTTGTTGCTGCCCACATCACTGCTGGTGTCATATGCCGCTCCCGATCGTACTCGCCCCATCTTCGGTGTCCTGTCGTTTCTCGGCGGCCTGTTGCTGATTCCAGTGCTGGCGTGGCTGCCGTGGTTGCAGGTGCAGCAGGCTGTGCAGGGCCGTTTCATGGCGATCTTTTCTGTCGGGGCAGTCCGCCGCGCCATTCGCAGCACGCCACTGACATGGATGCTGGCCACCATCCTGCTGTACGTCCTGACGTTTCCGCTGTATCTGGCAAAGATCCGTCTGTTACCGCAGGATTCGCAACTGGTGTTGACTCCGGTGTTTGTACTGTTCACGTACCCGGCAAGGCTGATTACAGCGTGGGCGTGGCACCGCGGTTCACAGGTTCATGCACCCACAACTCGCTGGCTGCATCTTCCCGCTCGGCTGATCATGTTTCCGCTGCTGGGGCTGTACAGCTTCTTTCTGCTGCTGACCGCTTCCATCAGCGAACTTGGGCGGAACGCGCCCTTTGAAAACCAGGCGTTTCTGGGACCCGTCCCGTATGCTCAGTGGCGGCGATCCGACAGCAGGTCGAATCCGTCAGCGGCGGGCAAGACGGAGCAGGATGACAACAATCAAGCCCAGCCAGAAGGGAGTGATGGCAAGCAGCAGCCAGAACAGTCCGGGCCAGCGGTGAAAGATACTGTCGGACAACCATGACTGCAGGAAACATAACGGCGCGATTCCGATCCCGGTAGCCGTCATCACGTGCCATACCGGCGTTCGTGTCAGACCGGCTGCCCACGAAACCAGATCTGTTGATGTCAAAGGGTTCAGTCGCAGCAACAGTACCAGCCAGAATCCACGCCTTTCAAGTTGTGACCGCAGGCGAGCCATCGCACCTTCCGGGTCAAGGCGATCCAGCATGGAAGCACCCAACCAACGAGACAGTTTGCAGGCGATACCAGCCCCCACGATATTGCCCATCAGTGCCAGCGCACCACCGAAGAACGGACCGAACAGAATTCCGCCCGGCATATACAGCAGCAGACCGGGTAACGGCGCAACGACGACTTCGACAGTCACAAACAAAACGTAGGCGATGGGTGCCAGCATACCGGCATCGTGCAGGACCTGCTGGATTTCTGCAAGACGCTGCGCGTCACCCGTACCGGTGCTCAGCAGCGGGATGAGAAACCACGTCACCGCAGCAACTGCCAGCAGACCTGCCAGCCACATCAACAACTGCAGCAGTCGCCGCATCTGCTTTTCCGCAGTGTTAAAGGCGAATGATTCAGGGGACCAGCGGTTTGCCGTCCAGTCGGCGAATGTAGACGTTGCGATACCAGACTTCGCTGCCGTGATCCGTCAGCATCAGACGCCCCTGCTGATTGCGCCCGAAGTTTTCCTGTCCACGGAACTTGCTGTTCTGAATGGCCTCTGCAAATCGTGCCGAGTCATCCTGCTCGTCGATGATCAGATTGCCGTTCATCCAGTGACGAATCCGGTGCCGCTGCACAATGACTCGACCGACACCCCATGCAGCAGGGTCCTTGTAGTTCCGCTGCAGGATCGGGCTGGAGGTATCGAAGAGGTCGTAGACCGAGGCCGTATAGTGTTCGGCCGCCATCTTCGGAAACGCCGCATCATCCTGTATCTGATACTCAAGCCCCAGCCACTGATTGCCGTACTTCGCCACCCGATACTTGATGCCGCTGTTACCCTTGTCTGAGATGCGATATTCGAACCACAGATCGAAGTCACCGAATTCTTCGCGAGTCAGAATGTTGTTGCCCTTGCCACTGAGATGCAGACTGCCATCTGCGTCAAAAGTCCAGCCCTGCTGAATGTCCGCACCGTCCGGCAGCATCCACTGGGCCAGGCTGCGATTGTTCAGCAGATTCGTGTACTGCTGGGCCAGCGCTTCAGTGCCTGACAGGATCGCAGCAACGAGGAACAGCAGCCAGCTTCCGGACTTCATACAGGTCATCTCCGCAGAATCTCGAGTGGAAAACAGACATTCTGCGGAGGCTGGGGGGTGGCTGCAACAACGGCGGCAGGAAAAAGCTGAGACGCAGCGCAAAAAAAATCCCGGAAGCAGCGAATCCCAGGGGGGCGGAGGACTCTAGCTGCTTCCGGGGGCGATTGGTCTCAGGAGCTTCGCGGGCTTGCAGTCCCGTTCGGCTCGTGATGGTGGGACAGTAAGACCTTCTGAAAAATGGGTCAATACTTTTTGTGCGTGACGAGACCATAAAAACGCGAGTTGCGAGGAATCGCGTCAAAACACAAGATTTGCTACGCGTTTTTCGGCATTTTCTGCCACTTTTGCTGTCGGAAACGTGGGCGTCACGGAACTGGATTGACCACCCATCTTCCCTGCTTTATCTCGGTTGACAGTGAAACGTCGTCCGCTCCCAGACGAATCGTCTTTGTCTCGCGAGTTTCAGCGGGCGTTCCGGCATTCTGCACCACCTCCACCACCGCCGTTCCGGAAGCCACCTTGCCAAGGACGAACCGCACGGAGAAATTGTAAGTGCCTGTCAGGGCCTTCTGCTGCAGAAACACCTCGCTGCGTGCCTCTGCGGGGGCCCCGCCGGCGTTCAATCCACCGTCTTCGCGAAGCAGCCGCCCCAGAGTGGGTGTGGTGCGATTGCGATAACTGCACTCCTGATCCTGCGGGTCCCGAACAATCAGATCCAGATCCGCTGCTCCTACCCACTTCAGAGTGATCTGCAGATCGACTCTGCGAGCCTCCAGCTGTCGCGTTCGAATCGCTTCAGCTGCGGGTGACTTGCCGGCTCGATCAAGGCTGGTCGCCAGATCGCTCAGGACCTTCATGGCTTCCGCATGTCGTGTTTCGTAGCCCCGATTCCAGACGTGCTGCAGGACACCACAGCAGGACCAGACTCGCCATTCCTGATCGCCCGACTTGTCGGCGATACTGCGAGCAAGCAGCCACAGTTCGGGTGTTTCGGGGTTCAACTGTGCCGCATCCCGCAGCAGTATCAATGCCTGATCAAAAGCATCGAATCGTGACAGCATGGCTGCTGTGAGCAGCATCTGCGGAACATCCGCTGCGCCGTAATCCAGCCTTGACTGCAGGACTCGCCCGATATCCTCGGCTGGACGTCCCGCCAGTTTCATTTCCACTGCCAGCACGTCAAACAGCCATGGAGCCGCACGACCTGCCCGGACCGCGGCTTCGAGGCAGTCGACAGCCTGAGCATAGCGGCGGTCCTCATGCAGGATCTGTACAACCGAGGCCAGTTGCGCGTCGGAAAGCTGTCGCTGCGAGAAAATGCGGTCCCAGCGTTCGGCCGGCTCGCCGGTGTCGTTCTGGACTTCAGCAAGTGCCTGTCGAGCCGACATGGGAGGCTGAGCCGGGGCTTCGTCAGTGCTTGTCGCCGTTGTTGCCGTTGCGGCAACGGAGGTCAATAGAGCTTTGCGACCGGCAATGAACAGGGACAGTCCGCCGCAGACACGCTGCCACAGACTGTCCCTGAAAAGTTCACTGTCATCCGCCGCCTGAGTCTGCTGCGGGGATGCTATTTTTTTTTGAGCGGGCTTTTCAGCTGGATGCCACCTGCAGCAGGTGCGGCTGGTGCTGCTGGAACAGCGGGGACGGAGAACATACCGCCACCCATGCCGCC
>CAXBSH010000006.1:0-43883 GCA_963977705.1 uncultured Planctomycetaceae bacterium
CGGCGAACGACCGGCACGCGGTGAGCGACCGGAACGCGGCGAACGACCGGCACGCGGTGAGCGGCCGGAACGCGGCGAACGGCCGGAACGTGGCGAGCGACCGGAACGCGGTGAACGGCCGGCACGTGGTGAACGACCGGAACGTGGCGAACGACCGGAACGTGGTGAGCGATCGGCTCGTGGTGAACGGCCGGAGCGTGGTGAGGAGCGAGGCCATTCTGAGCGTGATCGTCGGGATCGCAGTCGGGATCGTGACCTTGACCGCGACCATGAATGGGACGAGGAAGAGCGATCGGAGCAGGGAGTGGGCCGCGATCAGGATCGTCGCGATGACGAGCGTGGTCCGCGTCGTCGTCGTGAGCGTGGTGCGGAGGATCGTGAGTCAGGTCGTGAGCCGCGTGAGGATCGTCGCGGTGGTGGACCGGCTCCGGTGGCACCGGAGTATCAGGACATTCCGACGTGGGAGCAGGCGATTGGCTGTCTGTCGTTGCGAACACCAACGGAAGACCATGCTCGACGAACGGAAAACCGCTATCGTAACCGCGAAGGCGGCGGTGGTGGCGGTCGCGGTCCTCGTCGCTGAGGTCAGTTGAAAAATCTGCGGCGTCGACGATTCGTCGGCGCCGTTCTTTTTTGCGCTCTGCGCGGAATGAAGTGCGCAGTGTTCTTCCGGTGATGAACCGCTGGAAGAGAATCGTACGAACTGCAGAGCGTGAAGTTCTGCGGTGAAGGGTTCGTGTTCTGTGTACCGGCATGCCCTCGCTGGAGGGCTGTGAGCATATTGTTAACGTGGAGGCGATTCACCACGGAATGACGCGGAGGTTCGCGGGAAAACGCAGAGGGGGCGGGGTGGTTTTTTGGCTCTACGTAAAATGCTGTGCGCGGTGTTGCTGTGCCGCCTGAGTATTGGTGATTCTTCACCACCGAAGAATATGGTGGTCAGTGGTCAGTGCACGCAATGTGCCCCTTTGGAGGGCGAGGCTCCCGCCGAGCCGAAGTGAACTGCCACTGTTCATCTGTCGTTGTTCGCCCACAACCGTAGACCGGGCATTCCTGCCCGGCCGCCTTTGGCCCACACAAACACGTACCTGCCCCCCCACAGGCGAGCCGTTAGCGTAAGCTGACGGGTGTTGCCGTTTGCATCTAAGCGGTTATGCCCTTCCTGACGCGGGAGCAGCATCCAGTGCGTTTTGCGCCAACCCCATCAAACTGCACCTCCACGTGCGCACATGATTTTTTGTCTATCCAAAACGAAAGCCTTCTCCCGCCGAGGCGCAGAGACGCGGAGAAAAAGCAACATAGCGCAATTGTCTCTGCGTCTCAGCGTCTCTGCGGGAAATCGACCCATACTCGACGACGAAGTTGACCCACTCTTCCTCCACCGATCGCGATCCCCTCGTGCCGCGGTGAAGCAGGAATTACACGACGCAATAAGAAGGCCAAGTCCACGTTACCGTAAGCTGACGGGTGTCGTCATTTGCGTCTGAGCAGTTGTGTTTTTCGTTGCACGGAAGCAGTATCCTGTGCGTTTTTTTCCAACTCCATCAAACTGCAGCCTGCAACTTCGCACAGGATTTTTCGTTGATCCGTTTTTTGACTACGAAAGACATGAAGGCTGTTATCAGTGGCCAGTTATCAGTGGTCAGTGGTCGCAACGTTGACCTTGGGAGGTTGAGGTTCCTGCCGAACTGCAGGCTGCTGCTGTCGTGGGGGCTTTCTGTTCAGCGGAAGCCGACGAGTGTTGTTATGGTACTTCTGTGCGGGTTATTGTTTTTGCCGCGGGTCGGATCAAGCGAGGATCCCCTGCACCAGTTCGCCGTGGATATCCGTGAGTCGAAAGTCGCGGCCCTGGTAGCGGTATGTCAATCGCGTATGATCGACTCCCAGCAGGTGCAGGATTGTGGCATTCAGGTCGTGAACGTGAACGGGGTCGCGGACGATATTGTAGCAGAAGTCGTCGGTTTCGCCCCAGGTGGTACCTGTGCGAATGCCGGCACCAGCCATCAGGATGGTGAAGCAGCGGGGGTGGTGATCGCGTCCATAGTTGTCGGGGGACAGGCCACCCTGTGAATAGATGGTGCGTCCGAATTCACCGCCCCAGACAACAAGTGTGTCCGACAGCAGATCCCGCATTTTCAGGTCCTGCAGTAATGCGGCGGTTGCCTGATCGGTATCGCGACACTGGCCACGAATTGCGTTTGGCAGTCCACCGTGGTGATCCCAGCCCATATGGAACAGCTGAACGAATCGGACATCGCGTTCGGCCATGCGGCGAGCCAGCAGGCAATTGGCTGCATATGAGCCGGGGCGGGAAACGTCAGGGCCGTACATGTCGAGCACATGTTTGGGTTCGTCAGAGAAATCAAGCAGATCCGGTACACTGGTCTGCATGCGGAAGGCCATTTCGTACTGGGCAATCCGAGCAGTGATTTCGGGATCCTGAGTGGCTTCAAACTGCAGCGAGTTCAATTGGTTGAGTCGATCGAGGGTACTGCGTCGCTGGGCCGCAGAGACTCCCGGAGGATTGGAGAGATACAACACAGCATCACCGCTGTTTCGGAATTTGACTCCCTGATGACGGGACGGCAGGAAGCCGGGTCCCCAGAGTCGATCGTAGAGGGGCTGGTCATCCGGTCGTCCTGAGCCGAAGGACGTCAGTACCACGTAGGCGGGCAGGCTGCGATTTTCGCTGCCCAGTCCATAGCTGGCCCAGGCTCCGATACTGGGTCTGCCGGCCAGCTGCGAGCCGGTCTGGCAGAAGGTGATGGCTGGGTCATGGTTGATCGCTTCGGTATTCATTGTGCGGATCATGCACCAGTCATCGGCCAGAGCCGACATCCGTGGCATCAATTCGCTGAACCACATACCGCATTCGCCATGCTGTCGGAATTGAAACATGCTGGGAGCGATGGGGAAGCTGGCTTGCCCGGACGTCATGGTCGTCAATCTTTGTCCCTGCCTGACGGAATCCGGCAGGTTTTGTCCGCGTTGAGCTTCCATAGCGGGTTTTGGATCGAAGAGATCCATCTGCGATGGTGCTCCGGACTGAAACAGGTAGATGATGCGGCGGGCTTTGGGTGTTCGGTGCGGCAGTCCGGGCAGCTCGGGACGTTCCGCAGTGCTGGCGGCTGCGGAGTTGTGCAGCAGCGAGGCCAGAGCGGCAGTCGCGGTGGTACTGCCGGCCGCGTTCAGAAAGATGCGACGGTTCAGGGAATCCTGCAGATGCAGCGGGTGCATGGCGTTGGGTCTTGTGAGTTGCAGGGAGGAGTGCCGCTGCGGCTGAGCCGCAGCGACGGGATTCAGCGGAGTGTCCAGCCACTGCGGTAATCGCGACGAATGAAGCGATCAGCGGCGCTGGTGTTGGTGACTTTCATTTTGGCGGCATCCCATTCCAGTTTCTGACCGGCTCGATATGCAACGTTGCCAAGGTGGTTGGCTTCTGTGAGCCATCCTGCGTATTCGAAGTTGCAGGTGGTTGGATCACCGGTGCGGCAGGCGTGCAGCCATTCTTCGTGATGGCCGAGGGATTTGGGAATGAATGGGTCCGGTCGTTTGAAGTCCTGGAATTTGTCTTCGGGCAGCAGGATGTGTCGACCGTAGTCAGAGAGCAGCATGCCTTTGTCGCCCACAAACAGAACTCCGCTGTCCCACGCCGGAATGCTGCCATTGGCGACGAGTTCGGGTTGATGTGAACCCTGGTACCAGAACACATCAACTTCTGGTTGCTGTTCGGTGGCTTGATACTGGTATTTGACGTGCATTGAGGCGGGAGCGATTTCGGGATGTGCCGGATCACCGAAGGCTTCAATCGTGGATGGGGCTTTGAGTTTCAGGGCCCAGAATGCGAGATCGACCCAATGGCTGCCGAGGTCTGACATGGTGCCGTTGCCGAAATCCCACCAGCGATACCATTTGGGGCCGGGGAAGTAGACGGAGTTGAAGGGGCGTTCCGGAGCGGGTCCGAGCCAGAGGTCCCAGTTGAGTCCGGCAGGGATCGGGTCGGCGTTTGCGGGGCGATCAGTGACGTGGACGATGTCTTTATTCTTCTGTGCATCTGCGGCTGACTGCAGACCCCATGCGCGGCCGACCCAGACGTGGCATTCAGAGACTTTGCCGATGGCCCCGGTCTGTACCAGTTCAACAACGCGTCGGTAGTTTTCACCGGCGTGGATCTGTGTTCCCATCTGTGTGGCGACATTGGCTTTGGCAGCAGCTTCGCGGATGACGCGGGCTTCGTAGACGCTGTGGGTCAGGGGCTTTTCGCAGTAGACGTGTTTGCCGAGCTGCAGTGCGGGCAGAGTGGCAAAGGCGTGGGTATGTTCGCAGGTACTGACGACAACGGCATCAAATTCTGAGGCGCGGTCGAAGATTCTGCGGAAGTCGACTTCCTGTCGCGCCTGAGTGTGGGTTTCGGCAGCCTTGCGAACGGTGTTTTCGTTGACGTCGCAGAGGAATGCGATGTGTTCGGAGGAGACGGATTGCAGGTTTCCGCCACCGCGTCCTCCGCAGCCGATCACGGCAATTCGCAGCTTGTCGTAGCGGGACACTGCCTGTGCGGTGCTGCCGACGTACAGTCCGGCGGCTGCGGCGAAGCTGTGTTTGAGCAGCGAACGACGACTGGGGCGGGTATGGCGAGTCATGGCGGGAATCCTTTGGCCGGGGTGGGGTGTCACGGGAGTACCGTCGTGGCGACGATGCTGTGCTGCTGTGGATTCTGCACTATCAGGGCGAGCGGTGGAAGTGGCGAGGGGGATTGGAGCGCTGGAAAGTGGGTAAAGGGAGTGGCTGGTTGCCGAATTCGCGAATCCTCGCCATTCCGGGGATGTCGATGAAATCAGCGTGGAATTCTCCGGTTGGATCGGGGTATAGGGGGGGAAGCGAATCAGGCGACAGGGCACAGAGTATGGCTGCAGCGTATGTATGATGTAATTGGTGACATTCATGGATGTGCTGAGGAGCTGGCAGAACTGCTGGAGCGGCTGGGTTATGTGCAGCAGTCCGGTGTTTTTCGGCACCCTTCGCGGAAGGTGATTTTCTGCGGCGATTTCATCGATCGTGGTCCTCAGATCCGGGATGTGCTGAACATCTGTCGGGACATGTGTCAGCAGCAGTCGGCTCTGGCGGTCATGGGGAATCACGAATGGAATGCTTTGGCGTACCATACGGCTGATCCGCTGCAGCAGGGCGAATATCTGCGGCGTCATACCGAGCACAATAATCGCCAGATCGCCCAGACGATTACTCAGCTTTCGTCAGCAGAGCTGCAGCAGGCTTTGGACTGGTTTCGGACGTTGCCGGTGTCTCTGGAGCTGCCGGAGCTGCGTGTGGTGCATGCCTGCTGGGACCCGGTGGATCTGCAGAAGCTGCAGCTGGCGGGTGTTGAGCTGGGCTGGATGAGCGACCAGTATCTGCAGCAGGCGGCGCGCAGCGGGACGCAGTTATTTGATTCGATTGAGCGAGTGCTGAAGGGCCCGGAAATGCGTTTTCCCAACGGGATCACTCTGACGGACCCAGAGGGGATGGTTCGCAGGAAGGGGCGGATTCGCTGGTTTGATCGTCCTGAAGGTTTAAGTTTTGCTGACTACATGTTTCCGGGTCTGGCGATTCCGGAGTTTGTGAGTGCTGTGGTTCCGGAGGATGTGCATCCGTGTCCTTATGCGGCGGATGAGCGACCACTGTTCTTTGGACATTACTGGCTGCGTGACCGTGTCCCGGCACCGATCCGTGGAAATCTGGCGTGTCTGGATTACAGTGTGGCGCGTGATGGTTTGCTGACAGCCTATCGATTTCAGGGTTGTGGTCCGCTGGAGGCGTCCAGTTTTGTCACGGTACCTCGTCGTTCGGCAGTGCCGGTCTGAGCCAGTTATGAATGCAGTCGCTCATCAGAGTCCGATCAAAGCAGATTTTGCGGTGATTGGCGGAGGAATTGTGGGGCTGGCGACTGCGTGGCAGTTATCGCAGCGTGTTCCGAGGCAGAAGATTGTCCTGCTGGAGAAGGAGCAGTCGCTGGCGTTTCACCAGACCGGGCGAAATTCGGGAGTGCTGCATTCCGGGATTTATTATCGACCGGGTTCGTTGCGGGCGCAGAATTGTCGTGCGGGTAAGCTGGCGCTTGAGGAATTCTGTGATCGTTACGGAGTGGCCTGGAAGAAGACGGGGAAAGTGATTGTTGCCCTGCAGCAGTCGGAACTGTCTCAGTTACAACTGATTCTGGAGCGTGGACGTCAGAACGGGGTGCAGTGCGAACAGATTGGTCCGGAGCGATTACGGGAACTGGAGCCTCATTGTGCGGGGATTCAGGCCATTTATGTTCCGGAGTCGGGGATTGTGGATTACCCGGGCGTGTGTACGAGGCTGGGCGAGCTGTTGACAGCGGGCGGGCATCAGATTTGTCTGGGCAGTCGTGTGCTGGGTATGCGACAGAATGCGGAGTGTGTGCGTCTGGAGTGTTCAGACTGCGTGGTGGAAGCGACTCAGGTGGTGAATTGTGGTGGTCTGCACAGTGATCGCCTGGCTCGTCTGAGTGGTCAGCCGCTGCGGGAACGCATCGTGCCGTTTCGTGGCGAGTACTTTGAGCTGGTGCCGGAAGCGCATCGTTTCTGCAATTCGCTGATCTACCCTGTACCGGATCCTCGTTTTCCGTTTCTGGGCGTTCATTTTACTCGAATGATTCATGGTGGTGTGGAGTGTGGTCCGAACGCCGTGTTTGCTCTGGCGCGGGAGGGTTATGACTGGCGAACCATCAACGTTCGAGATCTCTGGGAATCGCTGACCTATCCGGGGTTTCTCAGGCTGGCAGCGCGGAACTGGCGGACTGGTCTGGGTGAGATCCGGCGTTCACTGTTTAAAGCAGCCTTTGTGCGGGCACTGCAGCGACTGGTGCCTGAGATCCGCAGTGAGCATTTGCGGGCATGTCCTGCGGGGGTGCGGGCGCAGGCGCTGGGGCTGGATGGGAAACTGATCGATGACTTTCAGATTCAGCGGTATGAGCGAGTGGTGAATGTGTGCAATGCACCGTCACCAGCAGCGACCGCCTGTCTGAACATCGGTCGAATTGTGGCCGAGCAGGTCCTGTCCGGGACGACTGGTACGGTGTAAGCGTTCCGTAACGCCAGGGGGGCAGCGGTTGATCTGCCGCAGGATGATGATGCGCCGACAGGATCCGTGCGTGGTGGCTTTGTGGGGGTAAAAGGCGGCGAGGCAGGAATGCCTGGGCTACATTTTGGCTGACGACTGACTACTGAGAACGGACCACTTCTTTCGGCTCGGCGGGAGCCTCGCCCTCCCAAGGGGGACGTCCGAGGGACCACCGAGCACCAGCTCGGTGACGATGCTGAGGCGACTGTTTGTTGAGTGATTATCAGCCCACGGAATGCTGAGCGACGGGTCAATGTGCGGTGCGGCAGGGCTTTGTGTGGGCAGAGGGCGGCCGGGCAGGAATGCCCGGGCTACGTTTTGGCTGACTACTGACTGATGAGGACTGTCCACTTCTTGCGGCTCGTCAGGATGTCGGCAGGCAGACAGCGCTTCAGCAGCACTCGAGTGTGATCAACGACATCGAAGGTGCGGCGGAAGAAATGGTCAGGTGGATTTTTCGGTTGAAAATCGCTGCTGACGGAAACTTATGGACATTTCCCCAACTGTTCCGATGAGGACCGCTGAAAACTCTCAGCGTCCTTCCTTCAGACGACGAAACTTCTCTCCGTACTTGCCGGCCAGTTCCGTGTGGCGACTGCTCAGATCCACGACTCGACCCTGGATCCATGCATGAGTGACCTGAGAATCCGTTTCCAGAGGATCGCCGGTACTGACGAAAACTGTGGCATCTCGACCTGGTTCCAGAGATCCAAGGCGATCGGCGATTCCCAGAATCTGTGCCGGGTACAGGGTCACGGACTTCAGTGCTTCGTCCCGCGGCAGGCCATAGGCAGCCGCAGTGGCGGCCTGATATGGCAGATTGCGGGTGTTCCAGGTTTCGCTGCGAGCTGAACCGGAAATACAGAAGCGAATGCCTGCTTTGCGGAGTCTTTCCGGCAGTGTGTAGGGGGCATCGTAGTCGTCGTGATCATTGCGGGGGTCGCGGTGCACGGCACTGATGATGACGGGGACCTGGTACCGCCGCAGCAGCTCGGCACAGGACTCAGCATCATAGCCACCGAAGATGATGACCTGCATTTTCTGTTCTACGCCGAAAGCCACAGCCGCCTGAATCTCTTCAGCATCATCAGCCGCTACAATCAGCGGCACTTTCCCGGCCAGAACCGGCTGCAGAGAGGCGAATCGAATGTCATAGCGCTGCGAATCGGGACTGGCGGTACGAGCTTTGGCCCATGCTCGGGCATCGCTGAACAGATCCCGCAGTTCTCTGACCGCTGAGCCGCCCGATTCACCACCAGCGGGGGCTTCCGCACCCGGTGCTCCGAAGAAGAACGAGCGACCGGAGGACGGCCAGTTGATGACAAGACCTGCTTCGCGCTGCAGTGTCATGTCCACACTGGTCCAGCCATCCAGCTGCAGCAGCGAAGCTTTGCCCGAGACAAGGCCACCGGACGGAGCACTGAGGGCCACAAGGACTCCATTGGCCCGCGTGACGGGAATCAGTTCACTGTCGGGATTCACTGCGGTGGCAGCCGTGACGTTGGGGTTGATCCGGCCCGTTTCACTGGTGTCGATGGTGGCTCGAGTGGATGAGAGTTCGGTAAGTCCCAGTTGTGAGTGAGATTCAATCATGCTGGGAAATACGTGCCGTCCCTGCAGATCAATCACAACAGCATTGGCTGGTGGCTGCAGGCGTGGCCCCAGCTCTGTGATCCGACCGTTTTCGAACACCAGCGTACCGGCTTCGATGACCGGTCCACTGACCGTGTGCAGGACGGCATTGATGAGCGCCACAGGTTTTGTCTGCGGTGCACCTGGAATCTGGTCTGAGGCCATCAGCGGCTGAACAGTGAAGCAGGCGGTCAGCAGCAGCAGTCGAACAGAGAATCGCACCATGGAACACATCCGTTTGTGCAGTTGAATCTGAGAAAACGAGAAGACCCGGAAGGCGGTAAGCCGACTGTTGAGTTACTGAGCGGACTGCTGTTGCTGCTGTACGTCCTGCTGCTGCCGGTCACGCTGCTGCTGCAGCGCTGCCTGGTGGCGGAAGTGAGCACAGTATTCGTCGAAACGGGGCCAGAGGGCAGCCGGGTCATCGTTTGCCTGAGACGAGTCGCGAGCTTCTTCGCCGGAAGCGAGGACCTTCTGAATCAGCACGTTGCGACGACGAGTGGCTTCCTGACGCATCTGCTGATCCTCATCCCGCGAAAAGTAGCGACGACCGTCCACCCACGTCTGTTCACAGCGAGTAAAGTTGGAGAGCGGATCGCCATTCCAGACCACAAAGTCAGCGTGCTTTCCAGCTTCCAGTGAACCCGTGAGATGATCGATTCGCAGCTGCTTTGCCGGGTTCAGCGTCACGAACTTGAGAGCTTCCTCGCGGGGAATCCCGCCGTACTTGACAGCCTTGGCGGCTTCCTGATTGAGATGTCGTGCCAGCTCGCCGTCATCAGAGTTGAAGGACACGACAACTCCCTGATTGTGCATCAGCGCTCCGGCGTAAGGAATGGCGTCGTAGACTTCAAACTTGTAAGCCCACCAGTCCGAGAACGCTGAGGCCATGGCGCCGTGGCGAGCCAGTTCGTCCGCCACTTTGTAGCCCTCCAGAATATGCTGCAGGGTACCGATCCGGATTTTGTATTCCTGCAGGATTTCAAGGAGTGCAAGAATTTCGTCCTGGCGGTAGCTGTGACAGTGAATCCAGCGCTTGCCGTAAACCACTTCTGCAATTGCTTCCAGTTCAAGGTCACGCCGAGGTGGCAGGCCACGACGATTCCTGCCGTAGGTGTCATGACGATTCTGGTAATCGCGAGCGGCTTCAAAGGCATCGCGGAAGACCTGTTCAACACCCATGCGAGTATTGGGGTAGCGTCCACCACCTTCGGTACGATTGCTCTGTTTGACGTTTTCACCCAGTGCGAATTTGATGCCCGCAGGAGCTTCTGTGAATTTCAATCCCTCGCCCGTCATGCCCCAGCGAAGCTTGACCACCTGATTCTGGCCACCAATGGGATTAGCCGATCCGTGCAGGATATTGGCCGCGGTGACGCCCCCGGCCAGCTGCCGATAAATGGTGATGTCGTTGGCATCCACAAAGTCACCGACTCGGACTTCGCTGGTGACTGCCTGAGTGCCTTCGTTGACACCACCGTCGGTGGCGAAGTGTGAATGACAGTCGATAATGCCGGGCGTCAGATGCATTCCGCGCAGGTCAACAATCTGTGCGTCAGCGGGAATGGGAATGTCTTTACCGACTGCGATGATTCGGCCATTGTCGATCAGCATCACAGCATCTTCAAGAATGCCGGCTGGTCCGCAGGTCCAGATGGAAGCGTGGATAAAGGCGGTGGGACCGGTGGCCGCTGGCAGAGTTGTTCGGCCGAAGGATCCCAGCGGGTAGTTAACTTCGAAGGAAGCCGCTGTCGCTGCCGGTTTCGCTGCGGCCGTTTTACTGTCCTCGGCCGGTTTGTTGTCCGGCGTCGGTTTGGCTGCGTCGTCCGGCTTACCTTCGGTCGCGACAGCGGGAGCAGGGTTGATGCGAGTGGCGGTGACGATGGAAGAGCTGCCATCGGGCCAGATAAGTGTGCCAATGGCCGCCGGTCGATCGCGCAGAGCAGGATCGGTTTCCGTGAGTGCCAGCGAGAAGCGAACAGTCCCTTCAAGGCCCCAGTCTGCAGCCGGGAACACAGCCGACAACCGCGTGTTCTCAAGGCGTATGGTCTTCAGATCGACCACTTCCTTCGGGGCTTTGTCCGGCTGTGCTGTTGCAGCAGTCTGGGGCTGAGCAGCGGGATCGGTAGCGGGGGCTGCGGGCGCAGCCGGATCAGGGTTTGCGGCTGGCGCGGGGGCCGGAGTGGCCGGAGCAGCGGCGTCTGCGGGTGCGGCCGGTGCGGCTGGATCCGCTGGTGCAGCGGGGGAGGCCGGATCGGCCGGTTTGTCGTCGTAACGGCGACCTTTGCGAGGTTCTGCTGCAGGAATGGGAGTGCGAGAAACACGTCCTTTCAGCCGACCGGAACTTTCACTGACTTCAAGGTACAGCTTCTGTGGCAGGTTGCCGGAGGCTGACAGTGCCAGTTCCCACGCACCGGTGGACTGTCGAGCTGGTGGTGTCTCGTGCTGGAATCGCTGACCGGCAATCCATGTTTCGGTGATCTTTGTCTGCTCTGCGAACAGGTCACCGTCGGTAATCACCATGGACGCCAGTTTGCCTGGTTCAAGTGAGCCGAGCTGGCTGCTGATGCCGAGAATGTCGGCTGCGTTGTGCGTAAGCGCTTTCAGTGCGGAGGTTTTTGAAAGTCCGCGAGACACGGCTTTACGCAGCGACTTGAGAAAATCTGAGCTGGAGTTCAGGCGATGGGTGGTGAAGGCGAAGCGGATGCCGGCGGCATCCACACGGGCCGGGTTTTCCGGGGCCAGATCCCAGTGCAGCAGATCTTCCAGTGTGACATTGTCTGCCGCTTCCGGTGTGGTGACCGAGGGCGGTCGCGGGAAGGCGAGTGGCAGAATGATGGGCCGCCGCAGCTGTGCAATTTCCTGCAGACGTCGATACTCGCGGCCACTTCCGACGACCACCAGTGACAGACCGAATTCAGCAGCAAACTGATCAGCTCGCTGCACGAACTGTTCGTTGGATGCGGTCACAAAAATGGGCATGGCACCATTGAGTACGGGTTGCAGTGCGACCAGCGCGTCGTTCAGTTCGGGCAGTGGCAATGTGGGGTCGGCGGCGATGGCAGCCTGAGCGTCACGATACCATTGAGCGTCAAGGATTGCCTGTCGTGCAAGCGCCACGGCACCCATTGGACTGCCGGGATAACCCGATGCCCGTGAGCGTCTTGAGAGTGTCAGCAGGACATGTTGTGCGACATCCCGTGCCAGCACGGTCTGAGCCGGGTCGCCACCGGATGTGGACAGCACAGCACTGCGACCACGAATCACTCCAGCGTCCGGGGCCAGCAGGCGTGCGACAAAGCCCTGTCGTCGCAATGCTGCCGTGTCTTCCGGAGCTGTGGGCTGATCGGCGACAGACAACTGAGGAGTGACCTGACCATTCCAGTAGCGCGCTGTTCCGGTCAGGAGATCGCTGGAGACGGCCTGTTCGTGGTAGGCGTCAATGAAGCCTGGATAGATGGTGCGTCCGGTCAGATCAATGCGCTGGGCATGTTCGGGAATTGTGATCCCGGCGCCGACGGCGGTGAGCTTACCGTCAGTGATCAGCACCACCGCGTTCTCGATCGATTTTTCGGCAGTCACCCAGACTGTGGCGCCGGTCAGGGCCCAGGTGGAGGCCGGTTCCGGCTGCAGAGTCTGCCGGGGCTGCGACGTTTCATCGGCGGCCCGCAGGAACGGAGAAACGCATGAGCAGCACAACAGAACCAGAGCAGTCGACCAGAGTCTCATTCCATCCCCCGATTGCTGAACAGCAACGAAGCCGTGCAGGAGTACAGTTGGGCAGAAAATGGGTGCCCAGATCCTGCAGCCTACCTGCATTCCGGTCGAGGTCATGGGTGGAAACGCTGTTTTCCGAGAAAAATTGTGGAAAAAGCGGGGGAAAATGACGGCTTTGGCAGGGGTTGACGCAGGTTTCCTTGATGTGTTCAAGTGTATCGTATTTGCTGTTTTTCACGTGCATGACGAAGTTGTGGGTGTTAGACTGACAGTCTCGCCTGTGTTTTCACCCCGCCTCAGAAGAATCCGGAACCTGCTGATGCTTCGCTTGCTGTCAGGTTTTTTCAGCATTCTGTTCGTGACTTTACCGGTCTGCGCGTGGGCTGTGGATGAGTCCGGTGTCGGGTCTGAGCAGATGCAGTTTTTCGAGTCGCGTATTCGACCGGTCCTGGTGACTCACTGTTATCGTTGTCACAGTGCTGAGTCGAAGGTTTTGCAGGGTGGTTTGCGTCTGGATTCTCGTGAGGGTCTGGTGCGAGGAGGCGACAGCGGTCCGGCAATTTCGGCGACCGATCCGGCAGCCAGTCTGTTGTTGCAGGCGTTGCGTTACGAGCAGCTTGAGATGCCTCCGCAGGGGCGTTTGTCAGACGCGGTGATTGAGGACTTTGCGACGTGGCTGCGGATGGGTGCTCCGGATCCGCGGACGGAGACAGCCGTTGTGACGGCAGCGGCGGTTGATCCGGAATCTGCGCGGAATCACTGGGCCTTTCAGATTCCTCGCGAGTCTGCGGCCCCGGCCACGGCTGAGCCCTGTGCGAACAAGCTGGATGCATTTATTGCGGCGAAGCTGCATGAGCAGCAGCTGCCAGCAGCGGCAGCGGCTGATCCGCGTACGCTGGTTCGTCGTCTGTCGCTTGATCTGACCGGACTGCCTCCGACGCCGCAGCAGATTGCTGCATTTGTCAACGATCCTTCTGAGTCCGCGTGGCGTGAATTAGTGGAGCAGTTACTGGCTGCACCGGCCTATGGTGAGCGTTGGGCGCGGCTGTGGCTGGATGTGGCTCGTTATGCTGAGGACCAGGCGCATATTGTGGGTGAAGACGCCTCGCTGACATATCCGAATGCGTGGCATTTCCGTGACTGGGTGATTCGAGCGCTCAATCAGGATCTCAGTTATGCGCAGTTCATTCGTCTGCAGCTGGCGGCGGATCTGTACGAGGGCAGTGAGTCTGCGAATCTGGCGGCGCTGGGATTTCTGGGGCTGGGTCCCAAGTATTATGACCGTGGTCAGTTGTTTGTGATGGCGGAGGAGTGGGAGGACCGAGTGGACGTGGTCAGTCGCGGTCTGCTGGGTCTGACGGTTGCCTGTGCGCGGTGTCATGACCATAAGTATGACCCGATTCGTACGGAGGACTATTACGGACTGGCCGGTATCTTTGCCAGTACGGAAATGTTCAATCGTCCGTTGTCTGCAGAGGCAGCGGAGCAGGATGGGAAGAAGGACGGGAAGAAGAAGGATGTGAAGCCGAACGAAAGTCTGCATATTGTGCGTGAGGGGACGGCGAAGGATCTGCATGTGTTTGTGCGTGGCGACGTGGAGAACCGAGGTCCGCTGGCACCTCGCAGGTTTCTTCCGATCCTGACGTCTGCTCCGCAGCCCTTTACCGAGGGCAGTGGTCGGAAGCAGCTGGCGGAAGCGATCGTGGATCCGAGCAATCCGGTGACGGCGCGGGTGATTGTGAATCGGATCTGGGCTGCGTATTTCGGGCGTGGACTGGTGGGTACGGCCAGTAATTTCGGGTTATTGGGTGATCGTCCAACGCACCCGGAGTTGCTGGATGATCTGGCGGTTCGTTTCATGCAGAACGGCTGGTCTTTGAAGTGGCTGCATCGTGAGATTGTGCTGTCCGCGACGTATCGTCGCAGCAGTCAGGGGGAAGCTTCTGCCGTGGCTCAGGACCCCGAGAATCGCTGGCTGGGGCGGATGCCGCGTCGGCGTCTGGGAGCGGAGGGCTGGCGGGATTCGCTGCTGGCGGTGACGGGGCGGCTGGATGCCAGCACGGTTGGCGGGCCTTCAATTGATCCGTCCGATGCTGCGGAGACACGTCGTACGGTTTACAGTCGAATCAGTCGTCTGGATCTGAATCGATTTCTGGCGATGTATGATTTTCCGGACCCGAATGTGACGTCTGAGAAGCGTGCGGAGACGATTACTCCGCTGCAGAAACTCTTTGTCCTGAACAGTCCGTTCATGCAGTCTCAGGCGGAGGCGCTGGAGTCTCGTTTACGGCAGGCGATTCCATCAGAGGATGCTGCTGCTGTGGGTCAGCGGATTGACTGGGCGTATCAGAATCTGTTTGGTCGTGCGGCGACACCGGTTGAGGTGCAGCTGGCGGAAGAGTTTCTGCAGCAGGCCGATGCAGCGACGCGATGGCGTCAGTATGCTCATGTCCTGCTGGCATCGAACGAGCTGCAGTATGTGGACTGAACTTTGTGAAGGTGACTTTTTGTGAACAGCAGTCATATGAATCTGTCGCTGATAAGTCGTCGGCACTGGTTAAGCCGTGCCAGTCTGGGATTTGGCACCGTGGGTCTGGCGGGGCTGTGTGCTCAGCTGCAGGCAGCTGAAAGTCCGGCTGGCCAGCGATTACTGCAGCCGCATCTGGTACCGCGTGCGAAGCGTGTGATTCTGCTGTTCATGAATGGCGGTCCCAGTCATGTGGACACGTTTGATCCGAAGCCGGCACTGGCGAAGCATGAGGGCCAGAAGCCTTCCGAGCAGGCGACGCGGAGAGCGAAGGCCGGTTATGTTCCCTCACCATTTCGTTTTCGGCCTTATGGTGAATCGGGCGTTGTGATGAGCGAGTTGTTTCCGCAGCTGTCGAAGTGTGCGGACGATCTGTGTGTGATTCGTTCGATGCATACGGATGTGCCGAATCACGAGCCGGGTCTGATCATTATGCACTCCGGTGTGCAGCAGCCGACGCGTCCGAGTATTGGGTCGTGGGTGACGTACGGTCTGGGGACGGAGAATCAGAATCTGCCGGGTTATGTGGTGCTGGGGCCGAGGCGTCCGGTTGTGGGGCCGCATCTGTGGTCGAATTCCTTTCTGCCTGGCGCTTATCAGGGCATGGCCGTCAATACTCAGGATATGGCGGTGGACAAGCTGGTGACGAATCTGAAGCATCCATCGCTGGAGCGACCCCAGCAGCGTCGGCAGCTGGATCTGCTGGCCGGCCTGAATCGTCTGCATGCTGAGCAGCGGCAGCAGGATGCGGGTCTGGAGGCTCAGATTCAGGCCATGGAAACGGCGTTTTCGATGCAGCTGGAGGCGTCTGAAGCCTTTGATATTGGTCAGGAGTCCCCGGCGACTCGTGAGCTGTATGGTGACTCGCTGTTTGGTCGTCAGTGTCTGCTGGCTCGCAGGCTGTCGGAGCGGGGTGTGCGATTTGTGACTTCGTATTATCTGACGCCGGGTGGGAATCAGCCATGGGATACTCATTCCAGCAATGATGATCAGCATCGGAAGCTGTGTGCGGACAGTGATCGGGCCACGGCTGCACTGCTGACGGATCTGAAGCAGCGGGGTTTGCTGGAGGACACGCTGGTGATCTGGACGGGGGAATTCGGCCGCACCCCGTATGCTCAGCCGAATGACAAGGGCAGTCATGGTCGTGATCATCATCATTCGGCCTTTACCACGGTACTGGCTGGTGGCGGAGTTCGGGGTGGATTGATGTATGGCGCCAGCGATGAAGTGGGGATGTTCGCGGTGGAGAATCGTGTGCATGTTCACGATCTGCATGCAACGGTACTGCATCTGCTGGGGCTGGATCACGAGCAGTTAACGTATCGATACAGTGGTCGGGATTTTCGGCTGACGGACGTTCATGGTCAGGTGGTTGAGGGGATTCTGGCGTAGTTCAGGAGCGTGGCTGACATGTCTTCAGGAATGCTGCAGTCCGGGCTGAGGTGGTATGCAGGGTTGCTGGTGGGTTTCGGGGCGGTCTGTGCCGGCTTCGGTGGTGCAGGCTTCGTATCAGCTGAAGAGCATCAGATACGACCGGGCGATTCGCCGCAGGCGGTGCTGGATCGAGCGGCACCCGGGGATCGGCTGGTTTTTCTGCCGGGACTGCACCAGCATGCTCCGGGAAAACATCGTGCGATCCTGTACGTTGATCGAGCGATCGACATTGAGTTGCAGGAGGGGGCGGTACTGAAACTGGCAGACGATGTCTGTCGAATGGAGGCCGAGGGAGAGATTACAACGGATCAGGATGCGGGTAAGAAGCTGGATGATCTGAAGGTTGGGGGAAATTTTGATCTGTCTGTTCCGGAGCGGGACGGCCCTGAAGCCTACGGCACGAGGATTTATACGATTGTGATAGATGGAGAGGGGCGGGACGGGCAACCGGATACCTTTTCGTGGGGTGATGGTGCCCTGTTCGAAACTCCACAGAAACGCGTTGCAATCACCGGTGACTGGCAGGAGTTGAGTCATGGTGTGCAGATCAGTTTCGGCAGTCGGACGGGCCACAGCCGGGGCAGTTTGTGGTTTGTCTCGTGGGACGGACCGGAGGCTTATGGGATTCGCATTGGTCATGGAACTCAGGCTGAGTACATTGAGAATGTGCGGATCTTCGGACGGGGGACAATTGATCTGAACAGTGGCAAGAATGTTCAGCCCAGCGGTCTGGTGAAGAATATCAATGCGTGTGTGCTGGTGCATGGGCGAGTGCGAGGAGTGCTGGTGGAGGGCATTACGATGACCAGCACCAATCGATCCGTGATGTGTTATGGTGAGCATACGGGCGAGTTTCTGCCGGGAGGTCGCACGGGGGCAGGCGAATCCTTTGATGCGGAGAACATTGTGATTCGCCGTACGAGGACATTGAATCCGGGAGGAGCCGGTTATCTGCTGGGGCATCCTTCGCATCGGGGTGGTCTGCGAAATGTGGTGTGCAGTTTCAATTATATGGAGACAGGCAAGACGGCACTGGAGCCGAATTTCAATCTGGATGGTTACGAAGTGATTGGTAATGTGATTCGCAGCGATGGTCAGGCGATTCACTGCTGGCGTCATTCGCGGAATGGTGTCGTGGCTGACAATCTGCGAATACATGATAACACTGGTCGTCCGGTGGTGGTCGTGAATGCACCACGAGGCTGGCAGGCTCCGGAACCACCTGTGCTGCGAAACAATCGCAATCATCTGGATGCAGCTGCCGGTCCATGAATCCGGCAGGATCCGTGGGCTGCCTGAGCGGGCCACAGGAATGTGGTATCGGGGCAGTCGCACGGGGTTGGCCGTGTCCGCAGCAGCTACTCGAATCGGATACCCTGAGCCAGTGGCAGCGTATTGCCGTAATTGATCGTATTGGTGGCTCGTCGCATGTAGTTTTTCCAGCTGTCGGAACCGGATTCCCGACCTCCACCGGTGTCTTTTTCGCCGCCGAATGCACCGCCGATTTCGGCCCCACTGGGACCGATATTCACGTTGGCAATTCCGCAGTCGCTGCCGGCAGCCGACAGGAACAGTTCGGCTTCGCGCAGGTCATTGGTGAACAGGCACGAAGACAGTCCCTGGCTGACGCAGTTATTCAGCTGGATGGCCTCTTCCAGCTGCCGGTACCTGAGAACATACAGGATTGGTGCAAAGGTTTCCTGATACATGATGTCGGCATGCTGCGGCATCTGCACGATGGCTGGGCGCACGTAGCAGCCTCCGATGGGCACGTCCGCAGCAGGGATATTGCCGCCGCTCACCATACCTCCGGCGTGCTGAGCTTCAGTCAGTGCTGCCTGCATACGGCGGAGAGCCGGTTCAGAAATCAGAGGTCCCATCAGGATACCGGGCTGCAGGGGATTGCCGACGGGCAGGGACTGTGCGGCAGCCAGCAGTCGCGGCAGCAGCTGATCATACACCGATTCGTGAATCAGCAGTCGTCGCAGCGTTGTGCAGCGCTGGCCACAGGTGCCGAAGGCTGAAAAGATGACTGCTCGCAGAGCCAGTTCGAGGCTGGCTGAGGGGGCCACAATACAGGCATTGTTGCCACCCAGTTCCAGCAGGCTGCGTCCCAGCCGATCGGCGACCAGTCGAGCCACACTGCGCCCCATGGCAGTGCTGCCTGTAGCGGAAACCAGTGGAATGCGGCGATCGCGAGCGAGGGCTTCTCCGACAGCGGCACCACCGGCGAGGACAGTGCTGACTGCGGCGGGGACTTCCGGCATGTCAGCCGCGGCCAGCAGCAGCAGTTGCTGACAGGCAATGGCTGTCAGCGGGGTCTGTTCGGAGGGCTTCCAGATCAGAGTATTTCCGCAGACGAGTGCCAGTGCGGCATTCCACGCCCAGACAGCAACCGGAAAATTGAAGGCAGAAATCACGGCGACTGGTCCCAGTGGATGCCACTGTTCAAGCATCCGATGCTGCGGTCGTTCTGAAGCGATGGTCAGACCGTGCAGCTGTCGACTGAGTCCGGTGGCGAAGTCGCAGATATCAATCATCTCCTGCACTTCACCGAGTGCTTCCGGGAGAATTTTTCCGCATTCGAGTGTGACGAGCTGAGCGAGGTCCTGCTGGTGAACGCGGAGCAGCTGTCCAAAGCGTCGGACCAGTTCTCCGCGAACGGGAGCCGGGACCAGTTTCCACTGGTGGAAGGCGGTGGTTGCTGCGGCGGTGACGGAATCAGCATCTGCGGGAGCAGCCGCATTGAAGGATGCCAGGATCTGGCCATCGATGGGGGAACGCACAGTCAGTGGGCTGCCCTGCCCTGCACAGCCGTGGGAACCGATCCAGACCGAGAGTGGGTTGGTGAGCAGGTTCTGCAGGGACCCGGGCAGGCTGGACATGGGGGAAATCTCCGAGGGTATCGAGGGGAAGCCGGTTGTCACAATTCTACTCGTGGCCGGCCGCGTGCCTGCCGGATTTTCAGGGTCTGGCAGGGAAAATCACTGCCCAAAGGTCGGGGTTGCACAGTATAACACAGGATTGTGTCAGAAAACCGAGTGGCAGTAGGAGGTGTCTGGATGTCATCAACTCGTTTTCATCCTGCAGTGCTGCCGATTGCGCGTCGCCAGTTGCTGCGGGTTGGGACAGCAGCCGCAGTTGGTGCAGGTCGTGCCGGCTTTGCCGCCGACGATGTGACTCAGCCACTGACGGCGCAGGCTGACCACTGTATTGTACTGTTTCTGAATGGTGGTCCCAGTCATCTGGACATGTGGGATCTGAAGCCGGAGGCATCGCTTGAGATTCGTGGCGAGTTTGCTCCGATTGCCAGCACCATCCCGGGAGTGCCGTTATCCGAACATCTGCCTCGATTAGCGCAGCAGCTGCACCATGCGTCGCTGATACGATCGATGCATCACAGCGTGAACAATTCGCATGCAGCTGCCGTCTACGCTGCTCTGACGGGCCATGATCGTGGTGAACAGGGTGGTGGGGCACGTCCGACGGACAACCCTTCACCGGGATCTGTGCTGGCGAAGCTGCGGCCTGCCGACAATCGAACGCTGCCATACATCAGCCTGCCGTACAAGACGAAGGAGGGGGCTGGTGGTCCGTTGCAGCCCGGTTTTCTGGCGGGCTTCATGGGTCCGACCTTTGATCCTTTCTGGGTTCTGAACAATCCTGATGCCGATGGTTTCCATGTGGACAATCTGGCGCTGCCAGGTTCAGTAACTCCGCAGCGGATGAGTGAGCGGACGCAGTTGTTGTCAGGTCTTGGACGGGGACTGCGAACGAAGGAACCGGCACTGACAGCGATCGACGATTTTCAGGCGCGGGCATTCGAGCTGCTGACCGGTGATGCGGCTCAGCGAGCCTTCAATCTGGGTCTGGAGTCACCAGAGATTCGGGCTCGGTATGGCCGTAACATTTATGGCCAAAGTACTTTGCTGGCGCGGCGACTGGTGGAAGCTGGCACACGATTTGTGACTCTGTCGTGGGCTCCGGATGCCAATGCCACCTGGGATACTCATGGGGACAACTTCAATAAGCTGAAGAACACGCTGCTGCCTCAGTTTGATGCGGCCTGTGCCAGTCTGCTTGAGGATCTGCAGGAGCGTGGGCTGCTGCAGCGAACGCTGGTGTGCGTACTGGGTGATTTTGGCAGAACTCCGCGGATCAATGCGAATGCCGGCCGGGATCACTGGAACAGCTGTTACACGGTCATGCTGGCGGGTGCCGGAATTCGGGCTGGTACAGTTTTCGGAGCCAGTGATCGGACGGGGGCGGTGCCGGTGGAGTCTCCGGTCAGTCCGGGTGACGTGATCGCCACGATCTATCGATTGCTGGGGATTCGCTCGACAACTCAGATCTATGACTCGCTGGGCCGTCCTCACGAGGTTGTGCCGCAGGGTCGAGTGTTATCAGAGATTCTGGTGTAGAGTCGGCTCGGGTATGTTGCCGGAATGCATCATTTGATGCGGCGGTCATAACCTGCTGCGCCGTGCTTGTTACTCGGGCCCTGCCGAATTTTCCGGCTGAGTGCAGGCGGTATGAAATATTCCCCTGGTGAGCTGAAGTGAAACCATTGCAAGTGCACGTTGCAGCAGGTGTATATTGGGGAGAACTTCATAGGCGTAAGCTGCCACTTATTCCCCACAAGGGTGTTCCATCATGCTGTCTCGATTTTCCACCTGCACATTGTTCGGTATTGAAGCAAAAGCTGTGGAAGTGGAAGTGGATATTTCGCCCAGTGCTCTGCCTCGCACGGTGCTGGTGGGGCTGGCCGAAGCGGCAGTTCGTGAAAGTACGACGCGAGTTGAGCGGGCTCTGGTCAACAGCGGCTATGCTCGACCGGTCGATCGCGTGGTCATCAATCTGTCCCCGGCTGACCTGCCGAAGGATGCGGCGTCGCTGGACCTGCCGATTGCTCTGGGGTTACTGGCTTCTGACGGGCAGATTACGGAAATGCCGGGTCGCAACGTGGTCTACGTGGGTGAGCTGGCGCTGGATGGTTCCGTGCGTCCGGTGCGTGGTGTCCTGTCGATGGCACTGGCTGCTCGCGATGCCGGGCGCAGTCACATTGTGGTGCCCGCCGCAAATGCTCGTGAAGCTGCTGTGGTGGAAGGGATTGATGTCATTTCCGTCGGAACGCTGGCTGAAGCGGTTGGATTTCTGACGGGTGATCTGGCGCTTGAGCCGGTCGTGTTCAGCTGGCAGACAGCGCGGGATGACTATGGTCGCTATGACATCGACTATGTGGATGTCAAAGGTCAGGAGATGGGCAAACGGGCGGCAACTGTGGCAGCGGCTGGCTGCCATCACATCCTGATGCTGGGTTCGCCGGGAACCGGAAAGACTCTGCTTTCACAGCGACTGTGCACGATTCTGCCTGAACTTGAGGCGGAAGAAAGCCTGGAAACGACGCGAGTCTACAGCGCTGTAGCGCAATTGGAGGCTGGTCAGCCGTTGCTGCTGCGTCGACCTTTTCGGTCACCTCATCATACCATCAGCGAAGCCGGACTGGTGGGTGGTGGCAGTATTCCGCAGCCGGGTGAGATCAGTCTGGCACACAACGGGATTCTGTTCCTTGACGAGCTGCCGGAATTCAATCGTCGAACCCTGGAGGTACTGCGTCAGCCGCTGGAGGATCAGACGGTAACGATCTCGCGGGCTCTGGGAAGTGTGACATTCCCTGCCAATGTGATGCTGGTAGCGGCGATGAATCCATGCCCCTGCGGCTTTCGTGGTGATCCTCGACGGGCCTGCTGCTGTACTCCGCAGCAGATCGAGCGCTATCTTGGACGCATCAGCGGGCCATTGCTGGACCGGATTGATATTCACATCGAGATTCCTCCGGTGCCATTTCGAGAACTTTCGGATCAGACGGCCGGGACTTCCAGTGCTGAGATGCGCGAACAGGTTGTTTGTGCTCGCCGACGGCAGCAGCTGCGGTTTCGTGGTGAAAACGTACGAGTGAATGGAAAGATGCGACCGCCGCAGATTCGACGACACTGCCGTCTTCCTTCAGACGCTGAACAGCTGATGAAGAATGCGATGGAGGACATGGGGTTATCCGCAAGGGCTCATGATAAGATTCTGCGGATCGGACGCACGATTGCTGATCTTGCAGACAGCGAGCAGATCCAGGTGGCACATTTGAGTGAAGCGATCAACTACCGCACTCTGGACCGCAGCTACTGGCAGGTGTGAACCCCCGATAGCTGAACCAGAACAGAGTTTTCAACTGGCGAATTCTGCCTGCAGATTTGTGTGAGGAGGCATAGTCCGGGCGAGCTGACTGTGGGTGGCGAGAAGACGGAGGTGAAGCTGAAGGAGGTTTTCGGCAGGAAGCCGAAGTACGCCGACGTGTCCGGGCTGTGCAGGGCGGCGACATTGGCTGAGATCGCAGTGCAGGGCTGGTCGCTGAACCCAGGCCGTTCTGTGGGTGTCACGCGGGGCGAGGGGTTGAGCAACGAGGATTTCAGGACGCAATTTCACGCGCTGAACGAGGAACTGGAAGGGCTGAACGCCGGGGTCGCGGGAGTTAAAGCAGACCATTGCAATCAACGAAGCGGAGATTCCGGGAGTATGAATAAGGAACTTATCCACAGATTAACAGCGGACTTTGAAGACCACGCCCAGCAGACCGAGGGCGGAGTTGAATACTGGCTTGCAAGAGATCTTCAGCATCTGCTGGGCTATGTTGAGTGGCGAAATTTTAACACCAACGCCGTCTCAAAGGCAAAGACGGCCTGCGAGATCTCCGGTCAGTCCGTCGCAGACCATTTTGTTGAGGTCAACAAAATGGTTGATCTCGGCTCCGGCAGTCAGCGGGAAATCGAAGACATCATGCTCTCCCGGTACGCCTGCTACCTGATTGCCCAGAACGGCGATTCCAGAAAGCAGGAGATTGCTTTTGCGCAGACCTATTTTGCGATCCAGACTCGCCGTGCCGAACTGATTGAACAGCGGCTGTTGGAGTCCGAGCGAGTCTCGGCTCGCAAAAAGCTGAGCGCCACCGAGAAGGAACTCTCGGATGTGATTTTCGAGCAAACCGGCGGCAATAATGATTTCGCGTTGATTCGCAGCAAGGGGGATCAGGCGCTGTTTGGGAGATCGACTCAGGCGATGAAGGCACAATGGAAGGTGCCCGACAGTCGGCCATTGGCCGACTTTGCTCCGACAATCATTCTGAAGGCGAAGGACTTTGCCACTGAGATCACGATCTTCAATGCCCGGCAGCATGGCATGGGCAGCGAATCTGCGATCTCACGAGAGCACGTGACAAACAACGAGGCGGTCCGCGACACATTACTGGAGCGAGGTATCCGGCCCGAGTCGCTGCCGGCGGCGGAGGATGTGAAGAGGGTGGAACGGCGGCTGGCAACGGAGGAGAAGAAATCGCTGAAGGATCCGGAAGGCCTTGGGGCGGAGGGGTAGTTGTACGCGGACGAATTAGTCGCCGTAGCTGAGCCGTTTCTCAGGAGCAAAGAAATTATTGAGATGGTATCGCTGGGTGTGTTGCTCCGTCGCACCCGCGATCTGCTGCTTGCTGCGTCTGCATTCCGGTCAGTTCGCTGTGGAGGGATTTGTTTCGTGATTCCACATGCCTGGTGCCACAGGCAGTGTTGGCAGAATCCACAGCGGTCCCGCGGGGGCGGGCATAGAACGCCAGAGGGGCCGGGTTGTTTTATGGGTCCTATGGGTCCTATGAGTCCTGTGTTTTTGTGGTTTTCAGAGGCGTGTTCTGCTGGATGGGAGTCTTGCTGTTGGATGGGAGGTGGTTCCCCTGCCGGTCTTTTCTCCTCGGTGTGTTTTCCTGAGGTTGCGGCGGTGGTTATGATGGATCGTCAGATTCCGGCCAGATTTTCTTCATGGGTTGATTTGTGATGACCTACCTGCGATTGCGTTTTGTGGCATTGCTGCCGGTGTTGCTGTCAGCAGTGCTGGCTGCCTTGTGGCCGGCGTCTGTGAGTGCTCAGTCGGCTCGACCATCGCGTCCGAATGTGGTTGTGTTTCTCGCGGACGATGCTGGCTGGGGCGATTATGGTCATTCGGGAAATCTCACCGTCAGTACTCCGGCGATCGACTCGATCGCCCGTCAGGGTGTGTCACTGGATCGTTTTTTTGTCTGTCCTGTCTGTGCTCCGACACGAGCCGAGTTTCTGACGGGGCGGTATCATTCGCGGGGCGGGGTGCGTGGTGTCAGTCTGGGTGAGGAGCGTCTGGATCTGACTGAGCGCACGATCGCGGAGGCATTTCATGCGGCCGGCTATGCGACGGGTGCATTTGGCAAGTGGCATAACGGCAGTCAGTGGCCCTACCATCCACGAGCTCGGGGATTTGACCGTTATTTTGGTCATACTGCCGGTCACTGGGGTGAGTATTTTGATGCGCCGCTGGAGGACGACGGGCGGATGATCCGCACCAGTGGCTATATCGTGGATGTGTGTACTGACAGGGCAGATGCCTTTATTCGTCAGCATCAGCGGCAGCCATTTTTCTGTTTCATTCCGTTCACGACTCCGCATTCACCATGGAGTGTTCCGGCAGCGGACTGGCAGCGTTATCACGATCGTGAGATCCGTCAGCGTGGTGTCAATCCTGAGCGGGAAAAGCCCGAGGAGACTCGCTGTGTACTGGCGATGCTGGAGCATCAGGATCGCAGTGTCGGGCGAATTCTGCAGACGCTGCAGGAGTGTGGTGTGCGTGAGAATACAATCGTCCTGTATTTTTCGGACAATGGTCCCAACACGCCGCGCTGGAACGGCGGGATGAAGGGGCAGAAGGGGACGGTGGATGAGGGTGGTTTGCGCAGCGTGTGTTATCTCAGTTGGCCTGCCGGGTTGCCTCAGGGGTTGGTCGTGCCGCAGATTTCCGGTGCGATCGATCTGTTACCAACGCTGACATCACTGGCGGGGATTCCGCGAACCGGTGATCTGCCGCTGGATGGTCGTGATCTGTCGCCCTTATTTTCGGGGCAGGCAGTTGAGTGGTCTGATCGGACGATCTTCAGTGTCTGGGGTGGTCGCGTTTCCGCTCGGACGCAGCAGTATCGTCTGGATGATGGCGGGAAACTGTACGACATGCAGGCGGATCCCGCTCAGACGACTCCGGTGAATGCAGAGCGTGCTGAGATTGCTGAGCGGTTGCAGCGGGAAGTGCGGGAGTGGCGTGCTGCGGTGTTGCCGTCAAATACTGGACTGCTGCGTAAGGTGGCCGGGATGGTGGATCCGCGACCATTCACTGTGGGGTATCGTGAATTTCCGATCACGATGCTGCCAGCTCGTGATGGCCAGCCGAGGGGTGGGATCAAACGCAGCAGTGCAGCACCGAACTGTTCGTATTTCGTGAACTGGACCTCGGTGGATGACAGCATGGTGTGGAATGTGGATGTGCACACGGCGGGGCGTTATGAAGTGGTGATTGACTACACGTGCCCTGACTCGGACGTGGGTTCTGTGGTGCAGCTTTCCTGTGGTGCTGGTCGTCTGCAGGGTCAGGTGGGGCCGGGCTGGGATCCTCCGCTGTATACCAATCAGGATACTCTGCCTCGTCCTCATGGTGAGTCGCAGATGAAGGAGTTTCGTCCGTTGGTGCTGGGTTCTGTGGAGCTGCAGGCGGGGCCGCAGCAGCTGGAGCTGCGTGCATTGGAGATTCGCGGCAAATCCGTGATGGATGTGCGGCGTGTGACATTGACTTTGCAGGTCGAGTGATCCGGTCAGCTTCTGTGATGGTTTTGCAGGGGTGACTTATGGGTTCGTTGACGGGGATACAGCCGCATGCGGCACGGACCGAACCGGTGCCGGCTGAGGGTGCGGTCGATTCAGGCCTGCGTGTGTGGCGTGCTTTGCTGACGACTGTTTGTGTGTGGGTTGTGTTGTCTCAGGTGGTGGTCGGGCAACTGTCGTCTGCCGGGTTACAGCGACTGCAGCGGGCGACGGTGCTGATTGAGTCGGGGGCAGATCGCTGTTCGGGAGTGCTGATTTCGGAGGCCGGTTTGATTGCCACAGCCGCGCATGGTGTGCATGAGGACGCTGGTCGGTTGCGTGTGCGATTGTGGGATGGTCGGCAGTTTCCAGCGGTTGAGCTGATACGGGATGTTGCGGCTGATACGGCTCTGCTGCGACTGCAGGATGCAGCCGACGTGATTGTTCTGCCTGTGGTGGCAGCGGTCGGTCAGCTGCCAGCCGGTGAGTCTGTTTTTGCCTGTGGTTTTCCGGCTCGAGAGGTGATTGGCAGTCCTGCAGTTGTGCGAGCGGGCGAGGTGCGAAAGGCGGCGGGAGGGGTCGTAAGAACAACGTGTCAGCTGACGGTCGGTGATTCCGGTGGTCCGCTGGTGAACGGCGCGGGTTATCTGGTGGGACTGCATCGGCAGATCGGTGCGGGTCCGGAGTCGAACATGCATACCAGTGTGGACGTGCTGTGGCGTCTGCTGCAGCGGACTGGTCTGCAGGCTGAGGTGGCTGCTTTGGAGAATGCTGAACCGATTGATCCGGGTGGTGCGATTGGCGGTTTGTCGGAGCAATATCTGCGTGGTCTCAGTTCGTCATTGCTGGAGATCAGAGTGTTGTCTGCGGCGGTGGGCAGCGAGGGGGAGAAACTGATCGGTGTGGTCATATCGAGAACTCAACTGGCGGTCAGGCTGAGTGCCGTAGAAGTTGAACAGGGGTATGGTGTTCTGCAGGCGGGGTTATTGCGTGAGTTGCGGTTACAGCGGCAGTCTGAGTCGCTGGATCTGGTGATCTTTGAACTGGCTGAGGAGGGCGATGGTGAGGGGCTGCAGCCGATTCGCTGGCGTGAAGATCCGGCCGTCATTTTTGAGCGGGTGCAGAGTCTGAGTCCGGGGGATTCCGGGGCAGGGATGCAGCTGAGTTCTATGGGAGTGATTTCGCGTGTTGGCTGGAACGAGCCTCGGGTGCGTGCGGTGCTGGGGGTTGATCTGGAGGAGGTGGAGACGTCGGCAGGGCGTGGGTTGCGTGTGCAGCAGACGACTCCCAATGGTCCGGCTGCGGGCCGCTTGTTCGGGGGCGACATACTGGTTGGTGTGGGGAATGAGCAGATCGGGACGCGGGAGCAGTTTGGGCGACTGCTGGGGCGTTTGCAGCCCGGTGATCGGCTCAGGCTGGAGTTGCAGCGGGGGGCTGACTTACAGAGTGTGGGTTTGCGAGCTGGCTGGAATCCCGGGGAGCAGTTTGAGCGATCCGAGTTTCTGGATGGTCGTGCCGGTCGGGTCAGTGAGCGACGGACGGGATTTGTGGGGGTGATCCAGCATGACATTCCGGTCGAGCCGCAGAGCTGTCCGTCGCTGCTGCTGGACTGGCGGGGTCTGCCGATTGGCCTGACGATTGCTCGTCGTGCTCGTGAATCGTCGTTGGCAATCCCGGCGATGGCTGTACAGCGTCTGATGTCGGGTGCAGACGGAAACTGAGGCTGAATTCGCCGGTGGAGTCAGGGAAAATCGGGTAGGTGTTCTGCTGGTAACGGTTGTACTCAAGATTCCGGCTGTGTTGTGTCGATGGAGAGAGGCGCAGGACCAGGTTTGAGCGGCAAAAAGTGCCGGAACTGGCTCAGACAGTGAACGGAATCGTATGTACGAATCGCACTTTGGATTTCACCGGACGCCATTTCAGAGCTTCGATCCGGCTCGGCTGTTTATCCGGTCGGAGTCCATCGGAGGAATTTTACCGCGTCTGCTGCGGAGTGTGCGTTCCAGTCTGGGTCTGGGGCTGGTGACTGCGGTGCATGGTACCGGGCGGACTGCGCTGTTGAAGTATTTGCAGCACGAGTTGCAGAATGAGGGGCGGACGGTTCTGGTGTCGGGTGCAGCTCTGGACAGTTCAGCGACTCTGCTGCAGTTGCTGATGCACAGTGCAGTGCGTCATGCGGGCAGTGCGGCTGGGGCGGAGCAAAGCCTGCCCTCATGCACTCAGTGGAATACCGTGGAGTGTCTGCGGAAGAGCATGGATTTCTGGGGCCCTGTGATTCTGCTGCTGGATGATGTGCATCTGGCACCGCTGTCGGTTTTGAATGAGTTGCGAGCGATCAGTGAGGAGGAGTGGAACGGTCGGGCGCTGGTGCGAGTGCTGGCGACTGCTCCGGTGTCCTTCGAAATGGATCTGACGCGATCCGAGTATTCCGGGTTTGCTCATCGCATTCGTTGTCACGAAGTGCTGCAGTCGCTGACGGTCAGGGAGAGTGTGGAGTATCTGCAGCGGCAGCTGGAGGCTGCTGGTGGTCGGCTGGCGGAGTGTTTTACCGAAGACGCCGTCAATCGGCTGGTGGATGCCGGTGATGGTCTGCCAAGATCACTCAGTCTGCTGGCGGATGAGACACTGGCGATTGCAGCTGAACAGTTGCAGAAGCCGGCTGATCTGAATTGTGTGACGCTGGCTCTGAAGCGGCTGCAGCATCTGGCCTGTCGCCTGAATTCTGCGTTGTCCGCTGATGTCACTGAGGCGGGTCATACCTGGGGTGCCGGTGAACCGGCAACTGTCGAGCCGACTGTGGAGCGTCCTGCGGTTTATGGAACCGTCACGCATCTGTCGGCAGAACGTCCACGGGCGGCGGTGGTTGAATTTGGTGAGCTGCCAGCAACCGCTGCGAAGACTGCCGACGTTGCACTCGGCAGCGTGGAGTTTGGGGCGGTCGCTGAATCTGAGGCTGCTGTTGAGTCGGAAACGGACAGCCCAGGTTTGCTGAGTCCTGAAGTATCGCAGCCGTTCGAAGGCGTTGTAGAGACGGGGGTAGAGCCCGCGGACTTTTCCACATGGGTACCGGTACCTGCCCGGTATACGTGGATGGATATGGACGTGGAAACTCATAGCGATGGGCTGTCGGAAGCCGGGCTTTCGGCCGAATCGATGCTGCCGCTGGAGCGGTGGACTCCCAATCCCATCACCTCTGTGCCTCGCAGTATGGCGATCGAAATCCAGTCTGCTGATGACGATGAGATTCTGCGTTTGCTGAGCGAGCGCAGGCGTGCCGAATTGCCGGTGGTGGAAACAGAGACGGTTGAATCCGAGGTGATGGATTCAGCGGATTTCCCGACAGAGTCGGCTGCTGACGGTAACGCAGGTACTTCCGGGCCACTGCAGGTTGCGGACGAAGTGGCGAGGACGATGTCACCCGGGCGTTCGATTGAGAATCGTCGGGACATTTTTGGAGGCGGCTGGCCGGCATCTGCCACGCCGTCAGTACCGCGTTCGATGACCGGCCCGACGGTGTATACCGGCGATGTGCTGGCCGAACCGGTTGCTGAAGAGTCTTCCGAGGATCGATTTGCCACCCTGTTTACTCGGCTGCGCAAGTTGCGTGCTGAGAAGTCTGTGGTTGTTCCGGGACAGGCGGCCGGGACGGTGGATCAGGTGCGGCGCGACGGCTGATGCAGCGGTTGTCGGTGCGTCTTGCTGGGGGCGACCAGGTGTGGGATGGTCGCGGCGTGTTTCCCGAGCGTGAGCGGTGATCATCCAGTGCGGCCGTTGCTGCATGTGAACGCGTGTGCGCTGATTTGTTTAGGGTAAAGCGGCAGAAACTGCCGGAGCAGTGGCAGAAACTGCTGAATTGTGTTGGGTGTTGATTTGTGGGGGGCGGGTGTTGACTGGATTGGTTCAAAAAGCTGTAAAGGTGTCTTCACCGTAAAAACGGGGTGGGGGTACTCTGAAGGCCGGTCTGACCGGAGTCATGTGGCGCGGGGGATTTTTTCCTGCAGTCATTTCGGTCCTGGCAAGTCAGGAAGACGGGTATGTGCTTCAGCTGGAACCAATTCAGTGTGCTGAGTGTGTTGTTGGCGGCGTTGCTGTCATCGGGTTGCTGTCTGCACAAGGGTGGTGACGAGTTAACGGCAGCTCAGCGTCAGGCTCGGGATCTGCACGTGCAGAATCAGCAATTGGAGCAGATGGCTCGGGGTTTAACGTCTGAGAATCAGGCGTTGTTGAATCAGCTGGCCGAGACGCAGTCGCAGCTGGGGACGATGGGCGAGCGTTTGAATAATCTGGCATCGGAGCGTGAGGGTTTACTATCGGATCGAGTGGCTCAGACGTTTGGCGATTCGGTGCAGGATCAGTTGGGTGCGGGTCTGGCGGCTGATGGTTTTCAGTATGATCCGGCGACCGGTCTGAACAAGTTTCGCAGTGACATTCTGTTTGATCTGGGTAGTGATGTTGTTCGTCCGGAGGCCGGTCCGGTACTGAAGGAGTTTGCATCCAGTCTGACGGGTGGCGCGGCGAAGGGCATGAAGGTGCTGGTGGTGGGTCATACGGACGATCAGCTGATTGTGCGTCCTGAGACAGCGTTGAAGCATCCGACGAACTGGCATTTGTCGACGGACCGTGCGGACGCGGTGATTCTTGAGTTGATGCGTCTGGGGGTGCAGCCGGAGCGTGTTGCTGCGATGGGTTACAGTGAGTTTCATCCGCTGGAGCGTTCGACAGCGGACACGGCTCGCCAGCGTAATCGCCGAGTGGAGTTATTTGTGGTACCGGTGGATCAGAATTCGGCGAAGTGGGATCCGGTGAGTACGACATCGTTGTAGATTGTTGCCATGAAGTTACGAGTCTGGTGACTGGTGTGATGAGCGGACGATGTCGAGTGTTGGGTGTGGTGGGGGAGTGCTGGTATGTCGGACGTACTGGATGTGATCGCGGTGGGTGCACATCCGGACGACGTAGAGATTGGTTGCGGCGGAACTCTGGCCAGAATGGTGGAGCAGGGATATCGGGTAGGGATTGTGGACCTGACGGATGGTGAGCCGACGCCATTGAGTCCGGGTCCGGAGGTGCGTCTGGCGGAGTCGCGTGCAGCGGCTGCGGAGCTGGGGATTCAGTTTCGTGAGACTTTGACGCTGCCGAATCGTCGTTTGTTTGACAGTTTTGAAGCGCGGGTTGAGTTGGCGAAGGTATTTCGTCGTTGGCGACCGCGGCTGGTGCTGGGGATTGCGGATCGAACGCCGATGGCATCACCGGATCACTGGCAGGCGATGCTGATCACGGATGCGGCGGTATTTTACAGTCGGTTATCGAAGTGGGACGAGTATTTTGGTGGTCTGCCTGTGCATCGTATTCAGAAGCAGTTGTGGTATCCGCTGGGTCTGCAGACATTGAATGTGCCGACGGGTGGTGGTGGTTTTGTGTCGGACATTTCCTCGACTCTGGAGCGGAAGCTGCGTTCGATTCGATGTTATGCGACGCAGTTTCCGCCGGGTAAGGAGCGTGTTTTTCGGCTGGTGGAGGGTCAGGGGCGGATGTTGGGTGCGGCGGCGGGATTTGAGGCTGGTGAGTTATTGATTTCGGCGACGACGCTGGGGTTGTCGAATGTGGTGGAGACGGTTTGCGGCGGCGGTCAGGTCCTGTGAAAACTCTGGAATCCCGACTTTTCCCGGCGGGAACAGCCCCTGGAGTTGCCTTTTTGTGAATTTCGGTGGACAATTTTTGCAGATGTGGCAGGTTGCTGTCACGACTGCATGTGATATCAGCTTCAAGTGATACGACAGGATTCATGCCCGCCATTCGCACGGGTCACCTCAGCGTGACCGGCAATTTCCGTGAGAACAACGAAGACAGCTGCTATCTGGATGCGCAGCAGCGGTTGTTTATTGTTGCTGACGGCATGGGTGGACAAAGTGCGGGTGAAAAGGCCAGTGCTCTGGCTGTCGAACTGATTCCTCGCTATCTGTTTCAGCGTCTGGATTTTCAGAGTGCGGCTGCGGCTGCCGTTCGTGATGCTGTGGATCGTGCGATTGCCAGTGCGAACACAGAGATCATTGCTCTCAGTGAAGTGGACCCGTCGGCTCGCAGTATGGGCACCACGGTGGTGATGCTGCTGCAGGTTGCGAATGTGTTCTATGCGGTGGGGGTTGGTGACAGTCGCTGTTACGAGTTACGGGGCAATGCTCTGCGTCAGCTGACGACCGACCACTCCATTACTCAGGCCCTGCTGGATTCGGGAACAATCAGTCCGGAAGAGGCTCGAACGCATCGTTACAAGAACGTTCTTTACAAGTATCTGGGCTGTCGTGACGGTGCATCAGGTGCTGCGGTAACAGAGATTCAGCCGCGGACTGGCGATCGATTTCTGTTGTGCAGTGACGGTCTGAATGATGGGCTGAAGGACGCCGACATTGCTCGGCTGTTGAAATCGGCAGTGGATCCACAGCAGGTCTGTGAGGATCTGGTAGCGGCGGCATTAAGTGCTGGTTCGCGGGACAATGTCAGCTGTATCGCAGTGTTTGTGGACTGACTGCGAGGGTGTCAGCCTGGCGGGCTCAGCCATGCGGGATTCGACCGCGGGGATTGGCAATGATCGGAACGGATCTGGCGCTGGCTGTTGGCATACTGCGGTCGGGTGGCCTGGTGGGGATGCCGACTGAGACTGTGTATGGTCTGGCAGCGGACGCGTTGAATGTCGACGCTGTCGCCCGCATTTTTTCGGCCAAGGGCCGTCCGACGTTTGATCCATTGATTGTGCATCTGTGGGATGTGTCGGAATTATCGCGAGTGGTTTGTCGGGTCCCGGAGGTGGCGTTGCGGCTGGCGAGTACCTGCTGGCCTGGTCCGTTGACTCTGGTTCTGCCGAAGGCTGAGTGTGTTCCGGACCTTGTCACTGCGGGACTGCCGGGTGTGGGAGTGCGAGTTCCCGCACACCCGATGGCTCGTCGGTTGCTGCGTGAATCTGGTTGTGTCCTTGCAGCGCCCAGTGCCAATCCTTTTGGGGGCATCAGTCCGACGACGGCTGAGCATGTTGTGGCTGGTCTGGGTGATCGTGTGGATTATGTGCTGGACGGTGGTCCCAGTCGGGTGGGTGTGGAGTCGACTGTGGTGTCGTTGATGGGTGATGTTCCGGTGTTGTTGCGACCGGGCGGGGTGAGTCTGGAGCGTTTGCGGGAGTTGCTGGGTCATGTGGAGGTAGCGCGACCGGACACCAGCCGTGACGACGCGGCTCAGCCAGCTCCGGGAATGCTGAGTCGCCACTATGCTCCGCGAACGCCTCTGCGACTGATTTCGACGACGGCGGTGGCGGAGCCCTGCCCTGGTCAGCGGACAGGTCTGTTGACGTGGGGGCCGGAATCAGAAATTCCCGGTTTTGACCGAATTTTCCGGCTGTGCCGAGAAGGAAATCCCGAAATTTGTGCTGCAGGTTTTTTTGCGGCCCTCCGTGATCTCGACTCTGCCGGTCTGGACGTTATTATCGCCAGACAGTTTCTGGATTCTGGGTTGGGGGTTGCTCTGAACGACCGACTGCGGCGGGGTGCGACCGGAGGAAACGACTGATGGCGATTTTTGTTTTTGTGGCGGCTGTTCTGTGTGTTCTGTTGCGGTTGCTGCCATTACCGCTTGAGAACCTATCCCTGTTGGGGGCTCTGGCCGTCTTCTGTGGTGCTCGTGTGCGCCCGTTATGGCTGGCTGTAGTGGCCATCCTGATGACTCGTCTGGTTTCTGACGCAGCGCTGCATTACCGCACGGGCTATGGCTTTTACGGATCGATGGCGTTTGATTACGGCGCGTATCTGGTGGTATTGCTGGCTGGTTGCTGGTTGCGGCCACAAACGGTACTGCGGGCTTTGTCGGCTGGTGTGGTTTCCGGCGTGCTGTTCTTTCTGATCAGCAACACGGGTGCGTGGTGTCTGCCATTGAACGGGCAGTATCTGTATCCGCAGACGCTGTCGGGCTACTGGCAGTGTCTGGTGAATGGTCTCCCGTTTGCTCGGGGAACACTGGCTGGCGACATCCTGTTGACTCCGGTGTTATTCCACGTCGCGAATCTGGTGTTGGCCGGTCAGGCTCAAGTTGCAGAGGTAGGGTCTGAAAATGCAGCGTCATGATGGTCGGGCGGCGGACCAGCTCAGGCCTCTGAAGATCCAGCGAGGTTTTGTCCGGACGGCTCAGGCCAGCGTGCTGATTGAGGCTGGTCGGACGATGGTGTTGTGCACGGCCAGTGTTGAGAAGGGAGTTCCTCCCTGGCGTCGTCCTCGTGATCCGGCGGTTGCCATTCAGGGCTGGGTGACGGGTGAGTATTCGATGCTGCCTGGCAGTACCAGTCCGCGTAAGCAGCGCGAGCGCAGCAAGGTGGACGGTCGCACGACTGAGATTCAGCGATTGATAGGTCGCAGTTTGCGGGCTGTGGTGGATTTTGCGGCGCTGGGTGATCACACGATCACAGTGGACTGTGATGTGCTGCAGGCTGACGGGGGAACTCGCACTACCAGCATCACGGGCGGTTATATTGCTCTGGCTGACGCCATTTCAGCGGTGTTTGCGGGTGGTCTGGGAGTGGGCGGTCAGCCGATCCTGTTGGATTCCGTTGCTGCGATCAGTGTGGGTGTGGTGTCTGGTACGCCGGTGCTGGATCTGGATTATTCCGAGGACAGTACGGCTGAGGTGGACATGAACGTGGTGATGACGGGTCGGGGTCGTTTTATTGAGGTTCAGGGAACGGCCGAGGGGCAGCCGTTTGATGAAACTCAGTTACAGGCTATGCTGCAGCTTGCAAAGCGGGGGATCAGTGAATTGACGCAGCGGCAGTGTGAGTGCTGACTGTTGGTCTTCTGCCGGTGCGATGTGCGGGCGGAAACGGGTGTTGTGAAAGGAGCGGGCCGGGGGCGATGCAACTATCGGAACTTCCTCTCAGCGGTCCCTGGGGTGAGCGGCATCTGCTGGGACTTGAGCGACTGTCGGCTGCTCAGCTGACGACGGTTCTGGATCTGGCTGAGCAGCTGGAGAAAGCGACTGCAGGTGGATCAGAGCGTCTCAGTACTCTGAAGGGTCTGGTCGTCGCCAACCTGTTTTTTGAAAACTCCACACGGACTCGCACCAGCTTCAGCCTGGCGGCTCGGCGTCTGGGTGCAGACACGGTGGATTTTTCTGCCAGTTCCAGCAGCCTGTCGAAGGGTGAGACGTTCATCGACACGGCGTTGACGATTGAGGCGATGGGTGTCGACATGGTGGTGTGTCGCCATAAGACTCCGGGGGCCCCGCATCTGCTTTCGCGTCATCTGCGAGCTGGTGTGCTGAATGCCGGCGACGGGACTCATGAGCATCCGACTCAGGGTCTATTGGACATCTATACGATTCGTCAACATCGGGGACGGATTGCCGGTCTGACTGTGGCTCTGGTGGGTGATATTCGTCACAGTCGTGTTGCGCGTTCGAATATCCATGGGCTGGTCACACTGGGTGCTCGAGTCATTGTCTGTGGTCCCTCGACACTGGTTCCGACCGAGATTCGGCAGCTGGGCGTGGAGGTGGCGTGGAATCTTGATGAGATTCTGCCGGAGGTGGATTGTGTGAATCTGCTGCGGGTGCAGTTTGAGCGACAGCGGGGCGCATTTTTTCCTTCGATTGCCGAGTATGCTGAGTTATTCGGGATGAATGCCGAGCGGATTCGGCGAGCGAGGAAGGATCTGCTGGTGCTGGCACCGGGACCGATCAATCGGGGTGTGGAATTGACACCGGATGTTGCTGATGGTCCCAACTCCGTGATTCTCGATCAGGTATCGAACGGGCTGCTGATACGCATGGCGTGCCTGTCCCTGCTGGCTCGTGAGCGACGTGCGGGAACGGGAGGTGCGTTGTGAGTGACGTCCTGATTCGGGGTGGTCGGGTGCTGGATCCGGCATCTGAGCGTGACGAGCTGGCGGATGTCTGGGTCCGTGGGGGGCGAATTGCAGCCATTGTTCCGCCGGGGACTGTCCTGGCAGAAGCGGGGCCACAGGTACCGGTTCTGGAGGCTTCCGGGCTACTGGTGTGTCCTGGGTTTGTGGACCTGCATGTGTCGCTCCGAGAGCCGGGTTTTGAGGAAGACGAGTGTGTGCTGACGGGGACAGCTGCGGCGCTGGCTGGTGGGTTTACGACGATCGCGGCGCAGTCGGATTCCAGTCCGGTTGTGGACAATCGATCGGCGGCCGAGTTTGTGCGGCTGCAGGCGGATCGAGCGAAGCAGTGTCGAGTCTTTCCGCTGGGTGCAGTGACGAAGCAGCAGCGGGGTGAGGAGCTGGCAGAGATTGGTCAGCTGGTGCAGGGTGGGGCTGTAGGGTTTTCCGATGCGAAGCACCCGGTGGCAAATTCCGAAGTGATGCGTCGGGCCCTGGAATATACTCGGATGTTTCGTCGTCCGGTGCTGCATTTCGCGATGGTTCCGGAGCTGGCTGATCAGGGGGTGATGCACGAGGGATTTCAGTCAACGCGACTGGGCCTGCGGGGAATCCCGGCAGCGGCTCAGGACATCATGACGGGCCGCGACATTGCTCTGGCCGAGCTGACGGGTGGTCGGGTGCATCTGATGTGTGTCAGCACGAGGGATTCGGTGGCGCGGATCCGGCAGGCGCGGGCTGCTGGTCTGGGGGTTTCCTGTGATGTGAGTCCGCATCATCTGCTGCTGACGGACGATGTGATGGAGCGTTTTGATCCGCTGTATAAGTGCCTGCCACCGCTGCGTTCGCGTGAGCATGTGGATGCATTGATTGCCGGTTTACGGGACGGCACGATCAGTGCCATTTCCGCCGATCATCAGCCGCGTGCTCAGGAAAAGAAGCAGGTGGAACTGGATCAGGCGCCCTTTGGGATCTGTGGTCTGGAAACGGCGCTCAGTATCTGCGTGCAGGCTCTGATTCGTCCCGGACATCTGACATGGCTGCAGCTGATTGCAAGGCTGACAAAGGGTCCTGCTGACGTGCTGGGTCTGCCCTATGGCACACTGAGTCCGGGGCAGGCTGCGGACATTACGATCATCGATCCGCGGGCTGAGTGGACGGTGCGTGCGTCAGCATTTGCTTCGCGCAGCAGAAACACGCCGTTTGACGGTCAGACTCTGCCCGCGGTTGTGAAATCGGTATTGGTGGATGGTGTCGTGCGGTTTGGGGTTACACCAGTTGCCAGTGTTCCATGATGTGATCCAGCAGCTGCAGGTATGCGGGCTGGGATACTGCGGGAGCGATCTCTGGCTGTGCAGGCAGCGGATTGTCGGCAGCTGGTACTGGATCGGCAGTGACGATGCTGTTCAGCGTTCTGTGAGGTGATGAATTTCGTGCGGTCAACGGCTGTTCGTCATTGCTGTTCAGTAGCTGCAGTGGCCGAGTCAGCAGTTGTGTGGGGATGGTGACCAATGGGTCTGCGGCAGGAGTCGTCAGCAGATCAGCTGCAGCGATTTTGAAATTAACTTCTGTGCTCCAGCTGGACAGTGTTCCTGAGCCATCGACAGCTCGCAGCCACAACCGGTAGTCACCTGCAGGCAGGGCCGTTGATGGTGTGAAGCTGGTGGTGGTGATGCCGGTAACGTTCAGGGCATTGCCTGTGGGTGCTGAAGTTCGGTTCATGAAGACGTTATAAGAGACAGCCCCGTCCACAGCCTGCCATGTAATCGTGGGTTTTGTGCCGGTGGTGGCTGCGTTGACGGGTGAGGTAATGGTTGGTTGTCCGCCGATATTCAGGCTGCGCTGTTCGGCACCGCCACTGCGAATACTGCCGGCCTGGGCAGAGCTTACGGCAAGGACCCACCACTTGTAGTTTCCGGCTGCAATATCGGTGGCTGGAGTAAAATTATTGACTGCGACGGCCTGTCCATCGATGACCATGGCATTTGTGGCCTGATTGCGCAGGAAGAACTGATAGCCGGCAGCACCGGGAACTGCGTTCCAGGTAAACGTCGGTGTTGCGTCGAATGTGGATGCGGCTGGCCCAGTGGGTTTGACCTGTGTGACGACCAGGGCTTCATACAGCAGCGACCATTTTCCGGGATTGCCTTTGGCATCGATTCCGCGAAGCCAGAAACGATGTTTTCCCATGTCGAGGTCAGTGGGTGGTGTCCAGCTGGTAGTTGTTCCGGTAACCGCATTGACGGTGACACGGAACGCCTGCTTGATACCGGCTGAGAAGTTGTCGCCCCAGATATCGTATTTGACGGCTCCTTTCAGGTTGTTCCATGCGAGCGTAGGTCTGGAGATCAACTGAGTTCTGGGCATATCGGTCCATGTGACAGCGGGCAGCAGAAATGCGGTCTGCACGGTGCTCCAGTTACCCGCCACGTCATTGGCGAACACGGGTCTGATCCAGATGTTGAATTCGCCGAGGGCCATTTCTGCGGATGGTGTGTAGGAGGTTCCGGTAACTGTGGCTTCGCGGAATTTGGCAACACCAGTGGAAACATTGTTGATCTGCACCTGATATTTCACAGCTCCGGCGATTGCATTCCACTGGAAGGTGGGTTTCAGTGTGAAAGCGTTGGGTGCAGGGAAGATCAGTCGAATGCCATTGAATTCAGCGGCACCGAGGTCAACGACAGCGGGTGGAGTACCCACGTGATCACCGTCAAGCACTCGCATGAATCGGCCACCTCGCTGATCATTCTGCAGGGCCGGTTTTTCGGTGACGGTTTCGTCAACAGCCAGTGCGAGACTGCCGCTGTCGATGGCTGGACTGCCGGACTGCAGTGCGTGGGTCATGGTTGTGCCGCCATTGAGCTGCAGCGGTCCCAGTTTGGGGTTGATCGCTGTTGCGGCCGTGATACCACCGATTTGATTACCAGCGGCATCGGGTGTGGTGGACGGTGTCAGGTTGGTACCTTCGCTGCGACCGATCAGGCTGAAGGCGGTCTGCATGCCGAATTGAGAAGGCAGCAGATCTGAGGCCACTGCGTTATCGGTGTTGCCGGCGACAATACTGTTGCGGAGGATGATTTCATTTCCGCCGCGGATTCCGCCAGCACCACTTTTGACGGACTTGTTCAGCGTCACGGTACTCTGGCTGATGATGGTCTGGGTGCCGGCATTGGGTTCGCTGGAAAACCCGGAGACGAAAAGTCCGCCGCCTTCGGCTTCAGAACCACTGACGGAATTGCCGGAAAGTGTGGTTTGTGACAGGACAACTTTTGTGAAGCTGGAATAGATGCCACCACCGTGGGACCACCGTCCGGTGGTGCTGTTTCCTGAAACGGTGCTGCGACTGATCAGCAGCTGTCCGCCACCTTTGGAATCGTAGAATGCCAGGGCTCCGCCAACAGCGCCGGCACCTGTGGTCTGATTGCCTGAGAGTGTGCTGCGTGTGACGGCAAGTACAGCGCCTTCAGCGTAGATGGCACCACCGTAGCTCCAGTTTCCTTTCGTGGAGTTTCCGGTAACGGTGCTGTCTGAGATTTCCAGATTGGCCAGTTTGATATTGATGGCGCCGCCATCACTTTCACCACCATTCGTGGTGTTTGCGGTGAGGGCGCTGCCGGTGATGACCAGTTTGCCATTCTGTGCGGCGATGGCGGCACCGCCTGAGTAACTGCCGCTGGTGGTATTTCCAGTCAATGTGCTGTTGGCAACAGTCAGGCTGCCAGTGGCCATTGAGCGGATCCCGGCGCCCTGGAAGCGAGTGTCATTGAACAGGTGTGCGTTGCCCGCTGTGCGTCCGTTTTTCAGTGTCATTCCATTAATGGCGACAGTGGCGGCCGATTGTGTGATATCGAGGATTCGGGAAGCGAGCTGAGCGTCAACGATGGTCTGCGTCGCCCCGTTTCCATTCAGGATGAGCGAATCAGAAACAGTGATCTGGCCCAGCGTCAGGTCAATTTCCGTGCCGTTGATAGCCGGTGCGAAGGTGATGGTATCAGTGCCGGCACTGCCATTGGCAAGGATAACGGCTTCGCGGAGGGAAAGATCTGCTGGTGAGACGTTACCGTCGTTTTCGTCTGTGGCCACGGTAACAACCAGTGGCGTGGTCAGACTGAACAGTTCGGTGGACCCCATATCGACACTGCTGCCGACGGTGCGCTTGATCAGTGAAACTCCGCGCTGGTCAGTTGTCAGTACCTGACCGCTGTTTGTGCGATCGACGGCAAGAGTACTGCTGCCGCGATCAACAGCCGGACTGGCGGGCAGCAGCAGGTGCACGGGAACCGGGCCACCAAACTGCAGCAGGGGAGTCAGTTGTGGATTGATCGCAGTAGCATCCGTTGTTCCACCGACCAGGTTGCCGAGATTATCGGGAGTATTACCGGTGGTGGGGACGAGTGCGGTTCCGTCGCTGCGACCGATCAGGCTGGACTTCACAGTGAGCGTTTTTCCGGTGGCTGCGGTGAAGGAAATATCCTTGCCGGTGGCCGGAGCCAGATTGTCTGCGACGATTGAGTTTTCGATGGTCAGGCTGGTGCCTGTGGCGAAGATGGCGCCGCCGGAGATTGCGGTCTGAGAATTCCGGCCGGCGTCATTGCGAGTCAGCGTGCTTTGGCTGATGGTGATCTGGCCACCTTCTGCGTGAATGGCAGCCCCCGTGGAGCCGGTACCCAGCGTGGCATTTCCGGAGAACGTGGATTGTGAAATGATGATGGTGCCGGACTGGGTTGTAAGAGCACCGCCGGAGAAGGTGCCGGAGGAGAAGTTTTCGGCGAGGGTCGAGCGACGCAGCGTGACAGCAGCCAGTGCTGTGGCAATTGCCGAGCCGGGGGAATTGTCCCCCTGAGTCTGATTGTCCTGCAGCCATGACAGATCCAGCAGTACCGAGCCATTCTGTGAGAAGAGAGCCCCGCCACTGGAATCTGTGCTGGTGGTGATATTGCCACGGAACTGGGTTGTGGTGGCCGAGATACTGCCGGAGGTGGAGTGCAGCGCGCCGCCAGGGGAATCCGGAAATGTGGTGGAGTTTTCGTTGAACTGTGAATCGGTGATGGTCAGAGAGGCTGTGTTGACAGCGACAGCACCGCCACCAGAGGAAGCGGCACCGGTTGAGTTCTGGGCAAAGATACTGTTGCTGATCTGCACCGCACCACTGCCGGAAAACACTGCGCCGCCTTTGGCCGAACTGCCGGTTGTGGAGTTATTGCGGAACAGGCTGCCGGTGATCGTGATGGGGCCTGAAACTGACGCGATGGCCCCCCCGGATGAAAAGGCACCTGAGGTAGAGTTTTCCTGAATGCGGCAGTCGTTGATTGTCAGGCTGCCACCCGAGGCGATGAGAACGGCGGCGCCGGAATTGCGGAGATCCGTTTCGCCGGAGTCAGTCACGAGGTTGCCGTTCTGCAGCGTCATTTTCTCGATGGTCAGGTTACCACTGCTGACAAAGAAAACGCGAGAGCTGCTGCTGGCGTCGATGACCGTTTTGAGTGAGCCGTTTCCAATGATCTTCAGTGATTCGGTAATTGTGAACTGTTCACCCGCCATGGAGAGGCTGGCGATCAGCCCGTTGGATGTATCGAGGCTGGGCGAGAAGACAATGGTGTCTTCACCAACGCTGCCGGCGACTGACCCATCAACCGACTTATTGGTATTGGCCGCCTGAATGGCTTCACGAAGTGTTACGAACCCGTTGGCCAGCATGCTATCGTCCAGCGACGTGACGGTGATCGTCGCGGGCAGGATTCGTGATTCAAGGGACTGCACGGCATCTGGTTGTGCGGCTTGTGTCAGGCGGCGGCGACGGCGTTGCGGACCGAATTTTTGACAGGTCTTCGGGAGTGACTGAGTCAGTTCAGCAAACAGGGTGCGCAGACTGAGGATGGACATGTGATGCCTTTCCGACGCCGTGTCATGCTGAGATCCGGAGAGTTCCGGCAGGGACACGGCCGACAGACCATTTTGACAAGTGATTCAGGGTAAAAAGTGCTGACAAATACGTTGAAAGACCGTGGTATCGAGGATACCGGGCGACCTGCCACAGGCTTCGGCAGAACGGGCACAGACCGCGTTCTGGCGGAGTCCGGCGGGGAGCGGGGGTGACGCAGCAGGTTGCGCGATTGAGGGGAGACCCGCAGTAACAAGTCTGCCGTTTGCGGAACCTGGTCGCAACAGGAACAGATGGATTCGGGTTAACAGTCCGGGAGTCTCTGCTGGACCTAAATGAATTTGACGATTTGACCAGATAATCGGGCTTTGTTGAAAAAAACAACAATCGAGGGGGAGAGGCTCGCATTTTGAAGCCTGTGGTGATGTGCGGCGAGTGTGCGTGTTGCGTTTCGGGATTTGAGGCAGATGTTGTGGGGGTAGTTCACCGGTTGTGCCGTTCGGTGGTGGTATTTGGGGACTGGTTGATTGTCTGGGAGTGTCAGCATGGTGCATGGGGAGCAGGAATCCGGGCAGTTGGGCAGTGTGCATACGGCCTCATTTCCGGCGTTGCTGCAGCAGCTGGGGATTTCGCTGGCGGTCACCACGTATCAGGCCGGCAAGCTGGTGCTGCTGCGTTCTCAGGCGGGCCAGCTGAATACTCATTTCTGCAGTTTTCCCAAGCCGATGGGGCTGGCCCTGCGCGGTCCGCAGCTGGCAGTCGGGACGCGTAACAGCGTCGTGGAATTTCATGTGAACGCTGCGGCGGGGAAGTTTGCCGGTGCTGATGCAGGCTGTGATTGTTGCTGGGTGGAGCGACTGTCGCATGTGACCGGGAATATTCAGATTCATGAGATGGAGTGGGTGGGTGACGAGCTGTGGTTTGTCAATACCCTGTTTTCCTGTCTTGCAGTACGCAGTTCTGTGTACAGTTTTGAGCCGCGCTGGCAGCCTTCGTTTATCTCAGCGCTGGCACCGGAAGACCGTTGTCATCTGAATGGTCTGGGGTTGCGTGACGGTGCAATTCGATACGTCACGGCACTCGGACGAACTGACACAGCAGGGGGCTGGCGTCCCGGGAAGAAGGACGGTGGTGTGCTGCTGGATACGGCAGCGGGTGAAGTGATCTGCAGTGGTCTGTCGATGCCGCATTCGCCGCGCGTGCGCGAATCAATGTTGCATCCAGAAGCGAACGGCTTGTGGGTGCTGAATTCAGGGTCTGGTGAGATCGGGATGATTGATCGTCGCTCGGGTCAGTTTGACTCGATCGAGCAGATGCCCGGTTTCACACGCGGACTCGCGCTGCATGACCGCTACGCGTTTGTGGGTCTTAGTCAGGTGCGCGAGTCCGCGTATTTCTCTGGCATTCAAGTGGCTGCGCTGCCCGAAGGTTTTACCAAACTCGATGCCATGGAAAGCCCGTACCACCCTTTTGCCCACTCGCCCCAATTGCAGGCCGAATGGGCTGCCCGCTTGGCTGAGGCGCCGATTCATCTTTATCCCAATCCTGCTACCAGCGGCCTGCAAGCCGCGCTGCGCCAGGCTTTTGATATTCCGGCCGCTGCCGAAATCGCGCTGGGCAACGTCGACCTGTCGCGCCGCAGCGAGGAACAGGCGGCTTCGCTGGAAGAAACCGCCGCGAGCATGGAAGAAATGAATAGCACCGTGCTCCAAAACGATGCATCCAGCCAACGCGCGAGCGAACTTGCTTCCACCACGGCGCGCGCGGCTCAGCGCGGCGGTGCGTGCCCAGCAGGATTTCCAGCGCCGCTACGGCGCAGGCGAGGTTCGCCCTTTGGTGGGCCCCAACAAGGGGACAGGACAGTTTTTCGTGGATGCCGAAAGGGGTTTGAACCGTCGCGAGGGGAAGGGGGGCGTCGTCCTCCCACCATGGGGAATCGGGCCCGGAAACATCAAAGTCTTTGCCGATCTCCCAAATCGTGG